>DAOTWV010000158.1:0-30353 GCA_034435695.1 Anaerolineales bacterium | reverse complement strand
TCTCGCGGCGGGCCAGGGCAATGGCCTGTTCGCCGTCCTCTGCCTCGAAGATGGTGAAATCTCCCTGTGCCTGCAAGATGCGGCGGATGAGGCGGCGGGCATCGGGGGTATCGTCCACGATGGCAACCCGCGGATAGCGGTCGGCCGTCAGACGGCTGAGAGCAGAGAGCAACCCTTCCTCCGGGACGGCCGCACCCTCTTCCTCGGCTGCCTTGCGGCGTACTACCAGATTGCGCGCCCAGCCTTCACCCAGGACGGTACGCTCGATGGGGATGGTGTGCCCCGTGCAGTTGACCACCACCACATCATTGGGCAGGATGGTGCCCTCGCGCACCAGATTGAAGAGGCCGGCAAAAGCCACTGCCGTTGCCGGTTCTACGGAAAGCCCTTCCATCTTGGCCAGGATGTGCATGGCGCGAAAAGCCTCTGCGTCGCTGACACTGGCAAAGGTGCCCCCGTACCGCTTGGCATGCTGGTAGAGCAGGCTGTAGGTGCGGCCGGGCGCGCCGGTGGAGAGTGTGGCAATGTGGGTGCGCGGCGAATCGATAGGCGTGGCCTCCGGCTGGTCGGCCTGCCAGGCCTGTACCATGGGGGCGCAGCCGGCCGTCTGCACGCTGGCAATGGCGGGGATTTTATCCACCAGCCCCATATCGTATAACTCACGAAAGCCTTTGACCACACCCTGAGGGCCGAGGCCGCCACTGACGGCCTGTACATACCAGTCTGGGGCGCGCCAGGGGGCGGAACTGTGTTCTGGCGGGCCGAGTTCGCGCGTCAATTGCTCGGCCACTTCCAGCGCAATGGTCTTCATGCCTTCCACGGAGGGGATGGACTTCGAACCGCGTTCATAGTACAGGCCGCGCTGGCGGGCAAATTCGGCAGCCATTTGTTTTGCCTGGTCGTAGGAGGCGGTGACTTTGACGACCTGGGTGCCGTACAACGCCACCTCGCGCATTTTTTCGGGGGGCACCAGACTGGTGAGAAAGGCCCACAACTTGATGCCCGCGCGGGCGGCATAGGCCGAGAACGCAATGGCGACGTTGCCGGTGGAGGCCAATACGGCCTCCGTGACTCCGGCCTCTTTGAGGGCGGCAATGCCCAATGCGGCCTGCCGGTCTTTGAAGGAATTCGTCGGCCCCTGCCGCTCGTCCTTGACGAAGATGTTTTCATTGCCCAGCATCATGCCCAGGTTGACAGCGCGGAGCAATGGGGTGCCGCCTTCTCCCATGCTCAACCCTGGGGCTACTTTGTGTACAGGCAGGATTTCGCGGTAACGCCACAGGGTGAAGGGGCGATTGGGCAGGTCGGCAACCATCTGTTCGCGGGCTGCCTGCAGGTCGTAGCGTGCCTCCAGCCAGGCGCTGCCGCATTGCGGGCAGGTGTATTGCATTGGGTGATAGGTACTGCGGTGACCGCAGTCCAGACATTCCAGGGAAAAATGGGGCATGAGTGGTTCCTCTCAGGGAGTCTCCGCACCGTTCAGGCGCTGGAGCAGGGATTGCAGTTCTTTGAGGAAGTCCTCTTCCTTGAGTTCGGCTTTGTGGAGCAAGGCCTGGCTCTTTTCTTTGAGCATGGCGCGTTGCTCGTCGGTCAGGTCGCCGCCTGTGAGGATGATGACCGGTAGATGCTGCAATTTGGGGTCGTTGCGGATGGTTTCCAGCAAGGTGAAACCATCCAGGTCGGGCATGTACAAATCGAGGATGATGGCATCTGGCACGGTGCTTTGCAGCACGTTGAGGGCAGCCTGCCCGCCAGGGGCGGGAATGACCTCGTAGTTTGTGTGCTCCTCGATGATGCGCTCCACCAGGCGCAGGTCATCATCTGAGTCATCCACTGCCAAAATTTGCTGGATAGGCCCGTGTTTTTCCAGGCGTTGCAGAGCGTGTACCAGGTCTTCCTCCAGGATGGGCTTGACCAGGTAGTCGGTAGCGCCCAGCGTATAGCCCTTGTCTTCGTCCTGGACGATGCTGCATACCAGGACGGGGATGTGCCGCGTCTCCGGGTCGCTCTTGAGGGCTTCGAGTACCGTCCAGCCGTCGGTGTTAGGCATCATGATGTCCAGCGTGATGGCGTAAGGCTGCAATTCACGGGCACGCTGCACGGCCTCTTCCGGTTTGGTCAGGGCAACCACTTCGTAGCCGTGCGTGCTCAGGTAGCGCTGATACAAATTGATGACCTGAGCGCTGTCGTCAATCGCCAGCACGACTTTGGAAGGAGCAGATTCTTCCGGGGGGGCTTCCTCGACAACGGGTTCTTCGGGAGCCTCTTCCTCCTCGACGGGGACGGGCAGGGTGAACCAGAAGGTGCTTCCCTTGCCGACTTCGCTTTCGACGCCGATTTGGCCGCCGTGCATTTCGATGAAGCGTTTGGAGATGGACAACCCCAGCCCTGTGCCGCCGGTCTTGCGCGTGGCGGAGCCATCCACCTGCGAGAAGGGCTTGAAGAGTTTGACCTGGTCTTCGGGGGCGATGCCCGCGCCGGTGTCTTCTACGGCCAGGTACACTTCGGGGCGCCCCTCGGCGTTTTCTTGCAGGCGGGCAATTACCTTGATGTGTCCTTCCTCGGTGAACTTGGCGGCATTGGAAACCAGATTGAGCAGCACCTGGCGGATGCGGGTGTTATCGCCGATGATGATGGGCAGGTCTTCGTCCACCTCTTGCAGCAATTGCACTGGCTTGTCTTTGGTCAGACCAATGGCGGTGGACATGACGCTCTTGACCATCATGTTGATGTTGACCTCTTCCTCGGCGATTTCCATCTTGCCGGCCTCAATCTTGGAGAGGTCGAGGATGTCGTTGATGAGCGAGAGCAGGTGCTGTCCGGAGTTGTAGATGGCGTTCAGGTCTTGCTCTTGCAATTCGTTGATGGGGCCGTCGATGCCTTTGAGGATGACGCGCGAGAAGCCGATGATGGAGTTCAGCGGGGTGCGCAATTCGTGGGACATGTTTGCCAGGAATTGCGTCTTGAGGGTGTCCACTTCCTTCAAGCGCTCAGCGGTTTCGCGCTGTTCCTCGTACAGGCGGGCGTTTTCCAGCGAAACGGCGGCGGAGGTCGCGATGGTCATGGCCAGGTCCAACTGGCTGGTGGGGTAGCGGCGCTTCTCGTGCGGAATTTCTACCTCCACCACGCCCAGGGCTTCCCCTTTGGCTGCCAGCGGCAGTATCAACAGCGTCTGGATGCCATGCTCTTGCATGTAGGCCAGTTCCGAGGCGTCCGCAAGCGGGTCATCGGAGGTGAGCAGGATGGGTTCGAGGGTTTGCAGCACCTCGTTGAGCAGCGCGTGCCCCCACAGATGGGAGACTTCGCCGACTTCATGGGGGTGCTGCAGCACCCCTTCGGCGGCGTGCACGCCCACGATGCGCATTACCTCCGTGGTTTCTTCCGTCAACTCGTTGAATTCATGGCGGATAAGGGAGAGGGTACACACCGGGGCGTCCAGCAAACTGGCAAATTGCTCAGTGATGATGCGCGCCAGTTCGCCAATTTCCAGCGGGGCGCTGGAGAGGGTACGGCTGATTTCGAAGAGTTGGCTCATCTCCTGCGCACGCTGGTTGGCGAGTTCGTAAGAACGGGCATTATCTACCGCAATTGCCAACTGGTCGGCCAGGATTTGCAGCGCCGGCAGGTCTTCGCTGCTGAAGGCGTGCGGCTGCGTGCTGTGGGCGTCCAGGGTACCGATGATGCGGTTGCCGACGCGCAGCGGCAGACATACCTCTGAACGGGATTCTGGCAGGTATTCGGGTGCGTGGTAGACCTCGTGGTTTTGCAGGTCATCCACGGTTATGGGATTCCCCTCCAGGGTGGCCTGCCCGATGACGCTGCTGGCTCCCACTTGATGGCGTACCCCGGCTTCGAGCATGGATTGCGCCCCTTCTCCGGCTGCGGCGCGGATGATGGCGTTCAGGCGGGATTCATCCATCAGGTAAATGGCGGCGTGGTACAGGCCGAAGCGTTCGCGAATCAGGAGGATAGCGCGTTCCAGCAAATCGCCCAGGGAGAGGGTACCGGTGGTTTCGCGGGCGATTTCGGATGCCGCTTGCAGTTGCAGGGCGCGGCGTTCACTTTCCTGACGGGCGGCGCGTTGGGCGATGTACGCCCGGCGGCGGGCGACCACTTCGGAGAGCGGGCGCACCAGGCCGTCGAAGATGAAACGCTCATCATCCGGGAAGGGATGAGTTTCACGCCAGTTGAGGATGACTGCCCCCTGCCACAGGCCGCCGCTGGCGAGAACGAGCATCGCCATGCTGCGCATACCTGCCTGTTGAGCCATGGTGCGGATGGTTTCGGGAACCTCCGCGGCCTCGGTGTCTTCGTACAGGAGCACCATGGAATCCGTGATGACGCTTGCAAAGCGCTGCATATCGGGGGTGGTGAGGTCCACGCGGAAGTTTTCTCCGGAGTGCACCAGTTTTCCATCCTGCCAGTGTGCCACGGAGTCGCTGTAGATGGGGGCGTTGTTCTCGTCGGCATAGGTGTAGCGCAGGGTGATGAGGTCTGGGCTGCCTTCGAGGCTGGCTTCGGTGAGCGCCAGGACGATTTCGTCTTCGTTGCGGGCCTGGGAGAGTGCCGTCTGCAGGTTGGCCAGTTTCTCCAGCAGGCGGGCGCGCTGTCGGGTTTGCTCGGTGTTTTGCAGGTTTTGGATGACCACTGCGGCCTGGGCGGCCAGGGTGTTCAGGCGGCGGATTTCGGCTGCCGGCGGGTCGGCCAGGTGTCGGTAAAGGGCGGCCACGTGCCCAATCCAGCGGCCGCCGACGCTGATGGGCGCCAGCACCAGGCTGCGAGCGTGCAAGGTTTCGCTGTACACGGCGCGTAATTCATCGTCCAGCCGCGGGTCGCTTTCGATATCCCGCACGATAGCGCTTTCGGTGGGGTTGAAGATGTTGCCTGAGCGTGCCCAGGGTTGGATGGAGATACGTTGCGGTTGTGGTGGCAGGGGTTGTTGGTCGTTTTCTGCCATCCAGGTGGCGATAGGGGTAAGCCACTCCGCCGGGCGGTTCTTTTCCCAGGGATGGTCGAAGACGTACAGGGAGGTCATGAGCGGGGAATTCCCCAGGATGGTGTAGCGCTGCAAAACGCGCAGTACGTCGTCGAAACTTTGTGCCGCGGTCAGGTCGGCGCTGGCCTGGTACAGGGTTTCCTGCTCGGCCAGCGTGCGTTGCGTCTGATTGAACAGACGGGCGTTTTGAATGGCAACCGCCACCTGGTCGGCCATGGTTTGCAGTACGGCGATGTCTTCCTGGGTGAAGGCGTTTTGCTGTTCGCTCTGGATGGTCATCGCGCCGATGACCTGGCCGCGGGCGGTCAGAGGCAGCGCCAGTTCGGAGCGGGTATCGGGCAGCAGGGGGTTTTGGAAACGCCCCGGCTCTTGCAGCACGTCCAGGGAGACGCGCGCCTGTCCGTGTGCCACGCACTGCCCAATCATGGAGGTGCCGCCGATTTCCAGTTTGTGGCCGCGGGCCTTCATTTGCAGCCCCGCCACGCCAGTGCCGGCGCGCAGCACCGCCCATCGTCCGGGTTCGCCCGTCCACTCGCCGTCGCTATCCACCAGGAACAGGCCGGCGTAGTACAGGTCGAAACGTTCCTGCACCAGATTGACGGCCTCCTGAATCAGTTCGTTGACGTCCAGGATGCTGCTGGCGGCACGGGAGACTTCTGCCGCGGTTTGCAGTTGCCGGGCACGGCGCTGGGTCTCCTGTAACAGGTGGTAATTGTCCAGCGCGATACCGGTTTGCACGATGAGCGATTCGTAAAAGCGTACTTCGCTTTCGCTGAACGTGTGGGGTTCCTGATAGGTAACCAGCAACTGGCCGGGGATGCCGTCGCGGGTGCGCAGGGGGATGGCGGCCAGGGCCTGGATGCCAAATTCGCCCAACAGGGCACGTTCCCCGGCATCCAGACTGTCATCCTGTGCCACATGCCCGCTGACGACGCGTTCCCCATTGGCAACGCGTTGCGCATAGGGATAAAGGTCGGTTGGGAAGAGGGTGCCGTCTTCGGGAACCAGCGTATCGGGCTTATTGCGGTGCAACATTTGCTCCAGGAAGGCTTCCTGCCCGACTTGTTTGAAGTGCTGGATACTGGCGGTATCCACATCGCCGAAGTCCATGCAGGCCTGCAGGGCGGCCTGGTAGATGCCCTCTTCGCTTTGCGCCTGGATGAGCGCCTGGGTAGCCTGGTAGAGCAGCGTGGCTTCCTGCGCCTGTTGGCGGGTGATTTCGACACTTTGCAGGTTTTGTACCACCACAGCGGCCTGGTTGGCCAGTGCGGTCAGGCGGCGTATCTCGCTTTCCGTAAAGTGAGCTGGCTGCTGGTACACTGCGTTGATGTACCCAATCCACTGACCACCGACGACCAGCGGGGTGAAGACGGTGCTGGCAGCCTTGAAACGCTGCACGTACAGGGCGCGGGCGTTATCGTCCAGGTCAGGATGGTTGGCTACGTCTTCGATGATGGTGGGGCGGTTGGGGTGCAGCAATTTTTCCGCCGAGGGGAAGGCACTCAAGGGATAACGCTCGCTGAGGGCTTCTGGCGGCAATTCCGTATAGCGCGCCATCGTGATGGCGAAGCGCGGCATACGCCCCGGCAGCCAGGGGGCATCGAAGAGATTCAAACTGACGTTTTGGGCGTTGTCGCCCACCAGCGTATGGCGGCGCAGCACCTCGATGATGTCTTCATAGGTCTGGGCGGTGTTCAACTCGGCGCTGGCGGTGTACAGGGCCTCGGTTTCCTTCAGGGTGTGCTGCACCTGCTCGAACAGACGGGCGTTCTGAATGGCCGTACCGGCCTGCGTGATGATGCTTTGCGCCAGGTTGAGTTCCTCACGCTGGTAGGTGCGTTCCGGCGTGCGGATATCCAGTCCCAGGGTACCAATCACTTCCTCGCCCAGAATAATCGGGAGAATGGCGATGCCGAAGACACCGTGCTCCTTGAGAACGTCATGGAGCGGCGCCAGCCGGGGGTCGTGCTGGGCATCCTGGATGATGACGGGCTTGCGGGTGCGCAGTACCTCCTGCGTGGACGGATTACCTTCCACAGGGATTCGGTTGCCTATGGGGTCGGGGCGGGTTTCGTCCTGCGTGTAGGCCGCGCGTACCAGCAGGTGTTTGCCGTCTTCTTCCAGCAGGGCGATGCCCACATCCATGTGCAGTTCGCGCCCCAGGGATTCTGCAACGATGTTCAGGCTGGTGTCCATGTCCAGGGAGGCGGTTACCCGGCTGACGACGCGGTTGATGAACGCCAGTTCCTCCGTGCGCCGGGTGCTTTCCTGGAAGAGGCGGGCATTTTCCAGGGCGTTGGCCACCTGGTCGGCCATGGTCTGCAGGATGGCGATGTCTTCGGGGGAGAAGTCGCCGGGGCGCTCGCTCTGGAAGGTCATCGCGCCGATGACTTCACCGCGCGAGATGAGCGGCAGCGCCATTTCGGAACGCGTCTTGGGGAGCAGGGGGTTGACGTAGCGCCCCACATCCTGGGTCTCATCGCCGCGCCAGATTTGGGCCTGTTTTTCGATGATGCAGCGCCCAATCATGGAATCGGCCGTGAGCGCCAGTTTGTGTTTGCGTGCCAGCATTTCCTGCCCGGCTTCGCCAGTACCGGCGCGCAGGACTGCCCAGCGATTGGGTTCGCCAGTCCATGCCCCGGTGCGGTCCACCAGGAAAAGGCCGACGTAGTACAGGTTGAAGCGCTGACGGATGAGGGCGGCTGTGCCGTGAGCCAGTTCATCCGGTTCCAGGATGCTGCTGGCGGTGCGGGAGACCTGGGCGGCAGTCTGCAGTTGCAGGTTGCGGCGCTCGATAGCCTGGCGCACCAGTTGCTCGGAGAGGTATGCCCTGCGGGTGGCTATCACAGCCGACATGGGTTCAACCAGTTCCGTGAGATAGAAGGATTCGTCGGCGGTGAGATGTCGTTCCCGCGGCCAGATGATGATGGCCATGCCATGCCAGCGGCCAGCACTGTAAAGCGGCAGCAGCGCGGCAGCCTGCCCCGGTCGTGCCTTGAGCAGGGTTTCGTACAGGCCGGTCAGGGGGTCGTTGGATTGCAAGGCTGGAGAGAATTGCAGGGTGTCGCGTGCATCTTTCCAGAGCGGCAGGGGCAGGTAGGCGCTCAACTCCAGCGGTTGGGCATTGGGGGTTTCCTGGGCCTCGCCATCGGCCCATTGCGCCTGCATGGTAGCCGTGATGGGAAGCCCATCCTGGTTGGTTTCCACGTAAAACAGGGTGACGCGCTCTGGCGCATCCGAGGCATCCAGCGCCATGCTGAAGGCGGAGAGGATGTCTTTTTCGCTTTGCGCCAGAGAAAGGCTGTCTTTGATGAGCGAAAGCCATTCCAGTTGCCGGGCGCGCTGCTCGGCCTGTTCGAAGAGGATACGGTTGTTGATAGCCGTGGCGGCTTGCGCGGCCAGAGCGCTGTAGCGCTGACGGTCTTGTGTACCAAAGGAGGTAGCCTTCGTCCACAGGATGCTGACCATACCCAGCCATTGGCCGCGGAGTACCAGCGGCAGGAAGACAACCGCGCGGGCGTTGTTTTGCAGCACGATGCTGCGAATGGCGCTATCGCCGATATCTCGCTCTGCGTCCCCAATCATGAGGGGCGTTTGCGGGTTTTCAATCATGCGGCGCACGCCAGGAAATTGGGCGAAATCAAACGTATCGCCGACCTGGAACTGGTAGGGACGGGATTCGCGATGCCATCCGTGTGTCATGGTCATGCCGGTGGGCTGTCCGGCGTCATCGGTATGGAATTGCCACAGGATGGCTCCCACCGGACTTTCGCCAGCGATGTTGGACAGGCTAAGCACCTCCAGGATGCCCTCGATGGAATCGGCGGCGTTGAAGCGGGCGCTCAACTGATACAGGGTGCTGGTTTCGTTCAACGCCTGCTGGGTGCGCTCGAAGAGTTGCAGGTTTTCCAGACGGGTGGCGACCTGGTCGGCGACGGTGCGCATGCGCCGCAGGTGGCGTTCTGGCAAATCGGTCAGCGGCGTGGGGCTGGAGAAGGAGATGAAGGCCAGGGGTTCGCCGCGGGCGCTCATCCCGAGGGTGGCCGACCCGCGCAGGTTTCCGGAACGCAGTAACTCGCGCACGTGCTGCGGAATGTTTTCCCCCGGGTCTTCGATATCGCTGTAAATCAGAGCGAAATCGGGGTCTTTGAGGATGCGCTCGGCCATCTCGCGGTTGACGATGGGGGAACCGAGGATGGGCGCTTCCATTTTGGGGGGGATTTTATCCAACGACATCATGTAGATGTCCCCGCGAGTAGGGACGCCGGCCTCATCCGTTTGACGGATGAGAGTCAGGCTGATGCTGGCCATGCCCAGGGAGCGTCCCAGCAAGCCTGCCCCTTGCAGGATTTCCTCGATACGATTGGCCTCGCCAATGGCGCGGCTGGCCTGGTAGAGTGCTTCGGTCTCTTCCAGGTTTTGGCGGGTTTGTTCGAAGAGGCGGGCGTTCTGGATGTTGATGGCCGTTTGTGAAGCAACGGAGGACAGCAGTTCCCGTTCGTGCGGCCCATACAGGTGTGAACGGCGCACGCTTTGTACTACCAGCGCCCCCAGCACACGGTCACCAAGCAGCAGGGGGACGCCCAGCCAACACAGCGCGGGGGTATCGTCTCCCAGGGGGACGAAGGTGACGCCGTATTCTTCCATGTGCCCCGGCACATCGTCCTCGATGAGAACAGGTTGCCCGGTGCGCAGGATGTAATCGGTCAATCCTGTGCCCAGAGGGCGGTTGTCCACTTCCAGCGGCTCCCCGTTGTTGATGCACAATGGGAAGGTGATTTCGCCGCTGGTTTCATCGAGCAGCGCCATGAAGAAGTTCTCCACATCCATCAGGCGTCCCAGGTGGGTGTGGACGGTCTGGGCAATGGCCTGGATATCGAGCAGGTTGGAAAGTTCGCGCCCCAATTCGTTGAGTATGGCCAGTTCTTCGCCGCGGGCCTGGCTTTCTTCCAGCAGGCGGCGGCGTTCCAGCGCCAGCGCCAACTGGTTGGCAATCTGCTCCAGGATGATGCGGTTTTCCTCCGGGAAGGCATTTTTCTCCTGACTGGCGACGTTCAACGTGCCCAGCACCCGGCGGCCAACCTGTAAAGGAAGCACGATGCGCGCTTGCATGCCCTCCTCGACCAGGCGGCGGTCTTCCAGGAAACGTTCAGGAACGGCCTGCAGGTCGTTGTCCACCAGCATCTGGCGGTTGGTGGCAGCCCATCCGATGGCGGTGCCTTCGATTGGCAGCCTGGCTCCGGCTTCTACGAAGTGTTTCAGGCCGGTAGCGCTGCGGGTAACAGAGTAAATCGTCAGGCTGGCCGGGTCTTCCTGCAAGGCCAAGGTGGCGACGGAGATGGGCAGAATTTCCTGCAGTTTTTCCTGCAGGGTAGGGAGCGCGTCTCTGGGGTTTTCCAGGCGGTTGATTTCGGCGATGATTTCGCTGAGTACGCGTTCCACCTGTGCGCGGCGCTGGGTTTCCTGGAACAGGGTTGCGTTTTCGATGGCGACGCCGATTTGGTGTGCGATGGCTTCCAGCAGGCTGATGTTGACGCCGGTATGCGCCTGCGGCGAGCGGCTCATGAGACACAGCGTGCCGATGTTCTCGCCTTTGGCGGTCAGGGGAACGCCCACGTAGGTGCGCAAGCCGGCCTCGGCCATTTGGGGGGCGTTGGCGCGCTGGTCTTGAGTCAAATCGGGGATGATGATGCGCTCGCCGTTTTCGACGATGAGGGCGCACAGCGTACCGCTCATGTCGTTTTTCAGTTCGTTGACCATGTCTTCCGGCAGGTTGGTGCCGGCGGCCAGTTGCAGAGTGCCTGTTTGGTTGTTGACCATGCTGATGAGGCCGGCATCCATGTGCGCCACGTCCAGCACACGTTGCAGCACTTCCTGGAAGACGCTTTGCAGGTCGAGGCTTTGGGCTGCCACGCGCACGATGTCGTACAGGGTTTGGGTTTCCGTCAGGGCGACCTGCACTTGCTGGAAGAGTTGTGCGTTTTCCAGGGCCAGGGAAAGTTGGTCTACGACCTGGGCGACGAGTTGTTCTTCATCCTCGCTCCACACGCGTTGCGGGTCTTCGTCCACCAGTTCGAGTACGCCCAGGGGACGATTTTGCAGGCGAATGGGGGCAGCCAGGGCTGCAGGGGTGTCTTCGGAGGGCGGCAGGGCAACCACGTCCAGGGTTTCCAGGCTGCGGGGGGCGGCTGGGGTGAGGGGGGCATCGGCTTCTTCCAGCGTTTCCCCGCGGATGCGGAATCCGCTGCGCGGCAGGGGAGCGGCGGAAGTCTCAGGAGCGGTGGCAGGGGAGGCGGTCACCACGAATTGCGTATAGCCCTGGTAGCCCTGTTCGTCGGCGCTGCGGGTGATGCGCATGATGACGGTGTGCAGTTTCCCGCCCGCGCCTTTGAGGGTGAGGGTCAACTCCAGGGGCAGGCTACCCGCCTGAAGGGCGTGCTGCAGGCGCGTTGCATCCTGGGGCAGGGCTGCAAACGTCAGCGGCTGCCCATGCCACGTTTCAACTGGATATCCCAGCAGCGTTTCACAGGCGGGGTCGCAATAGGTGTAGTGCGCCTGTGCGTCGGCCTCCCAGCGCCAGCCCTGCGGGGCTTCTTCCTGCGGGGCTGCAGGGGCTGGGGGCGGGGTTCCCAGGTCGTCGAACAGATTTTCGAGGCGGTTACGCAATCGTTTGTGCTTCTTCGACATATTGGACTAACTCCTGAGCCAGCGCCCGATATTGTTCTGCGCCGCGGCTGGATTTGGCAAAATGGGTTACCGGTAAGCCTGCCACGGTGCTTTCGCGCAGTTTGGTGTCAATCTGGATGACGGTTTGAAATACGCGGGCTTTGAATTTGGTGCGAATTTGTTTCTCGATGGTGCGGTGGATGCGGTTACGGCGGTCCAGCATGGTGATGAGGATGTGGAAATCCAGGCCGGGGTTGCCCTCCCGGCGCACGCGTTGGATGAGTTGGAGCATGTTGCGCAGGGCGTAGGCGGAGAAATATTCGGCCTGGGTGGGGATGACCAGTTGCCGGGCAGCCATGAGGGCGTTTGTGGTGACGGCTCCCAACGCGGGGGGGCAATCCAGCAGGATGTAATCGTAGAGTGCCAGGTCTTTGAGGGCGTTTCGCAAGATGTGCTGATAACCTTGCCGAATGGGCAGGAAACGTTCGGCGGTGACCATTTCCTGGTTGGCGGGGATGATGTCCAGGCCGGGCAGGTCGGTTTCGCGGCTGGCGCTGAGTGCGGTGGCGGCATTGAGCAGTACGTCGCTGATGGTGCGCCGCATGGCTGAGGGACGCAGCCCCACTCCCAGGGTGAGGTTGGCCTGGGCATCCAGGTCAACCAACAGCACTTCGTACCCGGCTTCGACCAGCGCGCCGCCGAGGGAAAGGGCTGTGGTGGTTTTGGCAACCCCGCCCTTTTCGCTGGCAATGGCAATGATTTCAGACATACTTGCGCTCTCCTTGGGGAGACCTATTCCTCTTCAGGTTGCAAGAGCACCTGTGCCTGCGAAACACCCAGGGCGTTGCGCAGTTCCTGTACGGCGGTGCGCAGGATGGTTTGCGGGTCGTTGCTGGCGCGCATGCGGTTGACGATTTCGGCAGTCAGGCGTTCGCGCTCGGCGCGCAATTGGGTGGCGGTGTACAGGCGGGCGCTATCCACGGCCAGCGCCAGTTGCTCGACCAGCGCCTGTACCAGGGTGCGTTCTTCCTCGTTCCAGGAGGGGGCATCGGCGGCCTTGCGCAGGCGTACCACGCCAATGGTTTGCCCGCGTACCTGCACGGGGGCGGCCAGGGTGTGTTCATCTGGGGTGATGATGCGCCCGGCCTGCAGGGCCGCCTGCATTTCGGGGGTCCATTCAGGCTGCACAGGGCTGACCATATCCAGTTCGTCGCACAGGTAGCCCGGTTGGCGGCGTTCTTGCAGGAATTGCTGCCAGGCCTGACGGGTGCTTTCCGCGTAGGCGCGGCGGGCGGCTTCCAGGGCGCGCTGGCTTTCGGTGAAGAGCAGTGCATTGCGGATAGCGGTGGCCAACTGGTCTGCCAGCACCTGAAGGGTGTTGATATCCTCCTGGCTGAAGGCGTTGGCCTGGGTGCTCTGGATATCGAGCACGCCGAGGATGTCGCCGGCGGCGATGAGCGGCAGCGCCATTTCGGAGCGCGTATGCGGCAGGTCGGGGTTATCGAAGTGTTGGGCATCGCGCCCTACGTCCAGCGCGATGCGGGCCTCTCTGTGGGCTGCCACATAGCCTACGATGCCCTGCTCGCCCACTTTCAGGCGGTGGTGACGGGCGAGCATGCGTTGTCCGCCTTCGCTATTGGCAGCGCGCAACACGGCATATTGCTTTTCTGCATCCAGCAGGAAGATGCCCACGTGGTAGAAGGTAAATTGTTCGCTGATGAGACGCACGGCGTTTTGCAGGATGGCATCCATGTCTTGCAGTTGCGCCAGGGTGTGCCCGACTTCGGCGATGATGCGTAATTCGGTGCTGCGGCGCTGCAGGGCTTTGGCCTGGGATTCCAGTTCTCTGGTGCGGTTTTGCAGCAGGGCCCGGCTGGCTTCCAGGTCGCGGTTGTTTTCCTGCAGGCGGCGCTGGTTTTCTTCCAGGCGACGCACCATCAGGCGCAGGTCTCGCAGGGCCACCTGGATGAGGGCGTTGATGCCAATCAGTGTGATGCCCATCGAGACGAACAATCCGCTGGGGGAAAAGCCTGCGCCGGGGAAAACTACGCCGCGGTTGTTTTCCAGGTAGGCAAACAGCCACAATGCCAGCATGCTCAGGACGATGAACACCCACCGTCCCCAGCGTCCCAGCACCAGACTGGCGATGAGTATGACGATGGTGTAGGTGGCAATGCTGGTGCTGTGGATGCCGCCGTTGATGGCATGGCTGATGGTGAGCACACCCCACACCACGCTGGTGATGATGATGCCGCCCAGGCGTACGCGGTTGTGGTGCAGCAACTGGCGCACGGTGATGCCGGCTGCCAGCAGCAGCAAGGCGATGAGCAGTACCCGGTCGGCTCTGGTCAACCCAAAGGGAACGAGTGCCAGAGCGAGGCCGGCCAGTGCGTACACCACGTAGAGGATGTAGGTGATGAAGCGCGCCTGGCGGTCTGTTTCCGGGTCGGCGTAGGCGGGTGGGGCGAAGTATTGTTGGAATCTCTTGAGCATGAGCGTTTCCTCAGGCTTCGTCGGCGCGGGTTTGCGGGGCACCCAGGCGGATTTCGGCTTCGGCGAGACCGAGCGCCTGCCGCAGTTCGCGTACCGCGGTTTGCAGCACGTTTTGCAAATCGAGCGTTTCGCGCATGCGTGCTGTGGAGGCGCTGAGCAGTTGTTCACGGGCTGCCCGACGCTGGGCATCTTCGTACAGGCGGGCGCTTTCCAGCGCCTGGGCAATCTGGTCGCCGGCGTTTTGCATCAACGCCAGTTCCTGGGGCTGCCAGGCTTCCCCGCGGGGCTTACGCAGACGCAGGCTGGCAATGGTTTGCTGACGGATGCGGAGGGGCAGGATGGCGGTATCGTTTTCCACGTACACCTGTGCGGCGTGGATGGCCTCCTGGGCTTCTGGGGGCAGCGAGGCAGGGCGTTTGAGTACGGTGAGACGTCCCCGGCGGCTGCGTACACCCCGGAAGGGAGTCTGGCGCAGGTAGGCCTGCCAGTTTTGGGCGCTGATTTGGGCATAGGCTTTTTCTGCACGCTTTAGGGCTTCCTGGGCTTCTTCGTACAGGCGGGCGTTTTCCAGGGTGACGGCAATCTGGTCGGCCAGCAGTTGCAGCACGGAGATGTCGTCTTCGGTGAAGGCACGCGAGATTTTGCTCTCGATATCCAGCACGCCGAGCACTACCGGGCCTTGCAGCAGGGGGAGGGCGGCCTCGGAGCGGGTTTCAGCCAGTTCGGGCAGGTGGATGAAGAGTGGGTCGGCACCGATATCGAGGGCGATGCGCGGCCTGCCACTTTGTGCCACGTAGCCGATGATGCCTTCGCTGCCCACGCGCAGGCGGTGCCCTTTGGCGATGAGTTCCTGTCCGCCGGCGCTGCTGGCGACGCGTAACACAGCGTATTCGTTGTCCTCGTCGAGCAGGTAGATGCCCACATGGTAGTACTCGAACTGGCGGGCAATCTGGTCTACCACTTCTTGCAGCAGCGTGTTGATGTCCTTGCGGGCGGCAATGGCGCGCGTCACCTTGAAGGTGTTTTGCAGAAGCGACGTTTGCTTGGCCAGGTCGCTGGTGCGTTCCTGGACGGTTTTTTCCAGGGTGGCGCGGATTTGCGCCAGTTCTGCGTTGCGTTTTTCCAGTACTTCCTGGCTGGTGTGCAGCGCATCCAGGGCTTTATCCAGCCCGCGGCGGTACACGAACATGGCAATGCCGGCCAGCAGGAAGTAATTGGCATACGTGCCCCAGGTGGAGAAGGGGGTGAGAATGGCCGGGTCGAAGGTGATGATGCCGGATTGTTCGGCGAACAGCAGGCCAAAAGAAGTGAGCAGGCTGATGGCGGTGAAGGCCAGGGCGCTAAGCGGGCCGAACACGATACTGCCAATGATGATGAAAACCAGGTAGCCAGCAGTGTTTGGGGCTTTGATGCCGCCTTCGGCAAAGCCGGATGCGGTAAAGGCAATCCACATCAGGGCGGTGATGAGCGTTCCTGCCGTGCGCAGGCGGTTCATACGCAGCAAGACGAAAGCGGCGATGATGGTCAACAGGGCTATGCCGGCGCTGACGCGCACGAAAGGCAGGTTGGGGAAATCCATGCCGGGCAGGAGGATGAGAAAGCCGATGTCCACCAGCCCGCCCAGGAGCAGCAGGTAGTGCAGCAACTCGGCAGCAAAGCGTTGCTGGGGTTCCGGGTAAGAGGGAGGAGCGAGGTAGGATTGCAG
This sequence comes from Anaerolineales bacterium, assembly GCA_034435695.1. Lineage (GTDB taxonomy): Bacteria > Chloroflexota > Anaerolineae > Anaerolineales > DRKV01 > DRKV01. The sequence continues at coordinate 14,493 of DAOTWV010000158.1, read as the reverse complement.
TCGTTTGAGCATGTTTATTCCTCGGCAGGGCCTTCCATGCGAATTTCGACTTCATCCAGGCCGAAAGTGTCCTGGATGCGGCGGGCGGCGGTCTTGAGGATATCTTCCACGTCGAGGGTGGCGCGTACCTGGGCAGCCAGTTCGCCAAGGCGGCGCTCGTTTTCGGCGCGCAACTGGGTTTCGGTGTACAGGCGTGCGCTTTCCAGGGCGTCGCCCAATTCGGCGGTGATGTTTTGCAGGGTTTGTAATTCTTCCTGCGTCCAGCGTCCCTGCTCTACTGGGCGCTGGGTGCGGAATACGCCCAGGGTCATGCCGCGCACCCGAATGGGGATGGCTACCTGTTGGGTGTCTTCCACCTCCCGCAGGACGAGTTTGCCCGCCCTCAGGGCTTCCTGTTCCACAGGGGCGAGGTCTTCTGCACCGCTCAGGGGGTGCACGCCGCTGCCCGCGCTGCGGTATCCGCCGCGTTGTCCGCTGGCCAGCATGTGCAGCCAGGCCTCACGACTCAGGCGGCCATAAGCACGCTGGGCCTCTTCCAGTGCTTGCTGGCTTTGGGTGAAGAGACGGGCGTTCTCGATGGCTACGGCCAACTGGTCGGCCAGCAATTGCAGGATGCGCACATCTTCCTGGCTGAAGGCATTTGGCTCCGTGCTCTGCACATCCAGCGCGCCCAGCAGGGTTTGCCCGGCAATCAGGGGGAGGGCGATTTCGGAGCGTGTATCTGGCAGGTCGGGGTTATCGAAGAAAACAGCGTCTTCACCGACATCCAGGGCGATGCGCGGGCGGCGATAGCCGGTGGCGTACCCGACGATGCCCACCTGTCCGACTTTCAGGCGGTGTCCGCGAGCCAGCATGCGTTGCCCGCCTTCACTGTTAGCCGCGCTGAGGACGGCATACTCCCCATCTTCATCCAGCAGGAAGATGCCCACGTGGTAGAAGCCAAGTTGCTGGCTGATGAGATGGGTAACGCGTTCCAGCAGGGTATCCAGGTCGCGGATGGATGCAATCACGTTGCCAATCTGGGCAACGGTTTCCAGTTGGCGGGAACGGGCTTCCACTTCGGCTGTGCGCTCGGCGACGCGCTCTTCCAGAGAAGTAATCAGGGAGCGCAGGCGTCCTGTCATGGCGTTGAAGGCGCGCGCTACGGTGCTGATTTCATCTTCCCCGCGGGCTTCAGCCTGCACTTCGATATTCCCGGCGGCAACCTGCGTGGCGGCCTGGGTCAAATTTTCCAACGGGGTGCTGATACTGCGCGTAATCCACAGCGCCGCCAGAATGGCGACCAGGATGGCGGCCAGGGCAATGCCGCCCTGGATGAAGAGCGTGTTTTGCAGCGCGCGCAGGGCTTCGTCGGTGGTCTGTTCGGCCAGCAGTGCGACTTGCAGGTCTGGCAGCCAGAAATACACACCAAAGACGTCTTTTCCTGCGTAATTGGGGTACACGTCCGAGCCATTGCGTTTTTCCTGGAGGGCGCGGTTGACGCCGAGGGTACGGATGTACCTGCTGCCCAGCAGCGCACTGGGGTTATCCCGGACTTCGGTGAGCAGGGCGCGGTTAAGCCCCACCAGGTAGGTTTCACCAGTTTCACCGAGCCCGGCGCGTTCCAGCATGATGTCATTCAGAGCGTTCAAACTGGCGCGCCCGGCAAAGACTCCCAGTACCTGGCCGTTAGCATTGATGATGGGGCGCGAGAAAATCACCACGGAGGTATTGGCTGTCGGGTCGTATGTCGGCGGTTGGACGCTGGGGCCGAGCATACCGGTAATGAAGTAGGTATCGCTCTGTTGCACCTGCCCGATGCGGCGGGGTTCGGTGGAGTACACCACCCGCCCATTCGTGTCCATGATGAAAAGTTCGTCGAAGTAGGGACTGTTTTGAAGGTAGGTCTGAAGTTGCTGGTCGGTTTGCAGCAGGGCGGTCGCTCGTTGCGCTCCGCTTTGCTGTGTGAGCAGGTAGGACATGCGCAGCACGGCTTCAGGCTCGCTGATGATGGTCGCCAGTTCGGTTTGCAGACCGTTTTGCCACAGATTTATCTGGTTGGCTTTGAGTTGTGCCACGGAAGTCAACTGGTTGATGGCCTGTGTACGCCCGGTGCGCAGGCCGAAGCCGACCGATGCGATGGTCACTGCCAGGGCGGGGATGAAAGCCAGGCTGATGGAGGTGAGCAACAGACGGTTACGAATGCTGATGGTGGGCAGCAGGCGCAGGATTTCTATGGTGACCAGCAAAATGAAGATGGCCGTTGTGAGCGCATCCGAGGTGCGCAAAGCAGGCAGATATTGCTCTGGAAGCGGCGCCACCGGCGAGAAAGACACCATCAGGAACGAATAGAATAGATAGCCTATGGTGGCGGAGAGCCAGCGTCCCCACTGGTTGGGCCAGGTGGCCAGGGAGAGGATGAGCACGGCCAGCGATGTGGCCACCAGCGAGGCGAGGTTGAACCCCAGGAACCAGTGTGTGGTGGGCTGGATGAGCAGGGCGATGATGATGCCGCGCGCCGCCTTGCGCAGGTCGCCTCGTTTGGCTGCCCGGTAAGCCTGAAAACTGAAGAAAGAACCCAGCGCCGAATTGAGCATATCGGCCAGGATTTGCCATGCCCGCACCTGGGCGAAGACGGGAACGTAACTCAAGGCGCTGCCCAATAGCAGGATGGCAGCAAACAGGGTTACCCGCCGGGTGACATGAATCTGACGGCTGGTGTTTTTGGTGTCTGGGGAGGAAACAACGGTCATAAGCGAGGCTTACTCCTGAGTGTGCGCTGCTTCTACATAGCGCATGTCGTAGCCGGGGGAATCAGGGGGAGGAGGCGAATCGAAAGCGAGCCTCCACCGATTGTAGTCAATCCAGCCGAGGGGAATTTCCCCGGTATCCACCAGTGGACGCAGGTAATCCAGCCCCAATTCGTAGTACAGGCTGCTGTGGGCAGGATTCCATTTTTGGAGTACTGAGGTGGTTTCTTTGGGGTTTTCCAGCGCATAGCGCCAGCCCTGGATGGTGGCCTCTACGAAGTCCATGACCACTGCCGGATGGGTCTCGGCATATTCTTGTGTGGTGACGAGCAATCCTTCGTAGGTGTTGGCGCCGTAATCGGCGGGGAAAATCAGGTTAAGGCGGTAGCCGTCCAGTTGGGCGGTGACGGCCTCGTCGAGCAGGGAACCAGCCCACACATCCACGCGCTGCTTGTAGAAGTTTTCCAGCGAGGGGTTTTGCAGCCGCACCTCACGGATATCTTGCGGCTGCATATCGACGTTGTGCAGGGCGCGGTGGACGATTTTGCTCTCCGGCTCCGAAAAAATGGCAACCCGCTTGCCGCGCGTATCCTGCAAAGTGCGAATTTCGCTCTCGTGAAGGCTGATGAGCACCACCGGGGAAATCTGGAACAACCCCATCACTACGAGCGGGGTGGGCGATGTCTGGGCGATTTCCTGGTATTCCCCAAAGGTGAGCACGGCAAAGGGGGCTTCTGCTGAGCGCAGGAGCGTGGTGGGGTTCACGTACCCGTTTTGGGTCATCCCGCCCTCGACAAAGGAGACTTCCAGGCCACGCGCTGCGTAGTAGCCCTGTTCGACGGCCTGGTAGTACCCGGCGAATTGGGTGCCGTGCTGCCCATTGAGTTGCACGAGCAGAGCGGTCTCTGGGCGCGATGCGGTTCCCCGGCAGGCCGGGAGCAGCAAGAGTAACAGGAGAAGCAAACGGCGGGGTACGTTCATGGTCACTCGGCGCTTTGGTCACCGTCTCCCGGTTGCAGACCGGTGAGGCGCACACTGACTTCGGGGAGAGAAAAGGCCTGGCGGATTTCCTGGGCGGCGGTGCGCAGCATGGCCTGGATATCCAGGGTTTCACGCAGGCGGGTGACTACCTGGGCGCTGACCTGTTCCAGTTGTGCGCGGCGCTGGGCTTCCTCGAAGAGGCGAGAACTTTCCAGCGCCAGGCTGAGTTCGCGCAGGATGGTTTGCAGCAGGTCGGTTTCCACTTCCGTCCACGGAGCCCCCTGTTTCCAGGCGCTGATAGCACCCATCGGGATGTTCCCGGCCTGTACGGGCAGGGTGAGGCGGTAGCAGCCCCGCTCATCGGGGGTGGCCGCGGGGATGGGACGGTTTTCCTGCACGGCGCGCAGAGCATCGGCATCCCAGGTGGTTTGTGTGGGCACCACCCGGTCTTCCAGGGCGGTAAAGGCTGGCGTGCGCCGCAGGCTGAGCAACTCGAACCAGGCCTTGCGGGTCACTTCGCCGTATGCGGTACGGATTTCTTCCAGGGCGCGCTGGTTTTCGGCAAACAGGCGGGCATTGGCGATGGCGATGGACAACTGGTCGGCCAGCACTTGAATGACTTCCACGTCATCTTGCGTAAAGGCATTGGGCTGGGTGCTCTGGATGTCCAACGCACCCAGGAGTTCGTCCCTTACCATGAGGGGGACGGCCATCTCGGAGCGGGTATTGGGCAGGTCGGGGTTGTCGAAGTACACAGCGTCCTCGCCGACATCCAGGGCGATGCGCGCTTTGCGGTTGCCGGTGACGTAGCCGACGATGCCTACCTGCCCGACGCGTAACTTGTGGCCGCGGGCGAGCATGCGCTGGCCGCCCATGCTGTTGGCGGCACGCAAAACGGCGTATTCGCCGCGCGCATCCAGCAAGAAGATGCCGACGTGGTAGAAACCAAAGCGCTCGCTGATGAGTTCTGTCACCTGGGGCAGCAGGCGCTCGATATCGCGAATCTGGTTGGCGGCGCGGCCGACTTCAGCAGCGGCCTGAATCTGGGCGTTGCGGCGTGCCAAATCGGCGGTGCGAGACTGGATGCGGTCTTCCATTTCCTGCAGGGAGGTTTGCAGGCGGTCTGCCAGTAAGTTGAGCGTTTCGCCCAGGCGGCCGATGTCGTCTTCGCTGGTGACAGTGACGCGGGTCTCCAGGTTCCCGGCGGCCATGCGGCGGGCGGCAGCCTCCATCTCGGTGACTGGGCGGGAGATGGCCTGAGCGAAGAAGACGGCTGCTATGGTAGCCAGAGCAGTAACCAGCAGCCCAAGCAACTGGTTGTTGTTCACCTGGGCATCTACGCTGGCAGTCAAGGCGCTTTGTTGCTGGAAGTAGGCTACCAGCCAGTTGGCGCTTTGCAGCGGCACGGCGTAAGCCTGATAGGGGTCATCGGTGGCATCCGTTTCGTTGTCTGCGGCCAGTGGAGCGTATGTTTCAGGCGCGACAAACAAGGGGTCATTGTTGGCGGCCCTCAGGCTTTGCAGCAAATCGGGCATGTCCAGCGTGGTCGTGGGAACGAACTGCAGCGAGGTGTATCCTCTGTTTTGCAACGCAACCAGGTGGGCGGCGCTTTCGGGGCCAATCAGCGCCAGACTGGTTTCCGGGCGGGTGCCGTGCGCCAGTTGTATGAAATTCCGTTCCAGGGGGGCGTACAAGGCCGCAAAGGAATTTTCGCCTAATTTGCTGCCCAGGCCGCTGACCAGGGTTTGCAGGGCATTGGCGCGGTACCGGGCAGCCAGAACGCCGAGAAAAGTGTTGTCGCGCGGGTCGATGATGGGCGCAGCCAGGTAAATGTAGGCGCTGGCCGGGTTTGGCTTGTCGGTGAATTGCGGCAGGGAAATGTACGGCTGTTGGAGGTCGCGCGGCTGGGTGAAAAAGTCGCGCTCTGCGTACTGCGTTTGCGCCGAGTAAGGGAACATGTAGCCGGTGGTGTCTTTGACCACATGACCCTTGCTGTCCAGCAACAGGTAACCGGAGATGTTTTTCAGGTCGGCAGAGCGCAGATTGCGCATGAACTGATTGACCTCGCCATCCATGGCGTTACGCGATTTCAGGTCGTTGGAGAGTTGCAGGTATGCGCTGAGCAGAGGCACCTGTGCGGCAGCGTCCACGGTGGCCAGGTTGGTACTCAGGTAACGGTCGATGACGGCGGCGCTTTGTTCTGCTGCTGCACCCAGTTGCTGGGTGGCGCTCTCCTCCACCACGGCGGCCAGGTTTCGGAGCATGAAGATACCCTGTGCAAAACTGACGAGCAGCGTCAGGCCGGTAAAACCCACCAGCAACTTGTTAGTCACCGTCAAACGGTTGAATTGCCGCAAGATGACGATGATGAAGATAGCCGAAACCAGCCCCGTACCCAGGGATGTGTAGGCGGGCAGGTTGGGGATTACCAGGTGCCAGGGGACGTTGATGACGTCCATCAAGGTGGTGAAAATCCCCACCCCCACGGAAACGAAGAAGATGCGCGTCGTGCCGCGTTGGGTCAGTGTGCTGGTGGTGACTGCCAGGGTGATGATGATGAGCGCGGGAGCCAGCGGCAGGCCGATGCCTGCGATGAGCACACTTCCAACGATACTCACCAGGTACGCGCCGGAGAGCAGCAGGTGGATGCCCGGCTCATACTGTCCACTGCGGGTGAGGGCAATAGCGCCCAGGCCAGTGAGCACGAACAGCACGATGCCGATGAACGTGCCCCACATCTGCCACTGGTTGTACCCGCTGCTAATCAGTCCCAGGTAAGCAATAGCAGAAACCAGCGCGCTCAGCGTGAAAATCAGGCTGGTGCGATAGGCCAGTTGTTCCTGGCGAGTGGATGGAAAATTTGCGTCGTTCATGATGCCTCGTCATCGGAGAGGCCACCCAACTGGATGGCGACTTCGGGTAATCCGAGAGATTGCTGTACCTGGTGTACGGCGGTGCGCAGAATGCTTTCCAGGTCCAGGTTTTGGCGCAGGCGGGTGGCTACATCCACCGCGATGCGCTGCTGCTGGGCGCTGATTTGGGTTTCCTGATACAGACGGGCGCTTTCCAACGCCGGGCCGAGTTCGTCGCTCAAGGTACGCATGAAGGCGATTTCACGCGCCGACCAGGCCGGGCCGTCGGCGGGTTTGCGGGCCTGCAAGTGCCCGATGAAGACCCCGCCTATCCGCAGAGGAACGTAGAGCAGATGCGGGTCTTCCGGGTCCTGGGTGGGTTCGACGCGAGAAGGAACCTCGGAGGAGGCGGTTTCCTGGGGGTGTTCCAGCCCCGCGGGGGTACGGCGCACCACCGGGTGGATGAGCGTCTCCACCTGCCGACGCCAGGCGCGGCGGCTTTGCAGGCCGGCGGCTTCCTCCTGGGCTTCCAGCAGGCGGCGGGTTTCTTCCACCAGGCGGGCGTTCTGGATGGCCGTGGCAACCTGCCGGGCCAGCACGGTCAGGGTTTCGACGTCTTCTTCTTCGAAGGCATTGGGCTGGGTGCTCTGTACGTCCAGCACGCCGATGAGTTCATCGCCAACGATGAGCGGCAGCGCCATTTCGGACTGCGTATCCGGCAGGTCGGGGTTGTTGAAGTGTACGGCGTCTTCCCCGACGTTCAAAGCGATGCGGGGACGACGGGTGAATGCCGAGAAACCCACGATACCCTGCGTGCCGACGCGCAGGCGGTGTTTACGGGCAAGCATGCGCTGGCCGCCTTCGCTGTTGGCTGCCTGGAGCACGGCGTACTCCCCGCGGTCATCCAGCAGGAAAATGCCAACGTGGTAGAAGCCGAAGTGCTGGCTGATGAGTTGGGTGACCTGCGGAAGAAGCGTATCCAGGTCGCGGATGGTGCCGATGGCGTTGCCGACCTCGGCGGCAGCCTGCAACTGGGCTGTGCGCCGCTCCAGCGCCAGGGTGCGCTCGGCAATGCGGGTCTCCAGTTCCTGGATGGCATCACGCAGCCGCGCGGTAACCTGGTTGAGTACCCGCCCCAGGGCGCCGATTTCATCCTGGTCGGCATCGGGCACCCGCAATTCCAGGTCTCCGGCGGCTATCCTTTGGGCGGTAGCGGTCAGGTGTTCCACCGGCGCCACCACTTGGCGCACCGTAACCCAAATCAGGAGCAGCAAGATACCAGTGATGAGCACCACCAGGGCAATGGAAAGGTTGGTGAACAGGCGGGCTACGCCCAGATATTCTTCCACAGGCTGTTGCATCACCACTGCCCAGCCGTTGGGGAGCGCAGTGGCATAGGCGCGCCAGGTAATGCCATCCGTATCGGTGTAGGTAGTGTAAATGTTGGGTGCGTTTGCTGTGCGCAGGGCGCTGATGGGGCTTGCCCCACTGTAATTTTCCAGTTCGGTAAGCAGCGCGCCAGACATTTTGGGGTGGGCGATGAGCAGGTCGTGTTCATCCACCAGGTAGGCAAAGCCGCTCTCCCCTACGCGTGCCTGCAAGACGGTGTTGCTCAAATCGCTGAGGGTGCTGGCGAACATGGCCACGCCGACGATATTGTTTTGCCGGTTGCGAATGGGGGTGGACATGACCAGCGCCGGTTGGTGGGAGGTGCGCCCAATCAAGACCTGCAGCACCGGCGACTCGCCGCGCAGTGCCTTTTGCACCCACAGGCGGTCACCGTAATCTTTGGGGGCTGCGCCGTCACTGCGGGCTACGTTGTGTCCCAGGACGTCTGTGGTGCTCACCAGGTACATGTAGTTGTGGCTGGCGTCCATGCTGCGCAGGATGGGTTCCTGCAGGGCAGGGTCCATGCTGACGATTTCGGGCTGCTGTGCCATGTTGCGCAAGGCCTCGGCGTTGAAATCCAGCCATTGCTGCACTTCATTGGCTACCAGGCTTGCGGTATCGTGCAGGCGGGCATCGGCGTTGGTGCGTGTCAGCGTGTGTACCAGACCATTGGCGGTGACTGTAAGGAAGACGAGCACCGGCAGGATGAGCGTCAACAGCAGGCTGGTGAGGCGGGGCTGCAGGCGGATGTATCGTTTTCCACCCCCCAGCAGGCGCTGCTGGTAGGCTGCGGCAGCGCCTGCTGTGGCATAGGTGCTGCCGAGAACCAGGGTGATGAAACTGGGCTGCAGGAATTGCCGGCCGATGGTAAACAGGAGCAGGGCAATGACCTGCGTAATCAGCAGCCACCAGCCCAGGGTGCGTTGCTGGCGCGTCAGAGGCGCACGCCACATGAGGTAGGGGATGATGGCAATGGCTGCGATGTTGGCCAGGGTGCTCAGGACAGTCCGTACCAACACGCCAAACGCACCGCCAGCCAGTACGCGCAGCGAGGGAATCTGTCCGGGGATGAATACCTGGGGCGCGGTGTAGAGCAAACGGGTGCCAAACAGCGTGTCCATGCCAACCAGTACAGCGGGCAGGAAAATCAGCCCCCACAGCACATAGCGCCAGGGACGATGCCGGCCGCGCAGCCAGGATGGATAGAGCAGGTAGAGCAGAATGAACAGCGTAGCCGGCCCGTTGGCGGGAACCAGGGCGACATAGGCCCGCAAGGCGGCGTTTAGCACACCTTCCGCCGGATTGCGCAGGATGAGGACGACAAAGAAATTGATGCCTGCCAGGAGCAGAATGTACCCGGCTGCAGCCTGATTGGCGCGCTGGCGCGGGTTGAGCACCAGGATGTATAACCCCAGCATGGCCGGTACCAGCACCATCAGGTCGGCCACAAGTAAAACCACTTGGTTGACGAGTAGTTCAGTCATGCGCAGGTGCCTCGCGGGTATCCGGAGAAACGAGTTGAATGGTGATTTCTTCGAGCGCCAGTGCAGCGTAGATTTCTTGTGCAGCAGCATCCAGCACGCGCTCCAGGTCGGTTTGCTGGCGGACACGGGAGACGATTTCCCCGCGCACCTGCTCCTGGAAAGCGCGTTGCTGGCTTTCTTCGTATAGGCGGGCATTATCCAGAGCGAGGGCGATTTGTTCGCTCAGACGCTGCAAGGCCTCGATTTCATCGGACGCCCAATCCAATGCCTGGGCTGGTTTACGGAATTGCAGCACCCCGATGGCGTTTCCGCGCACCAACAGGGGAAGGGTGAGGACAGGCCCATCGGGGGCGCGCCCGTGGGTGGGCTGCCCTGCTTCCAGCACCTGGCGCATTTCCGGCGGCCAGTCCGTGACCACGGGGGTCAGGCGTCCATCCTGGTAGCGGTACCCCCAGTTGGGGCGGGTGCGCAGCATTTCGCGCCAGGCCTGACGGGTGAAATCCCCAAAGGCGCGGCGAGCAGCCTGCAAGGCGCGCTGGCTCTCGTCGAAGAGGCGGGCGTTATCCAGGGCAACGGCTACCTGGTTGGCCATGACCTGCAAAATCGCCAGAATGTCTTCGTCGAAGGCGTTAGGGCGGCTGCTTTGGACGGTCAACGCGCCCAGCACCCGGCCGCGCGAGGCCAATGGCAGCGCAGCCTCGGAACGGGTGAGGGGCAGTTCAGGGGCGGTCAGCCGGACGGCATCTTCTTCGGCAATCTGGGCGATGCGCGGCTGCTGGTGCAGAATGCTCCAGCCAATCATCCCGCTGCCGACCTTGATGCGGTGTCCGCGGGCAAGCATTTTTTCGCCTGCCGTGCCGGTGCCAGCCCGCAGCACAGCCCATTCGCCGGTGGCATCCAGCAAGAAAAGGCCAACGTAGTACAAATCGAAGCGCAGTCTGATAGTGTTGACAACCTGCTGGATGAGCGCGTCTACGTTCAGGGTGGTACCGATAGCGGTGGTTACTTCGGCGCTGGCACGCAGGTAATGGGTGCGCGCTTCCAGGGTGGCGGTGCGTTCCTGCACCTGTTGCTCCAGAGAGTTGAGCGTATGCTGCAACTGTGTGGTGGTTTCGTTGAAGGTACGTGCCAGGGTGCCGAGTTCGTCATCGCTAAAGATGGGGGCGCGGGCATTGAGGTCGCCTGCGGCTACCTGTTCGGCGGTACGGGTCAGGGCACCCAGGGGGCGCACAAGGTAGTTCGTCAGGGCAAATGCGCCAGCGGTGACGCTGAGCAGGAAGAGGAGTGAGATGATGCTGCTGATGCGCGCCTGGGTGCGCACGGGAGCGAGGAAAGTTTCTTCCGCCTGGGCAAAGAGCACCTGCCAGGGACGGCTGTTGGTGCTGTGAATGGCGACCACATCCTCCACCGCAGCCTGGTCTCCGGCCAGCGGCAAACGGGTGAAGGTTCGGAAGGGCAGGTCGCGCAAGGCAAAGCGTGAAACGCCCGTCAGACCGGAAAGTGTTTGCAGGCGTTTCTGGGGCTGCACACCGTGTGCCAGGACAATCTGGTTGTTGTCTATCAGCACTGCGAAGGATTGCGGCCCTGCGGCGTCGTTGTGGCTGGCGATGATGTTCTGGAGAATGTCGCTGTTGTAGCGCACGATGAGCGCCCCAACGGGTTCGTTGTGCTCGCCGCTGACGCGCACCACGAATGCCAGGGTGCTGCGCTCGTTTGGCGGCACTTCGATGGGGGTGATGAAGGCGTTTTCCAGTTGGGCGCGCAGGGCGTAGGAGGTATCCAGGGCTTCGTAGTAGGCATCGCGTTGGACTTGTGCAGGGGCACGCGCCAGCAGATTCCCCTTGAAATCCACCAGGGTGTAACTGTGAATGAAGGCCGGATTGGTGGCGCGCAGGCGTTCCAGCAGGGTGGTGATTTGCGCGGTATCCTCTGCCTTGTGCTGCTCATCGCGCGCGTATTCCTGCACGGAGGGCAAAACGGCAGCCGTACGCGCCAGTTCGAGCGTGCCATCCATGAAACTGTCAATTTCCTGGGCTGTCTGGATGGCAGCAGCGGTGAGGCGTTGTTGGGCGGCCTGGGTGGTGTTGCGGCTGCTGCTGTTGATGAAATAGGTAATCAGCGACGTGATGATGATGGCCGTTCCCAGAAGAATGCTGAACATGAACTTGGTGCGCAAATCCAGGGTCGGGAATTGGCGCACCAGGGTGGCCGCATACCAGGCGACGAGGAGCGCTGCCAACGCCCAGGCGATGCCGGGGCTAAGAGGGGCCGTGCGCTGCAAGGGGTTGAAGAAATCGAAGATGTAGATGCTGCTGCCTCCCACCAGGCCGATGAAAAGCGCCAGCGTGATTTCGCGGCGGGGCAGGGTGAGCGGGGCCAGCAGCAAGGCGTAAATGCCGGCTACCAGGGCGGAGAGCAGCGCCAGGTTGGTGTACAGGACGACGACGCTGCTGGTCAGCACCAACATGGAAAGCAACAGCAGCCAGCCTGCCAGCCGCAAACGCCCTTCTCGCAGCCAGGCGTAGGCGACGCCCGCGGCAATCAGGAATGCACTTGAGATGGCAACGAAAGCCCATTGCTGCCACACGGGATTGAGCAGCGCTGTGGTCAGGTTGTAGAGCAGGAAGACTACCGCAATGCCCAGCGTGCCAGCGCCCAGGCGCAGGTGGGGCGGCATCGTGGCAATGGATTTGAGGAAAGAGAAGCGATTTTTCATGCCGCGGCCTCGTCGTCTTCGGGAGTGTTTTCTGGCAAGTCAGCGGGGTGTGCCAGGCGAATTTCCAGGGCGCTGAAGTTCAAGTTGTTGCCCATTTCGTTCAGTACGTTTTGCAGCATCAGGTCTACTTCCAGGGTTTCACGCATCCCGTCCGTGATTTGGGCAATCACGCGGTCGCGGCGGGTGCGCTCCTGCAAGTTGTTCAGGATGCGGGCGTTTTCCAGAGAAACCGCAATTTGTTCGCTTACCAGTTGTATGATTTGTTCCTCGTCGGCAGCCCAGTCTTCCCCAGGGTGTTTTTCGGCGTACAGGTAACCAATGGTCTTTTCCTGTACGCGAATGGGAATCTGGCGTACCGTGCCCTCTGGTTGAGGCAGAGATGGCGAGAAAATGGGCTGCGGGCCGCTTTCGGCGCTTTCGTACCCGATGGGGCGTGCCGAAAGAATGCGTGCCCAGTCGCTCCGGCTGAGCTCGCCGTACAGGCGGCGGCTGGCTGCCAGAGCGGCCTCGTTTTCTTGTAACAGACGCAGGTTTTCGATGGCAATGGCTACCTGGTCGGCCAGAATTTGCAGGATTTGCAATTCGTCCGAGAGGAAGGCATTGGGGTGGTTGCTCTGCACATCCAGCGCACCCAGCACGCGGTCACCTACTTTGAGGGGCAGAACCATTTCGGAACGGGTGTCTGGCAACAGGGCATTGGGCAGGTAGTAGGGGTCTTCGGATGTATCCTGAACGATGCGGGGTTCCCCTGTGGAGATGACATGCCCGACGATGCCTTCTGCGCCGGTATGAATACGTACCCCCTGGGCAACGATTTCCTCCGCGCTTTGGCCAGCCGCCATGCGCAAGATGGCATACTCACCCGTGGGGTCTAACAGGAAGATACCGGTGTGATACAACTGGAAACGCTCGTTCACCAACAGGGCTACGCGCTGCAAGAGGGTGTCTGGGTTTCGGATGGTGGCGGCGTTACGCGCTACTTCTGCGGTGGCCTGCAGGTAGTTGGTGCGTTTTTCCAGTTCTTTGGTGCGTTCACTGACGCGCAATTCCAGTGTTTGCATCAGGTGCTCGATGCGGCGAGACATGGCATTGAAAGCCTGCGCCAACAAGCCCAGTTCGTCATCGGTGGGAATTTCCAGTTGCTGGTGGAATTCGCCTTCTGCAATGTTTTCGGCAGCCGCGCGCAGCACTTCGATGGGGGCGAGCGTGCGGGTAGAGAAGTATGTGACGCCCAGCCCGCCCAGCACCATAGCGAAGATAACCGCCCCCAACGTGACGGCAATGCGCTGGTTTTGGGTATCGATAGCCCCGGTGCGGTCGAGAAGAATATCGAGCACCCCGATGATGCCGCCGTTGAAATCCTTGAGGGGAATTGAGCGTACTATGTGGCGGCTTTCCAGGGTTTGCAGATAAGTGGTTTGGGTTTCGCCAGCAATGGCCTTGCGGTAGGCGCTTTCCTCTGCCAGGATGGGGGTATGCATGGTAGTGGCGTATCCCAACAGGGCGGGGAAGGGTACCTGATAGCGCTCCAGCGTGGATAGCCCGGCCTGCTGAGCCACATCTCGAAGCAGCAGCACCTGGAAGTCGGCGCCGAATTCCGCGTGGATGTCCTCCAGTAATGCGTCTCCCAGGTCCAACCCAATTTCCAGCACCCCCAGGAATTCTCCCCGGTAGTTGATAGGGACTACGCCCCGGATGCCCAGCCCCTCTTCTTCGATTTCGATGCCAGAGGCCGACTTCTGGGTGGAGATGGCCTGTGCGACAATAGAATTTTGCCCGGCGTGTTCTGCAGCACCGGTTTCCCCAGGGTTTTGCACACGCAAGAAGGGCGTAGCATCTGGCAGGTAGAACTGGAACTCGGTAATCGGGAAGATGCCGCGTTGCCGCTGGTACGTTTCCTGCGTGAGTGCCAGCAGGGCTTCTGCATCCCGGTTGGCAAAGGCCTCCTGGATGGCGGGGTTGTGGGCTGTACCGCTGGCAAGCCCCAGGGCAACTCTGGACAGCACCTCGACTTCGGCATCGAAGGCGTGCTCTATCTGGTCGAGGGTTTGCTTTTCCTGGGCGCGGGTTTCCGCGGCGATACCCAGCCCCAGGCCGACAATCAGGAGGGCCAGCAACGTAGCGAACCACCCCAGGGTGGGGAACAAAATCTTGCGGTTAAGACGCATGGGGGTCTTCTCCCGAAGAGGCAGCAGGATTTTCGTGTAACTGTATGCGCACTCTGCGCAGTTTTAGCGTTTGCTGTAAGGCATCGACACTGGCGCGCAAGACGTCTTCCATATCCAGGTTGGCGCGGATTTGTTCGGTGATAGTGCTTACTACTTGTTCGCGCTGTGCCTGTT
>DAOTWV010000157.1:0-6772 GCA_034435695.1 Anaerolineales bacterium | reverse complement strand
GTCCAGGTGCGGCCAGCCCTGACGGACGGCCGCCGCGGGGATTTCCGCCCGAATGCGGGCAGCCGCATCCCGGCCTTTCGCGCCGGTGACGAGGACAACGCGTCCGCTTTGGTCGGAGATGTTTTCGGCAGTCCAGCGTTACGGTATGGGGCTATTTGAATTGCGCTGAGAGCCGGTCGATTTCGGCCAGTTCGGCATCGCTGAGGCGGAATTTCATCGCGCCCACGTTCTGTTCCACGTGACGCACCTTGGAGGCACCGGGGATGACCACCACGGTTTCGCCGTGGAAGTGCAGCATCCAGTTGAGCACCACCTGGGGGACGGTCACTCCATGCGCCTGGGCAATCCGCTCCAGGGCTTCCACCAGCGGACGGCTTTCTTCCAGTTTGCGGCGCAGACGCAGCCGGCGCATACGCGGACGGCTATCCAGCAGCGAGGGGTCTTTGTGGAATTTGCCGCTCAGCAGCCCCATTTCCAGGGGGGAGTAGGCGATGATGGTGATACCCAGCGCCCTGGCGGTTTCCAGCACCCCATTGGATTCAATCCGGCGGTCCAGCAGGCTGTACTTGACCTGGTTGGAGGCCAGAGACAGGCCACGCGCCTGCAGAGCCTCGTGCGCCGTGCGCATCTGACGGGCACTGAAGTTGCTCACCCCCACGGCGCGGATTTTGCCCGCTTCCACCAGGTCGGCCATGGCGTTCATTTCGGCCTTGCGAGAGGAAAAAGAAAGGGGAAAATGGATTTGATACAGGTCAATATCGAAGCCATCGAGATAGTGCAGGCGCTCATCAATGGTGTTGCGGATGGAGCGGGCTGTGCGCCCCAACGGCATCCACTTGGTGGCAATCACCACCTCCCCATTGCGTTTTCCGGCCAGTTTGAGAGCGCGGGCAACCGCTCGCTCGGAACGCCCATAACCGTAGAGTTCGGCGGTATCGAACCAGTTGATGCCGCCCTCCAGCGCCGCCTTCACGATGGCATTCGTCTCTTCGACGGGTATTGGGTCCCAGGAACCGCGTGCCCCGCCCTTGCCATCGGAAAATTGCCAGCACCCCAAGCCAATGGGGGAAATCTGAATACCGGTCTTGCCAAGTTCGCGCAGAGAGATACTTTCGTTTCCAGACATCTTTTCTTACCTCAATTTCGCTGGTGAGATACCGGACATTTGGCATCCGGTGTACTCGTATCGGGTTTTCGTTTTACAACAAGCCTGATTTTACCTCTTTTGGCGGCAAAAATCAGGTTGCAAGCCCGCCTGGGAGCACGAAAACCTTGTTGGTGAGCGCAGTATGGCCTGGCTCAATGGAACGCAGATACCGCAGATTTGACGCAGATTCTCGCAGATACGGCCAACGAAGCGGAGAAAACCAACACAACCAGCGTATAACAGCGGTATCAGCGTTCTACTGACCAACATATCTTTAGTGCTCCCGCCTGTTTGCAGCGTAACTGTACCAGCGCCATTGTGTTAAAATTGGCACAATCGTTCTCTAAATCATCCGAAAACCTGAAGGAGGTTCTATGAAGAAAGAATATCTTGCCGAATTCATTGGTACCTTTGCCCTGATTTTCATCGGTGCGGGTGCGGGCGCGCTGGGCGTCGGCGGGCTGGTCGGCGTGGCCTTTGCCCACGGCCTGACGGTGATGGCCTTTGCCTATGCCTACGGTCATATCTCCGGGACGCACATCAACCCGGCAGTGACCTTCGGCCTGGCGCTGAGCGGCGCAATTGACTGGGCCAAAGCCGTTGGCTACTGGGTAGCCCAAATGCTGGGCGGCGCGCTGGGCGCGGCCGCACTGTACTTCGTCCTCGGTGGGACGACCGGTAACCTGGGGGCTACCGTGCTGGCCGAAGGCGTCTCCCCGCTGCAGGGGATGGTGCTGGAAGCCATCCTGACCTTCTTCCTGGTCAACAGCGTGCTGCACATGGCCGTGGACGGCAAGGCCGGCAACTTCGCCGGGCTGGGCATCGGCCTGACGCTGACGCTCGCCATCCTGATGGGCGGCCCGCTGACCGGTGCTTCGCTCAACCCGGCGCGCACCTTCGGCCCGGCGCTCTTCACCGGCACCCTGGGGCAGTTCCCGATTTACCTGGTGGGCACCTTCCTGGGGGCGGCGCTGGCTTCCGGTGTCTACCGCCTGCTGAAATCCTGACATGCTGGCAACGGCCTTCCCGTTGCCTGGTAGATGATTGCAAGACGAAACGCCCCTCGCATGAGGGGCGTTTTTCGTGGGCGGAAAGCCTGGGGAAAAGGGTAGATATCAGGCATCGCCGAAGGCCCAGGCATTCAGGGCGCGGTAGTAGGGCAGGATACTGGGAATGTAGTGCCGCTCCTGAGAGGAGTGTGGCCCGATACCGCTCTGTCCCCAGACGATACCCTGTCCACCAGGAGCGAAGCGGGCGCTGGTGCCCGGAAGTTTACGCCCTATCCGGGGCGGCTGCCCGGAGACCCGTTCTACTGCCCGGAGCAGGGCTTGCAGATGGGGGTTTTCAGGTGCGCAGGCCACGCCGTTTTCCTGGGCGCTTACCGCTACGTCCATGTCTTGTTGGTTACACCAGGCGCGGATGGCATCCAGCAGGCCATGCAGGTCATCCTGTGGAATGGAGCGAATTTCGACGCCCAACACGCCGCGCTCTGCGGTGATGTTGAACAACCCCGGTTCACCAACGCGAATGTAGGGAAAGCGAACCTGTGATTGCCAGCCATCCTCGCTGTGCAGGGTGAGGTGGTCGGCAGCCAGCGTGTACAGGGTTTGTTGGGCAGCAGCCAGGCGGGCGGTCAGGTCGGCGTGTGCGCCGGCGACTCCGCTGTGGCCGCGTTTTCCGTGGGCAACGATTTCCAGGCGCGCCACGCCCCGATTTTGGATACAAATTTCGCCCCACAGGTCGGCGCCGCTTTCGCCGGTACGTTCCCCGGCGACCATGAGGGCAGGAGGGGGGTTGCCGCCTTCTGTCCAGGCGCGCAGCACATGGGGCGTGCCCATTGGCTCGGTTTCGCCGTTTTCCTCGTTGCCTACGAGCAAGAGAGCAAAAGGCGGGTAGGGGGCACCCCGGCGAAGGGCGTCCTTCATCCACACCAGGCAGGTGGCCACCACGGTTTTCATATCCGCTGCGCCGCGTCCCCACAGGTATTCGCCCTCGATGCGCGGTTCAAATTGACGGTCGTCTGGCTCTGGCGCGACTACGTCGTAGTGGCCTACCAGCCAGACCGGGGCATTTTCTCCGCCGGGGAAGGTTGCCAGCACGGCAGGGTAGCGGCTCTGGTTGAAGGTGTGGACATGGAGGCCATGCGTGCGCAGGTAATCGCTAATCCAATTGCCGGCGCGGTAGACTTCCTCGATGCGTTCCTGGGGGCAGGCGGTCACGGAGGGGATGCGGATGAGCGCCTGGGCGATATCGAGCACTTCGGCGGTGGTGTCTTGTGGGGGGATGCGCACTTGTGGGGGGAGAGTCAACCGCACGGCGGGTTCGGCAGCGCGTCGAGATTGGGCACGCCCCAGGGAAAGCAATTCTTCAAGTTTGTGTGCGGGGTGACCGCTTTCGTGGAGGTCTTTCAGGATGGTGTACACTTCCTGCTGCACCTGGGATTGCCGTGCTTCAGCCAGTTGCTGCAAGGCCTGCAGGGGAATGATGCCCTCGCGGGTTTGTTCCTGCAAGTGAGCACGCAGGCGTTCTGCTGTGTTGGGCGCGCCGGCGGCCATTTCCACCAGGGGATGCAGGTCTTCCCACAGGTGTAAGGCCTCAGCCAGGGGGCGCAGGTCGGCGAGGGTGCGGCGCAGGAAATCCCGCATGCTGATGGGTTTGCCGGTGAAGGGGTCTTCGATGACGGCGCGCAAGCCGTGACGAGCGGCAAGGTCCTCGTTGTGACGGGCGCGGGTGATGTCCTCCTGGTCATAGCGGAAAGCGCGCCCAAAAGAGGGGTCGGCATACAGGCGGAGCAGCAGCAGGTGTTTGAGGGTCAGGTTGGCAATATCCAGGGCGAGGGGGTTACCGCCATCATCGGTGCGCACTTCGACACGAGCCATGGGGATGCGCAGGCGGGTAATCAGGTTTTCGACCTCGATTTGGTGCGCCATAGCCTCCACAGGGTCTGCGGTGTGTTCGCCGAGTGCGTATAGCCGTTTTGCGTAGAGGGCCTGTAACTGGTCGCTGGTGACGGCGATGACCTGTTCGACGCGTTCTGCAAAGGAGCGCGCCCGCACGGGGGTCCAGTTGTTGTTGCCAAAGCGCACCCCTTGCCGCACCAGTTCCGTGGCAATGTGCAGGTAATCGCGGTGTGAGCGGTACAGGTCGGGAACATCCAGGGTAGGGGGATTTGGGAAAGTCAGGTTACGTACCGAATCGAAGTCGGTCAATACCACGGCAGGCTGCCCGTTGCGGATTTGTGCCTGCCAGGGGGTGGAAGCAGTGGTGGCAATGAACAGGGCCGCAAAGGCGCGTATGATGCGTGTGGCGGTGACGTATACTTCGCTTTTGTAATCTTCCAGGCGCTGCCGGCGGCGCTCTGCAGGGGTGCGGTGCATGTAGTCCCAGGCCAGCAGGGGCTCAGGCAAAGAGAGGTTGGTATGGGTGCCGGCCGTTGCCAGGGAATCGCCGTACATTTCCACGCAGCGTTCCAGGTAACGCCGTTTGGCGATGCTCCACGATTGGGGGATAGATTTCCGCCCCACGCGGGTGGGGTAGAGCAGGTTGCCGTGCCAGGCGTAGAGGCGTTTCCCAAAGGATTCGCCAGCCAGGTGCAGGGCGTTCAGCAGCAGGCTTTCTAGCAGCCGGGTGGCGTAGACAGCATGCCGGGGGCGGTAATAAGGGCGGGTAGCCCATTCAATCATCCAATGGAAAACTTCACGCTGGCAGAAGGGATGCAGTGCTTCCGGGATGAAACGCTGGCGCAGGTAATCTACGAAGGATTGTGTGTGAGGCTCACTGCCTACGGTAAGCAGGGGGCGAAAACTGTCATCCAGCAGATTCCATTCCATTTCGAAGCCACACAAGCCGTTTTCCGGGGTTTCGTCTTGTGCGCTTTGCAGTGCCAGAAAATATTTTTCGGCGAAGGCTGGAATTTCCTTATCGAAAGACATGGTGCGCCTCCCTCAACTTTCCAGGGCTTGCAAACCCTGAAGCAGGCGTTCAGCGGCCGCACGAGTGCGTTCCGGCGGGGTGGCGTAAGAAAAGCGAATCCATTCGTTGCCAAAAGCGGAGAAAAATGCTCCCGGCACCACGGCGAGGCCATGTTCCTCAGCCAGGTAGCGTCCTAACGGTTCGGTATCCTGCCAGTTGCGCATTTGCAACCACTTGCCGACGTGGATAAAGGCATAGTAACCCTGCCCCAGAATGTGCGTGAAGCCGTGTTTTTGCAAAAAAGTGCGCAGCACAGCCCGGCTGGCGTTGGTAGGTTCCACGATGGAACGACTGGCCTGCCGATAGCCCATGCGGTAGGCGGTCATTGCCACAGCCAGGGCATAGAAAGAGGGCATGACGGAATGCGAGGCGCGGGCGATGATGAAGCGGGCAACGTTTTCCGAAGCAAGGAGATGGGCGCAACGGATGTTTGAAGCCCCCAGGCTTTTGGTCAATCCGTCCAGAAACATGAGCCGCTCGCGCTGGGCTGGTTCAAAGAGATGCAGGAAAGCATTTAAATCGAAGGGTTCCTCATCCGTGACGTGATGGTAAATCCAGTCGTAGAGCACAAAGGGAATCCCGGCGCGCAGGGCGGCTTGCCCCAGGGCGGCTTGCCGCTCCAGAGAGAGTACCCGCCCCGTGGGGTTATCCGGGCAGGTGATGACCATCCCGGCGACCTTGCGACCACTGCGGGCGGCAACTTCCACGCAGGCGCGGATGCCCTCCTCGCTATAGGCCCAGCCGTCTTCGGGGTGACCAGGCGCCAGCATCACGTTTGCCCCCACACCATACGGCCCCCAATTGTACGAAATCCAGGGGACGCGTGAAACCACAAGCACATCTCCCTGACGTCCATGACCAAGCGCAAGCATGGCCTGGTACGCCTTGACCAGCGCGTCGCGTCCACCGGCACACCCGACCACGTTTTGCGGCCCCCAGCCAAGCGAGGAATCCAGTTGCCAGTAATCTTCCACCACGCTCTGGCGAAAGGCCGCTGTGCCAAAGGGCATGTCGTAACCGGTGCCGTGGGAGATTTGCATACGCGCAGCCGCCTCCAGAATTTCCGGGGGCGTGCCGGGCAAACTGGCACCGCCATCCCCCTGCGAGGCATCGTATACCTCCTGTTGGGGGTGTTTCTCGCGGAAGGTGCGCAGGGATTGCTTGATGAGGAACATGCGCGAAGGCGGGATGGGTTTCATGCGCCCCAGGTGGTCGCTGACCGGCAGCAGGTTTTCCTGTGGTACAGCATACACCGGGACATCGGGCGAAGGCAGGGCAATGGTAGACATGGGCTTCCTCCAGAGTGTGATATGAAAAAAGCGCCCCGTATGGGGCGCTGGTACACGAGCAAGTTGCCTGGGGCCTTATCAACCCTATGCGCACCAACACCCAATGCCGCCACTGCGGGTACGAGTGGTGGTCATGGTAGTGCTCAGGGTGTTGGAGAAAATTTGACTGGACATTGGCGCAACTATATCACCGGGGAGGAGAATCGTCAAGCAAATTTGCCACGGGGCAGCAATTCAGCCAGCAATTCCCAATTTGCCCGCACGGTATCCGCAGATTGCGCGGATTTTTTCTGCTCTGTCGGCGTAATCTGCGGATGAATTGGCCCATATCGGGAATTTCCAGCCGCGGGGCGGCAATTCGGCA
>DAOTWV010000156.1:0-2790 GCA_034435695.1 Anaerolineales bacterium | reverse complement strand
GGCGCGTTGCACCGTGCCGTGCAGTTCTTCCAGCGTGTCGGGGTCGGCGCAGGAGACGTACTGACGGCGCGCCAGGGGTTCGGCGTCTATGGTTTCGGCCATGATGGCGCGTAAACGGTCGGCGTCGCGTTCGCCCGCTTCGAAGGCGGCACGCGCGGCCTGCAGGGCGCGGTACAGCACGGTGGCGGCCTGCCGCTCTTGCGGGTTGAGGTAGGTGTTGCGGCTGGACATCGCCAGGCCATCCGGTTCCCGCACGATGGGGCACACGATGATTTCCAGGGGGAAGTTCAGGTCGCGCACCATCTGACGGATGACGGCAGCCTGCTGGGCATCCTTCTGCCCAAAGTAGGCGCGCTGCGGCTGGACGGCGTTGAACAATTTGGCGACCACGGTGGTCACGCCACGAAAGTGACCGGGACGCTGCGCCCCTTCCAGGGGTTTGGTGACTTCTTCCACGGTGACCCAGGTCTGGTACCCCGGCGGATACATGACTTCCGGGGTGGGAGTCCACACCAGGTCTACGCCCTCGGCTTGCAGCAGGGACAGGTCACGTTCCAGGTCACGCGGGTAGGAGTCCAGGTCTTCGGTGGGGGCAAACTGGGTGGGGTTGACGAAGATGCTGACAACGACGCTGGCGCATTCCGCTTTGGCGCGGCGCACGAGGGAGAGGTGTCCTTCGTGCAGGTAGCCCATGGTGGGCACGAAGCCAACCGGTTCGGGCAGGGCCGCACGCGCGGCGCGCAGTTCGGGGAGGGTGGTTACGGTGTTCATGGATGCAAGTTTCAGGTTTCCCGTGCGGAGAGCCCCTCCCCATTAGGGGGAGGGGTTTGGGGTGGGGGAGAAGTGTCAGGTGTCACGTGTCAAGTGCCAGGTGCGGCGTGCGGCGTGCGGGGGTAGGTCGTCCGTCGTCGGTCGTCCGTCGTCACGTGTCACGTGTCACGTGTCAGGTGCGGTGGTCCGTCGTCCGTCATCCGCCGTCTATCATCAGCACCTGCAGCAGGTCACGGTACACGCGGGCGGTGACGGGGGTTTCCAGGTTGTGCTTCTTGGCTATGCGCAAGATAGCGCCGGTGATGGCCTCCAGTTCGGTGGGCGCGCCGCGGCGCAGGTCTTGCAGCGTGGAGTTTTCGTTGGCGGCAGTGCGGCGGACAACGGTTTCCACCGTTTCTACCGGGTCGGGATACGGCAAGCGGATGCCCTCGGCGGCGGCGGCGGCCGCGGCTTCACGCGCCAGGGCGTACAGCGTGCGGCGCGCTTCGGGGTCTTCGAGCAGTGCGCCGTTGGGGACGCCCAGCAGCGCGCCCAGGGGGTTGATGGCCGCGTTGACGACCAGTTTGCCCCACTGCACCCCGCGCAGGTCGGCGTGCACCTGGACGGTAAAGCCGGCGCGCCGCAGCAGGTCGGCCAGGGGGGACAGGCGGGGATGCGCGCCCAGCAGGATTGCGCCCTCCCCGGTTTGACGCACCACGCCGGGGGAGCGCAGCATGGCTGGCAGGGTGGTGACGCCCCCGGCGGCGCGGCGCGCTCCCAGCGTGGCCTGCAGGATTTCCAGGTTGCCGAGGCCGTTTTGCAGGCTGAGCGCCAGGCCGTCCACGGGCAGGCAGTGCGCCAGGAAGCGGGCGCTTTCCGCCGTCTGCCAGGATTTGCGCAGGACGAGCGCCCAGGGGATGCCGCACGCTTCTTCGGGCTGCCGCGCCACCCGCGGGCGAGTCTGCACCGGCGGGGAATCCGGGGGGTGCAGGGTGACTCCCCGGGCGGCGATGACTTCCAGGGCTTCCGCCCACTTCCCGGTCATCGTCACCCGCGCCCCGGCCTGTCCCAGACGGGCGGCGAAGAGGGTCGCCAGCGCGCCGGTTCCACAAATCAGGATACGCTCGCCAGAAATTCCTGCCATGCTTCCGGGGACATTTCGAAGGTGTGTTCTTTGGCGGGGAAGGCGCGCGCCTGCACGTCGGCGGCGTAGGCGCGCAGGGCCTCCAGAATGGTTTCGTGCAGACTGGCGTATTGGCGCACGAAGGAGGGCACGAAGCGGTCGAATATGCCCAGCAGGTCGTGGTAGACGAGTACCTGCCCATCGCAGCCCGCGCCCGCGCCGATGCCGATGGTGGGGATTTCCAGGCGGGCGGTGATGTAGGCGGCCAGTTGGGCGGGGACGGATTCGAGCACCAGGCTGAAGCAGCCGGCTTCCTGCAGGGCAAGGGCGTCTTCGAGCAGACGGCGGGCGGCCTGTGCGGTGCGTCCCTGACGGCGGAAGCCGCCCAGTTGGGAGACGCTCTGCGGGGTAAGGCCGAGGTGCCCCATGACGGGGATGCCGGCGGCGACGATAGCGCGCACCACGTCCAGGCGCTCGCGTCCGCCTTCCAGTTTGACGGCGTCCATGCCGGCTTCTTGCAAAAATCGGCCGGCGTTGCGGACGGCTTCTTCGATGCTGACCTGGTAGGACATGAAGGGCATGTCGCCCACCAGCAGGGGGCTACGCGCGCCGCGCGAGACGGCTTTGCAGTGGTGCAGCATGTCTTGCATGGTGACGGGCAGGGTGTTTTCGTAGCCCAGGACGACCATGCCAAGCGAATCGCCCACCAGGATGACATCCACGCCGGCGGCCTCGGCGGCCTGCGCGCCGGGGTAGTCGTAGGCGGTGAGCATGACGATGGGTTCGCCGCGCTGTTTTTTACGCGCCAGGGTGCGCACGGTGGTCTTGCGGCGCGCGGTTTCGGTTTTGGGTAGGGTGGGGGTTGTGGTTGACACGGTTCCCTCCTTTCGGGGTAGGGGCCGGATGGGAATGGGGAA
>DAOTWV010000155.1:0-6978 GCA_034435695.1 Anaerolineales bacterium | reverse complement strand
TTTCGCCTTGTACCGGGAAAAACACAAAACGCCCCGCCGGAGCGGAGCGTCTCTGATACAATGTGAGCCACCGATGGGACTCGAACCCATGACCTGACCATTACGAGTGGCCTGCTCTACCAACTGAGCTACGGTGGCGTTGCGGGCGAGATTATACAAGAGATTAGCGGAAAAGGCAAGAAAAAGATGGGAAAAGATGCTCTGCGCATAGCCATGCTTTCGTATCATACCTGCCCCCTGGCGACCCTGGGCGGCAAGGATACCGGCGGGATGAACGTGTACGTGCGCGACCTGGCGCGTCAACTGGGGCGCATGGGCGTACACGTGGATGTCTTCACCCGCTCGCAGGATGAACACGTCCCCCACGTGCTGCACGACCTGGGGTACGGTAACCGCGTGGTACACATCCCCGCCGGCCCCGAAGCGCCGCGCCCCAAACAGGAACTGGCCTCCTACCTGCCGGAATTCGTCGAGAACGTGTGCAATTTTGCCCGCCAGAAGGGCATGCGCTACGACCTGATTCACAGCCATTACTGGATGTCCGGCGTAGCGGCGCTCACGTTGCGTGAATGTTGGGGTGGGGTGCCGGTGCTGCACATGTTCCACACGCTGGGGATTATGAAAAATCGCGTGGCGCAGAACGAAGCCCAAAAAGAAGGCCAATATCGCGTGGAAGGGGAAAGACAGGTGCTGGCGCACGCCGACCGCATTGTGGCTGCTACCCCCGCAGAGGTGGCGCAACTCCGATGGCTGTACCAGGCGGACACCTCCAAAGTGGTTACCATTCCCCCAGGGGTGGATACCGCCCGCTTTTACCCCATCCCCAAAGACGAAGCGCGCGAATTCATTGGTGTGCCGC
The DNA here is from genome assembly GCA_034435695.1 of Anaerolineales bacterium. Lineage (GTDB taxonomy): Bacteria > Chloroflexota > Anaerolineae > Anaerolineales > DRKV01 > DRKV01. Next base: position 6,119 of record DAOTWV010000155.1, on the reverse strand, counting down.
CCGGCGACCGTATGCTGCTCTTCGTGGGGCGCATCGAACCCCTCAAAGGGCTGGATATCCTCATCCAGGCGGTAGCCCTCATGCGTCAGCGCGGTATCCTGGAAAAGTGTCCTTTTTGTCTGTCGGTCATCGGCGGCGAACCGGACGTCAGCAAAGAGGCCATGACCGCCGAGATGACACGCCTGCAGGAAATGCGGGAAAAACACAACCTGCAGGATTTCGTCGCTTTTCTGGGCAAAAAAGGGCAGGATACCCTGGCGTATTACTACTCTGCCGCCGAAGTGGTGGTCGTGCCCTCGCACTACGAATCTTTTGGTATGGTGGCGCTGGAGGCAATGGCCTGCGGCACCCCCGTAGTGGCCTCCCAGGTGGGGGGGCTGGCCTTTCTGGTGCAGGATGGCCTCACCGGCTACCACGTCCCCGTAGGTGACCCCGAAGCCCTGGCCGACCGATTGAGCGCTTTGCTTTGCGATGAGGCCCTGCGCGTACGTTTGGGGCAGCAGGCCGCAGCCTTCGCGCAGACTTACTCATGGGAACATATCGCAGAGCAAATCCTGGCGCAATATCGCGACCTGTTGGCGTGAAATCCCTTTGCTTTGCTCTTGACGCCCGCCCCGAAAAAGGTATAATGTGACCATCCGGTCACATGACCGCTTGGTCACATTTTGCGAGGGCGTATGCCAACGGAAACCTTCTTCAACCTGCCGGAAGAAAAACGTCAGAAAGTATTCGATGCCGCGGTGGCAGAGTTCGCCGCCTGGCCGTTTTCACAGGCCAGCGTCAACCGCATTGTGGAGCGCGCCGGCATCTCGAAAGGCAGTTTTTACCAGTATTTCAGCGGCAAGGAAGACCTCTTCGTCTATCTGTCTCAAGTCATCGGCGAGCAAAAGAAACTGGTACTCAACACCACCGTACAGGAAGTCGGCAGCGATGACCTCTTTTCCACCCTTCGGGCGCTCTACCTGGGTGGGTTGCGCTTTGCCGCTCAGCACCCGGATTACGCCGCCATCGGACGCAACATGCTCAAGGAGAAGGACAGCCCGGTGTATCAGCGCCTGCTTGCTGAAGGCCGCGAGACCATGCTGGGCTGGTTCCAGTCCATGCTGGACGAAGCCGTTGCTGCCGGCCGCGTGCGCCCGGATGTGAACACCCACTTCACCGCCTACCTGATTGCCGCCCTTTCTGCGCACGTCAGTGAGTATTACGATGAGTTTGTAGGCGAGGTGTTCAATGAACGCATGCTTGACATGGTGGATGCCTTGATTGACCTGTTGCGCCACGGTCTGGAGGCGTAATCAGGCGGGAAGGTGATGGCACTGCTGTCATCTGTCCCCCGACAAACGGGCCGAGACACTCTGCAGGTACAGGTGCTCACGACGTACCCGATGGTCGAGTAGCCGCGTGAACCAAGCGTAGGGCGCATCGAGACCAGAGGCAGGGGCGAAATGCCTGTCTTCCAGAGGTAACACTGCTTGCAAAAGCGTTATAAATCGTTCTGTTCAGGAGAAAACCATGAGCATCATTGAAGTATCCGGTCTCACCAAGTACTACGGCAAGGCCCGCGGCATTGTGGATGTCTCTTTCCAGGTGGAAGAGGGCGAAATTTTTGGATTCATCGGTCCCAACGGGGCGGGCAAGTCCACCACCATCCGCCTGCTGCTCTCGCTGATTTACCCCACCAGCGGCAGCGCGCGCATTTTTGGCAAGGACGTGGTGCAGCACGGCCCGGAAATCCGCCGCGATATCGGCTACCTGCCTTCGGAAGTGTTTTACTACGAAGGCATGAAGGTGATTGACCTGCTGAAATACTCCGCCAGTTTCTACCCCGGCGACCACAGCGCCCGCCTGCACGAACTGGCCGAGTACATGGAACTCGACCTCAGCCGCAAGATTGATGACCTTTCCTACGGCAACAAGAAGAAGGTTGGCATCGTTCAGGGGCTGCTGCACGCCCCCAAACTGGTCTTCCTGGACGAACCCACCAGCGGCCTGGACCCGCTGATGCAGCGCAAGTTCTTCGACCTGATTCGGCGCGAGAACCGGGAGCGCGGCATGACTGTCTTTTTCTCTTCGCACATCCTGGGCGAGGTGCAGCGCCTGTGTGACCGGGTGGCGATTATCCGCGAAGGCAGCATCGTGGAGATTTCGGACATCAAGACCCTGCAGCAGAACAACTACAAGAAGGTGCGCGTGGAAGGCAATGGCCTCTCGGCCACGGCCTTCGAGATGCCCGGCGTCACCAACCTGGTGCAGGAAAACGGCACCCTGCGATTCTTCTTCAAGGGCGATATCAACACCGTGCTGCGGCAACTGGCCGGCCAGACCGTGCGCGATGTGACCATCGAGGAGCCGACCCTGGAAGAAATCTTCATGCACTACTACGAATAGGGGCTGCGCCATGAAAAAAAACATCTACCTGCACGAATTGCGCATCCGCTGGCGCTCGGTATTCACCTGGTTGGGCGGCCTGCTGGGGCTGCATTTGCTTTATCTGCCTTTCTACCCCACCTTTGCCGACCAGGCCGAGATGCTCAACCAGATGATGGCCAACTTCCCGCCGGAATTCCTGGCTGCCTTTGGCATGAACGGCGTAGACCTTTCGAAGGTGCTGGGTTTCTACAGCCTGGTGTTCACCTTCGTGCAAATCTGTCTGGCCATCCAGGCGGCGAATTATGGCTTTGGCCTGCTCTCGGTGGAAGAGGCCGAACTGACCGCCGACTTCCTGATGACCAGGCCGGTCAGCCGGGAGAGCATCTGGGTCAGTAAAGTGCTGGCCGCACTGACCAGCCTCCTTGTGACCGAGGCTGGCGTGTGGGCAGTTGCTTTCGTCACCATCCCGGCTTTTGCCGGCGGGCGTGCATGGGATGCCGCTCTGCTGGCGAAACTTCTATTCAGCCTGCTGCCCTTCCAACTGGTTTTCTTCAGCGTCGGGCTGGCGGTTTCCACCCTGGTGCGGCGCATCCGCAGCGTTACGCCCTACGGGCTGGGGCTGGGCTCTGGCATGTACGTGCTGAACGCTTTCAGCGGCACGCTGGGCGAGACCAAACTGGAATGGCTGACGCCCTTCAAGCATTTCGACCCGCCGGGCATCATCACCAGCGGCGAATACAGCAACCTCATCTGGCTGAGCGTGGCCGCTGCGGTGATTGGGCTGCTGGTGGCCTGGGTGCGTTACCTGCGCCGCGACATCCCCTCGGTGACGTAGGACGGGCTTTCCAGCCCGTCCCTGGGGAAGCAAGCAAAGGGACGGGCTTTCCAGCCCGTCCAGGGGGCAGGCTTGAAAGCCCGCCCCACAAAAGGAGGTTCCTGTGAACATTTATCTGCGTGAACTCAAGGCCGGCTTCAAATCGCTGCTGATTTGGGTCGTCATCGTTGCTGTGCTGGTTTCCATCGCCCTGGTCAAATTCCAGGCGTATGCCGATAACCCCGAAATGCTGGCTATTCTGGATGCCATGCCGCAGGGCATGTTGAAGGCCTTTAGCATGAACGCCTTCAACCTGACCACGCTGGAGGGCTTCTTTGGCGTGATGTTCATCTACTTTGGGCTGATGAGCGCCATCGCCGCGGCGATGTGGGGCAGCGGTGTGATTTCCAGGGAAGAGCGCGACAAGACCGTGGAATTCTCGCTGGTGCTGCCGGTCTCGCGCCCCCGTGTGGTGACCGCCAAAGCGCTGGCCGCGCTGACCCATCTGGCGCTGTTCGTGCTGGCGACCTGGGCTATCTCGCTGGTTGCCGTGCAGTCCTACGAACCGGCTGCCGATTTCTACGCCTTCCTTTCGCTGGAGATGCAGGCCATGTTCCTGATTGGCCTGGTTTTCCTGGCGCTCGGCCTGCTGCTGGGCTGCGTGATGCAGCAGTACAAACTCTCCGGCTCGGCGGCCATCGCCATCATCCTGACCACCTACTCCCTCTCGGTGGCTTCCGGCCTGGATGAGCGGCTGGACTTCCTCAAATACTTCACCCCCTTCAAGTACTTCGACCCGGCCAAATTGCTGCACGAAGGCAAATTCGACGGGCTGTACCTGGGTATCTCGCTGGCGTTGATTGTGGTAATGGTGGCTATTGGCTACTGGCGTTACAACCGCCGCGATTTGTACATCTAAGGCTGGAGGAATGCATGTGCCCCCTGACTGTCACGCAGGGGGCATTTTGGTGCGCTGGAAAAAATATGACTTATTACCTATTGCATTTGAAAACGGTTTCGGGTAAACTATACCCATCCTGACAAAACTGTTAGGTATGTGCAACCCAGCGCACCAGATACAAGGAGTGAACCGTGAATACCGCCAGCCTGATTATTGCTGCTTTGACAATTTGGGGGCTGATGTCATTCATTCTGGTAGTGTTTGCCAGTATGTTGTCTTCACGCATCAGCCGGGAAGAGGAAATGCGAGCGATGTTTGAAGAGTGGGGACAACGCAGTACGCTGGGATTTACCTCCTCACAAGTTTCTGCCAACCACGAAATGGCCGAGTCTCGCTAGGCGTTTCGTTGTTCTTGCCCCGTGTGTGCAAACTGACCTGCCGTTACGGCAGGTCAGTTTGTGTTTGGGGCAGAGGCATGGCTTGTGTTTTTGTCTGACTGACCCTTTGGCTTTGCAGCAAATAGCATCCCCCTAGAAACGCGGCTTGTGCCAGCAAGTTGATACTCTCTTCAATCCATTGCAAAGCGATGGTCTGTGGGGCGCTGCTCATCCCCGCCATGCCGAACAGGCACAGCACGGTGACGATGAACATCCACCCGGCCAGGCGCTGTCGCCGTTGAAAGGCGTGCCACGTCAGGATGCCGTTCATCCCGATGCTGGAGATGGTCATCACTGCCAGAAAGGGGATTTTCCAGGCCGCCATAGCAGTCACGCCGGAGGGGGCTTCGCGCCTTTGGACAAGGTGCAAAACCCCAATGAACATCAGCAAGAAGCCGGGCGCCAGCAGAACGAATTGCTGTTCAGCCAATACGCGGATGTCGGCAATTTGCAGCGCTACCAGCAACTTCCAGATTGCCTTGAGAAAACCGCCCAGGAAGACCAGCGTTCCGCCGGCAATGAGCAGTCGGATGCTGCCTCCGGCGCGTTCGAGACGGGCCAGGCGCACGAGGAATCCTGCACCGGCAAGGAAAAACAGCGGGGGGAGAAAGTCCATCAGGCTGAGAGCAAGGGGGTATTGTGTGGGCATAGATGCTCCTTGGGTAGTCTGGTAGTCGGGTAGTCTGTTAGTCTTTGTAGTCTGTTAGTCGGGTAGTCAGCATTCCGCATTCTGCATTCAGCATTCGTCATTCTGCCTTCAACATTCTGCATTCAGCATTCCGCATTCGTCATTCTGCCTTCCGCATTCAGCATTCAGCATTCCGCATTCTGCATTCCTCCTTCCACATTCCCAAAATTCTATCAAACATCATTCCGAATGGGGTACAATTTTTGCAATTGCGTCATTCGTTCCCCTTGCATCGTTTTGCATTGCCCAAAAGGAAGGTACGCCATGCTGCTCAACCCCAATCACATCTCCGAAAACTACGACCCCCGTTTGCGCCGCATCCTGCAGGATACGGTTGCCCACTTCGAAGCGCGCGGCAAGGCACAACTCAAGGCCGACGACCACGCCCGCGTCTGGTACAGCGACTTCCTGGATTTCATCGGCCGGGAGAAAATCTTCGCCACCCTGCTGACCCCCGCGGGGTTGAGCGATGACCCCGAAGCCCGCTGGGATACCTGGCGCAATTGCGCCTTCAACGAAGTGCTGGGCTTCTACGGCCTGGCCTACTGGTACACCTGGCAGGTCAGCATCCTGGGGCTTGGTCCCATCTGGATGAGTGCCAATCAGGCCATGCGCGAAAAAGCCGCCCATCTGCTGCAGCAGGGCGAAGTTTTCGCCTTCGGCCTCTCCGAGCGCGCCCACGGGGCGGATATCTACGCCACCGACATGCGCCTGACGCCCCACCCTCAGGGCGGCTACCGCGCCAACGGGGAGAAGTACTACATCGGCAACGCCAACATTGCCCGCATGATTTCCACCTTCGGCAAAATGGATGATACCGATGAGTACGTCTTCTTCGTGGCCGACAGCCAGCACCCCAACTTCGACCTGATTCGCAACGTCACCGCCAGCCAGAACTACGTCGCCCAG
>DAOTWV010000154.1:0-3271 GCA_034435695.1 Anaerolineales bacterium | reverse complement strand
TGCGGCAGGTGCTGCGCGATTTCGTGCATAGCGACCAGGCCATGCGCGTGGTTAACATCGTGCTGGTTGTCGTTTGGGCTGTGTTGACGTTTATGGGCGCATACGCCATCATCATGGCTACAAACAGCATTCTGGCTGGCTGAAAAGAGGAGAAGAGGCTATGGCCAAGCATCATCAATTTGAAGTCGTCATCGTGGGTGCCGGCGGGGCAGGGCTTATGGCTGCCCTGTATGCTTCCAAAAATGCCAAAACCGCGGTCTTGAGCAAACTGTACCCCACCCGCTCGCATACCGGCGCAGCCCAGGGAGGTATCGGCGCGGCGCTCGGCAACCTGGAAGAAGACCGCCCTGAGTGGCACACCTACGATACCGTCAAGGGAAGTGACTACCTGGGTGACCAGGATAGCATCGAGTTTATGTGCAATGAAGCCCCCAGCGTGGTGTATGAACTGGAGCACATGGGGCTGCCCTTCAACCGCACCCCGGAAGGAAAGATTGCTCAGCGTCCCTTTGGCGGGCATACCAACAACGAGACCAAGAAACCAGTGCGTCGCGCCTGCTATGCCGCCGACCGCACCGGGCACATGATTCTGCAAACCCTGTACCAGCAGTGCATCAAGAACAAGGTCAATTTCTTCGACGAGTTTCAGGTGCTGGATGTCATCATCTCGAATGGCGTGGCTGCGGGGGTGGTTGCCATCGAACTGGCGACCAGTGAAATTCACGTCTTCCACGCCAAGGCCGTAATTTTTGCCACCGGCGGCCACGGGCGCGTGTGGGAAATCACCTCCAACGCCTATGCCTACACCGGTGACGGCCCGGCCATCACCCTGCGGCGCGGTATTCCCGCCGAGGACATGGAATTCTTCCAGTTCCATCCCACTGGCATCTACAAACTGGGTATCCTGATTACCGAAGGTGTGCGCGGCGAGGGCGGTGTACTCATCAACGACAAGGGCGAGCGCTTCATGGACAAATACGCCCCCACCGTCAAGGACCTGGCCTCGCGTGATGTGGTCAGCCGCGCCGAGTACATCGAAATGCGCGAAGGACGCGGTATTGGCGGAAAGCGTTTCGTGTATCTGGATGTCACCCCAGAAACGGTCAACAAATACGCTGCCCTGGATGGCCGCACCAACCCGGATGGCTCTCCGTACAAGGTAACCGCCGAGGAAATCCTGCGCAAATTGCCCGACATCATTGACTTCTGCCGCACCTACCTGGGCGTGGACCCCGTTACGCAGCCCATGCCCGTCCAGCCGACGGCGCACTATGCCATGGGCGGTATCCCCACCAACGTCAAGGGTGAGGTGGTGATTGATGAGAACAACACCGTGCTGCCTGGCCTGTACGCGGCTGGCGAGTGTGCGTGTGTCTCCGTGCACGGCGGCAACCGCCTGGGCACGAACTCCCTGCTGGATATCGTGGTCTTCGGCAAGCACGCTGGCATCAATGCCGCCGAATACGCCAAGGGCGCCGATTTCGCTCCCCTGCCTGGCGACGCGGCCGATTTCGCCGTCTCGCAACTCGAAGCCCTGCGCAATGGCAGCGGAAAAGAGAAAGCCGCCGACCTGGCGCGCGAAATGAAATCGGTCATGTTCGACCATGTGGGCGTCTTCCGCACCGAGGAAGGCATGCAGGAAGCCGTGAACAAATTGCGAGAACTGCGCGAGCGCTTCAAGGAAGTGCGCGTTCAGGATACGGGCAAGGTCTTCAACCTGGAACTGCTCAACACCTGGGAAATTGGCAACCTGTTGGATGTAGCCTACGTCACCGCTGCTTCGGCGCTGGCGCGTAAGGAAAGCCGCGGTGCCCATGCCCGTGAAGACTTCCCCAAACGCGATGACCAGAACTGGCTCAAACACACCCTGGCCTGGCTGCAAAACGATGACGTGCAGTTGCGCTACAAGCCGGTGGTCATCACGAAGTACGAACCCAAGGAACGCGTGTACTAGTAAGGAGAGCCGGCGATGCAAGTCACACTGAAAATTTTCCGCTACAATCCAGAAAGCGGCAACAGTAAACCGCATTACGATACCTTTACTCTGGAAGCCGAACCCACCGACCGTGTTCTGGACCTTTTGGAGTATGTCCGGGATTACCAGGACGGCTCCATTGGCTTTCGGCGCTCCTGTGCCCACGGGGTTTGCGGTTCGGATGCCATGCGCATCAATGGCGCAAACCGTCTGGCCTGCAAGACACTTATTCAAGACCTGGGCACCAACGAAATCACGGTGGAACCTATCATGGGGCTGCCCATCATCCGTGACCTGATTGTGGATATGGAGCCGTTTTTCGAGAACTACCGCTCCGTTTTGCCCTACTTCATCAGTGATAAGCCGGAGCCGGAAGACGGCAAGGAACGCTATCAGAGCGTGGAAGCCCGGGAACGCTTTGACGACACCACCAAGTGCATTTTGTGCGCGGCCTGCACCACCTCCTGCCCCTCTTTCTGGGCGGATGGTTCGTATATCGGGCCGGCGGCGATTGTCAATGCGCACCGCTTCATCTTCGATGACCGTGACACGGCGGCTGAAGAGCGCCTGAAAATCGTCAACCAGCAGATGGGTGTGTGGCGCTGCCGCACGGCCTTCAACTGCACCGAAGCCTGCCCGCGCGAAATCCACATCACCCAGGCCATTGCCGAGGTCAAGCGCGCCATCATCACCGGCAAACTCGACTGATTACAGGCTTATCCTGTCGTTCGCAGCGCCCCTGCTCGTCAGGGGCGCTGCCACATTAGACGGCAAATTTGGTATAATCCCGCCGCGCGCCCCCATAGCTCAAAGGACAGAGCAAGAACCTCCTAAGTTCGAGATGCCGGTTCGAGTCCGGCTGGGGGCTTTTTGTGCCTCCGCATTTTGCGGATGTCTGCCCTGCACCCCCCTTTGGGGCGTCCCCCCTGCCTCTTTTCGGGGCAGGCCATCCAGGATATTCGCGTAGACCAGAAATTCCTGGGCAATTCATTCGCCGATGTCGCAGGGTACGCCGACAGAACAGAAAAAATCCGCGTAATCTGCAGATACCGTGCGGGCAAATTTGGAATTGTTGCATTTGTAGCAGCAATTCCAAATATGGGCCAATGCATCCGCAGATGGCGCAGATTACGCAGAGGAAAAAAATCCGTTCAATCTGCGTAATCTGCGGATACTACGCGGTAAATTTGGATTTGCTGCATTTGTACAGCAATTCCAAATCTGAAAATTGAGCAGAAATGTGGTAAGGTTTCGAATGCCGATGGAACAAACCCTCACCCTACAAAGCCTGATGCA
>DAOTWV010000153.1:0-3740 GCA_034435695.1 Anaerolineales bacterium | reverse complement strand
GGCATCCGGCACATCAACTGCCGGCACGAGGAGGGGGCGGTACACATCGCCGAGGGCTATACCCGCATCGCCCGCAAACCGGCGGTGGTGATTGGCAGCCCCGGCCCCGGCGGCGCGAACATGCTCTCCGGCCTGTCCAGCGCCTACGCCGAGGGGCACCCCGTCATCGCCCTGGCGACCACCCGCCGCAGCCTGACCACCCACCCGGAACGTCCCGGCGCGTGGCAGGCCACCAACCTGGTGGAGATGGCGCGCCCGGTCACCAAATTCAGCGCCCTGATTTCGCGCCCGGAGCGTGTCCCCGAACTGGTGCGCGCTGCCTTCCGCGCCGCGTTGACAGGACGCCCCGGCCCGGCCTTCCTTGCCATCCCGGATGAGATGCTGAACCTCAAAATCGATTCCGCCAAAGCGCCCGTCTTCCCGGCTGCGAAGTACCGCATGACCCACATGGGCGCCGGCGACCCGGCCTGGATTGCGCAGGCCGCCGACCTGCTGGCCTCCGCCGAGCGCCCCTACCTGCACGCCGGCAAGGGCGTGTTGTGGGCCGATGCCGCCGGGGAATTCCTGGCCCTGGGCGACTACCTGAAGGCTGGTATGGGCAGCAGCCTGGGGGCGCGCGGCGTGGTTCCCGAAGACCACGAGCGTTACTTCTTCCTGTTCGACATGCAGGCCACCAGCCTGGCGCGCAACGAAGCTGATGTCGTCCTGGTAGTTGGGTCACGGCTGGGGGAATTCGATGGCTGGGGAATGCCGCCTGCCTGGGGCGACCCGGCGCGCCAGAAGACCATCCAGATTGACAGCGACCCCCTTTCCATTGGCGTCAACCGCCCGGTGGACGTGGGCATCGTGGCGGATGCCAAAGCCGCCCTGGGGGCGCTGCTGGAAGCCGTCCAGGCGCGGCGCGCGGCGCGCGATTCCATGCCCGACCTGGAACGTTACCGCGAATTGAGCCAGCAAACCATGATGCAGGGCATGGAATTCCTGATGGCCGAACCGGACTACGGCCTGAACCCCGGCCATGTGGTCTTCACGGCGCGTAACTTCTTCCCGCCGCAGTCCGTCACTGTGCTGGATGGCGGCAACACCACCCTGTGGGGCGTGGCCTACAACCAGATTTTCCAGCCGCGCAGTTTCCTGTACTCGGTCAAGATGGGCTACCTGGGCACCGGCCTGCCCTTCGCCATCGGCGCAAAACTGGCCGACCCGCAGCGCCCGGTGTACTGCATCACCGGCGACGGGGCGCTGGGTTTCAACGCCCTGGAACTGGAAACCGCCCTGCGAGAGGACGTGCCGATTGTGGTCATCGTGGTGGTGGATGAAGGCTGGGGCATGGAGCGCAGCGCGTACGCCTTCCAGGGCTACCCGCCGGAGGCGCAGCACGGCATCGACATCTCCGGGCAGGTGCGTTACGACCTGCTGGCGCAGTCCCTGGGCTGTTACGGCGAGAAGGTGGACGAACCAGAGCAACTCGAACCGGCCTTGCAGCGTGCCGTGGAGAGCGGCAAACCCGCGCTGCTGCACGTCACCGTGGACAAGAATCTGAACGCCAAACCGCCGGGTTACGAATTGTTCCGCTACGTGCGCACGCTGTAACGAGGCACATCTACGGGGAACGGCAGCGTGACGTCGTTCCCCGTTTTTTGCACGAAGGAGGTAACAGCAATGCACAAGAACCTGGCAAAAGAGCGCGAGATGGTGTACTCGTACCTCACCCTGCGCAAGGCGATTGGCATTTTGGGCATTGCCATGCCCTTCATCGTCTCGCTGGGAGCAATGCTTATCTTTCGCACCGGGTTGCAAAGTTCCATCAGCGGCTACTACCACACCGGCATGCGCGATGTCTTTGTAGGAATCCTGTTTTCGGTTGGTGTTTTCCTGCTCTCGTATCGGGGGTATAGCCGGGAGGACGACCTGGCCGGTGACCTGGCATGCCTCTTTGCGATTGGCGTTGCCCTCTTTCCCACCACGCCGGAGGGCAAGCCGCTGGATGTCATCGGCTACGTGCACCTGGGGTTTGCAGCCGCCTTCTTCCTGACCCTGACGTATTTTTCACTGGTGTTGTTTACCAAAACCAACCCGGCGAAGCCGCCTACGCGTCGCAAATTGCAGCGCAATATGGTGTACCGCGTTTGTGGGTACACCATGCTGGCGTGCATTGTGCTGTTGATGGTGTACCACATGCTGCCTGCCAATACTGCCGCTGCGCTGGAGCGCTTCTCCCCGGTTTTCTGGCTGGAATCGCTGGCCATCCTCGCCTTCGGGTTTTCCTGGTTTACCAAAGGGGAAGCCATTCTCAAGGACGAACCGGAAGGATAGCGGCGGGAGTGCGAACACGTTCTTGGTGAAGCGCAAGATGCCCTGGTGTACCAGAACGCAGATACCGCTCCGCAACGCAGGTTCGGATAGATTCTTAGTGGGGCTGCCAGGGAAAATCCGGGGGAAGGCTGGGGGGGCTTATCCAGTGCAGCCAGCCGCGGCTGGTTGTCTTGCGCGGTGGCTGCTTATCCACGCCAACGAGCAGGATATTTGCCATCAAGAGGGCCGCGCCCAGCCATTGGGCTGTGGTCAGACGTTCTCCCAGGAGCAGGTGTGCTCCCAAGACGGTGACCAACAACTCCCCAAGCCCCAGCAGGGCGGTCTGCAATCCGCCGAGGTTTTTGACCCCCAGGAAGAGTGTCAGGCGGGAGACGAAGGTGACCAGAGTCAGCCCGATGACGGCTCCCCAGGCCTGTGGCGCGGGTTCGGGAATGACTTTCCCTAAACTGTCGAAGAGATAGGCCGAAAGTACCACCATGCTCATCGAAAGCAGGGTGTACAGCGTAACGGTAGGGGCTGGCATGTCGTAGAGTACGCGCTGATTGATGGGCAGATGCAGGGCGTAGAGCGCCGATGCGCCTAACATGAGCGCGATACCCACCCAATCCACCTCCCCGCTGGTCGTTTGGGTGAGCAGGTACACGGCGGGTAATGCCAGCGCCAGGCGGATAGCGGTCATCTTGCTGGGGGGCTGATGGTCGAGCCACAACCAGCCAGCCACGAACAGAGGGTAGAGCGAGTAGAGCAACTGCCCCAGACTGGCATCGATGCGTCCCAGGGCACTGTAGAACAACAGAGAACCGAAACCGTTGATGCTTCCGGCAAGGGCGCAGCCCAGCAGCCCGGCGGGGTAGATGTACAGGTAACTGCGCTTGAAGAGCAGCAGGGCGACAAAGAGCAGCAGGGCTGCCAGGATGGTGCGCATAGCCACAACGGTGAGCGGTGGCAGGCCGTACACGATGGCCTGTTTGCCGAAGACAGGGGTCATTCCCATGAAGAGCGCGGAGGCCAGCCCCGCCCAAATTCCCTGGGCGCGGCGGGCGCGCTCTTGCCGCGTTGCCTGACTGGTTGTGTTCATGACGTTTGTTTGGAAATTGGTTCTACTCCACCAATGAGCGAATTTCATCTGCCAGGTCATCACTCATGAATTCCCCCTTTTGCATAAGGGAGTGTACCTGTCCCCGCAGACGACGCTTTTCTGCGGGGGTCAATTCCTTGGCAGTGACTACGATGACCGGAATTTCGGCGGTTTCCTCCTCCTGTTTCAGCGCATCCAGCACGCCAAAGCCATCCACCTTGGGCATCATCAGGTCGAGAATCATCAGGTCGGGCTTCTCGCGGCGGGCCAGGGCAATGGCCTGTTCGCCGTCCTCTGCCTCGAAGATGGTGAAATCTCCCTGTGCCTGCAAGATGCGGCGGATGAG
>DAOTWV010000152.1:0-8591 GCA_034435695.1 Anaerolineales bacterium | reverse complement strand
GGGATGTCCATGCTGCCCACGTGGGCGTTGCATCCCACGCGGACGCGCTTGTCCAGTACGGCGCGTTCCACGCATGCGCCGGCCTCGATGACCACATCGGTCAGCAGGATGGCTTCGCGTACCACCGCGCCGGGTTCCACGATGACGCCGGGGGAGAGGATGCTGCGCTCGACCAGGGCTTCGCGGTGTATCTGGCAGCCATTGCTGAGCAAACTATCGTTGACGATGGCGCCCTCGGCAATGCGTGTGGGGGCGCGTTCCTCTGTGCGGGTGTGAATGACCCAATGGCGGTCGTTGAGATTCAACCGCGGGGGTTCGGCCAGCAAGTCCATGTGTGCCTGCCAGTAGGAGAGCACCGTTCCCACGTCCATCCAGTAATCTTCGTAGGGGTAGGCGTACACTTTGGCGCCTTCGGCAATCAGACGCGGCAGGATGTCTTTGCCGAAATCGTGGGATGAGCCGCTTTGTAACTGGTCTTCCCACAGGGCGCGGTCGAGTACATCCAGGTTGAAAAGGTACACTCCCATGTTTGCCAGGTTGGAAGGGGGGTGCGGAGGCTTTTCGATGAAATCGGTGACGCGCCCATCGGGGGATACCTCCACCACCCCAAAGCGCGAGGCTTCTTCCAGGGGGACACGGATGGTTGCCATGGTCAGGTCTGCCTGTCGCTCCTGGTGGAAGGCAATCAACTGGCGGTAGTCCATCTTGTAGATGTGGTCGCCAGAGAGGATGAGCACGGCGTTGGGGTTGGTGCTCTTGATGAAGGTGAAGTTTTGCTGTACGGCATCTGCCGTGCCGACGTACCAGTCGGATGCGCCGCGTGCCTTGTAAGGCGTGTAGATGCGTACCCCGCCTGTGAAATCCCGGTTCAAATCCCAGGGTGCACCTGCGCCGATGTGCTCGATGAGCGAGTGCGGGCGATACTGTGCCAGAATCATCACGTCAACCAGTTCGGAGTTGATGCAATTGGAGAGGGCAAAATCGATGATGCGGTACTTGCCCCCGAAGGGGACGGCGGGTTTGGTGCGCTTGGCGGTCAGAATTCCCAGACGTGACCCTTCCCCGCCAGCCAGGATGACAACACGTGTTTTCATAGGGGCGCTCCTTGGGTTTGATGGGTAGCGGATTGATGCGCAAGTTGCTGGTAGAGTTGCATGTATTGCCGTGCCGAACGGTCCCACGAGAAATCCTGTTGCATGCCGCGGCGTTGCAGGCCGTGCCAGTTATGTGGCTGGTGGTACACGGCCAGGGCGCGCCGAATGGCGCCTGCCAGGGAGGTGGCATCGGCGCTGCGGAAGAGGAAGCCCGTGCTTTCTGCCCATTGCAGGTAGTCTCGAATGGTATCGCGCAATCCGCCGGTGGCGCGCGCAATGGGGACGCAACCATAGCGCATGGCAATCATTTGTGTCAGCCCGCAGGGTTCATAGCGTGAAGGGATGAGGATGGCATCTCCTCCGGCGAAGATGCGGCGGCTCAGGCGTTTGTCGAAGAGGATGGCTGCACGCACGCGTTGGGGCATATCGGCCTGCAGTTGTCGGGCGGCATCCTCCAGGGCGGGCTGCCCTGTGCCCAGGATGATGGCCTGCCAGCGTAAGTTGCTGACCTGCCGCAGGGCTTCGATGGCCAGGTCTACGCCTTTCTGGTTGTCCAGGCGAGTGACCATGACCAGCAGGGGGGTATCGTCTTCCACGGGCAGGGAAAACTCGGCTTGCAGGGCGCGCTTGTTTTTTTTGCGTATGGGCAGCGTTTCGGTGGAAAATCTGGCTGCGATGTGTGGGTCGTTTTGTGGATTCCAGGCGTGAATATCCAGGCCGTTGAGGATACCGGAGATATCTGCGGCGCGCGTGTTGAGGTATTTGTGTAATCCGGAGCCGAATTCCGGGGTCATGATTTCCTGCGCGTAGCCGGGGGAAACGGCCACGATGTGGTCGGCGCTGAGCAGCCCCAGGGGGAGGGGCATGTTGCGCGCCCACCAGGGAAGGGGAGAGGCTTCATCGGCAGGCGGAAGGCCGTAGGCATTCATTCCTGGGCCAGCGCCCACGCCGAGGTATGGCAGGTTATGCAATCCCAGTAACGTTGCGGTGTTGTGGTAGAAGGGGTCGGTGGCGCGGTGCAAGCCCAGCGCATATACTGCCGGGGCAGTGTGCCAGTCGTTGGCATGCAGGATGTGGGGAGGCCAGCCCAGAAGGCGTGCCAGTTCCAGCGCGGCCAGCGAAAAAAAGGTGAACTTTTCCCCGTCCAGCGCGGCATCCATTTCGTACAGGGGGGCATCCGGGGATGCGGGTATCGGGGGGCCGGCAATCAGGTAAACGGGTAGCCCTTCGATGTGGGTGAGGTAAGCCTGGGCAGGGATGTCTTCTCCCTGCCGGGGAATGGAAAACTGGGCGATGGGGTGTAAATCGAAGGCGTCGCGCGCAATGCGGCCGTGCAGGGGAATGACCAGCCGCACATCGGGCGGGGAATCGGGCAGGCGGCGCAGCGCCTGAGGCAGGGAGGCGGCTACCTCGCCCAGGCCCCCGGCGCTGATGAAAGGGCGGGCTTCGGCGGCCAGAAAGAGGACGTTCAAAGGAGTATCAGGCATTTGGTTGCTGTGGAGAGGCTGAAGAAACCCCACCCGGGTTTCCGGCAGGTCTCAGGAATGGTGATTATGCAGGCGGATTTCCGCGGCAGACCAGTGACGAACCGCGGAAATATGCTGCGTGGCCGGCGTTATTTGTCAGATTACAATGCCACACGCAGTTATTGTACTCGAATTGCATGCCTTCGGTTAATGAATTGCAAGTTTTGAGTAAATTTCTCAGGGTACAATATCACTTGCATGGACGAGCCTCGTGAGAGGGTTGTCCTCATCGGATTTTCCCGCTTTCTCAGGAGACGTGTATGCAATTCCGCAATAACCGATATGTAATGCGATACGCCGCCATCGGGGCTTTGTTGGGAGGCATGCTGTTCATTGGCGCGGTGCTCTTCAATGCTGCATGGCTGGGGACAGGTTTCGCCTGGCGTGCGTTGTGGCAAATGATTGCAGAGCAACCTCTGCTCTGGCTGGTAGCCACTGCGCCGTTTGTGCTGGGCGGACTTGCTGCCTTTATAGGGCGTGAACGTGCCCAACTGGCCAGAATGGCCGAGCGCCTGGAAGAAGATATCGCCGCACGCACCCTCGAGTTACGCCAAAAGAACCTCTCGCTGGCGCGTGAAAACGAGCAGCGCCGCCGTCTGGAAGAGATTATCACCACGGCCAAGAAAGAGTGGGAAAGCATCTTCGATACCGTGGGCGACCTGATTGCCGTGGTTGATGCAGCAGGGAATGTGCGCCGCTGCAACCGCGGTTTACAGCAGGCTTTGGGGAAACCCTTTCAGGAAATCATTGGGGCTTCATGGCAGTCGCTGCTCTTCGATGATGTGCCGGTGGATGAAAACATCCTGCATGCTGGTGGAACGCGGCTGGTGTTTCCCGCCCTGGAAGGGCGTTTCGATGTGAACGTTTACCCTCTCGATGATGCACGCATTTACGTGCTGCGGGATGTTACCAGCCAGTACCTCGCCGAGAGCGAAGTGCAACGCCAAAAACGGTATTTCGAGAGTCTGGTGCAAAACAGCCCGGTAGCCATTGTGGTATTGGACCCGGAATCCAACATTCAATCGTGTAACCCGGCTTTTGAGCAGTTGTACGGTTATTCCCAGGCAGAGGTCGTTGGCCGGAACCTGGATGCCCTGATTACGGATGAACGTACCCGCGAAGAGGCCGAGCAATACAGTCAGCAGGCGATTGCTGGAGGTATTGTGCACAGCGTGGGGCAGCGGGTGCGCAAAGACGGTTCCCTGGTGGATGTGGAAATCTTCGGTGTGCCTATCGTTGTGGATGGGGAGATGGTCGGCGCGTTGGGGATGTATCACGACATCACGGCGCTGGTTGAGGCGCGGCGCGCTGCCGAAGCAGCCGATAAGGCGAAGAGTGAATTCCTTGCCAACATGAGCCATGAGATTCGCACCCCCATGAACGGCATCATTGGCATGATTGAACTGGCGCTGGATACCGAACTGACCGTTGAGCAGCGCGATTACATCAACACGGCCCGTGAAAGCGCCGAAGCCCTGCTGAGTTTGCTCAATGACATCCTCGACTTTTCCAAAATCGAAGCCGGGCAACTTGACCTGGAAATCATTGACTTCGATTTACGCACTACGGTTGAAGGGGTGGCGCAAACCCTGGCCAAAAAAGCCGAAGACAAAGGGTTGGAGATGGCCTGTCTGGTGTACCACAACGTGCCATCGGCGCTACGCGGTGACCCAGGGCGCTTGCGCCAGGTGTTGGTCAACCTGGTTGGGAATGCCATCAAATTTACAGAGCAGGGCGAAGTGCTTATCCGTGCAGAACTGTTGGAAGAGGACGCCAGGGAAGTGGTGGTGCGCTTCGAAGTGGTGGATACGGGGATTGGCATTCCCCCAGAGCGGCAAAAAGCCATTTTCGAGCGCTTCGTTCAGGCAGATGGTTCTACTACCCGCAAATACGGTGGAACAGGGCTGGGGCTGGCAATTTCCCGGCAACTGGTAGAGATGATGGGCGGTGAGATGGGGGTGCAAAGTGAAGTGGGCAAAGGGAGCACCTTCTGGTTTACGGCGCGCTTCGAAAAGCAATTGCGCCCTGCCGAGGCAGCCCCGATGGTGATGCCGGTCAGCCTTCAGGGAGTGCACGTCCTGGGGGTAGACGATAACGCCACCAATCGCACCATCCTCCTGAAAATGCTGGATGGTTTTGGGTGTCGCCCGCATGTGGTATCCAGTGGACAGGAAGCGTTACCCGCCCTGCGGCAAGCGCAACAGCGTGGCGACCCCTTCCAGTTGGTGCTGCTGGATATGCAAATGCCCGGCATGGACGGCGAGGAAACCTTGAGGGAAATCCGCCGCGACACCCTGGTGCGTGATGTCCCCGTAGTGATTCTCACCTCCATGGGCAAGCGCGGGGATGCCGCCCGTCTGAAACAGCAAGGGGCCTCTGGCTATCTACTCAAGCCCGTGCGCCAACAACAACTTTTCGATGCCCTGATGACAGTGATGAGCAGCGCACAGCGCGCCGTTGCCTCCAAAGCAGAGCCGGAAAGCCCCGCGCTGGTGACGCGGCATACCATCTCGGAGAAAAAACGCAAATCGTTACGCGTGCTTTTGGCTGAGGACAATCCCGTCAACCAGAAATTGGCTGTCATCCTCTTGGGCAAGGCTGGCTACCCTGTGGACCCTGTAAACAATGGGCGTGAAGCCGTTGAGGCTGCAGAAAAAGGCCACTACAACCTGATTTTGATGGACGTGCAAATGCCGGAAATGGATGGCTTTGAGGCTACTCGCCGCATTCGTGCCCTCGAGGGGGAAGCGCGCCACACCCCCATCATTGCCATGACCGCCCATGCCATGAAGGGTGACCGGGAGCGCTGTCTCCAGGCCGGGATGGACGATTATGTCTCCAAGCCCCTGAATGCCAAAGAATTGTTTGAAAAACTGGAGCACTGGGCGCAATGGCAGCGAGACCGTTCCGTAACGGCATCGCCGGCCGAAAAAGAAACCCAGTTGCTGGATAAGCCCATTGCCATCCAGCAGGCCTTACCGCGTTTTGGCAATGATATGCAATTCTTCCGCGACATGCTGGGAGAATTTCTATCCCACCTGGATGAAGAATTGCCCAAACTGGTCTCTGCACTCAAAGCGAGCAATTTTGCTGCACTGGCAGCCTATGCCCGCAACATGCAGGGCGTGGCCGGCAACTTTGCTGCCATCCGCCTGCTGGATGTGCTGCATCGCCTGGAACAGGCGGCCAACGCCGATGATGGGCAGGCGTGCAAAAACATCCTGCTGGAAATCAAACCGGAGCGCGATGCCCTGGTGGAATTCTATCGCCAACTGTAAGGCGCGTGCCAGAAGAAGCAGCAACGCTTGTGCAGCAGGGCCTCTGCCGCCTTACCCAACGGCTGGTATGGCAGATTCCCCGTACGACGTTCCCGGTGATGATGTCATCCACATCATCGACTGCCCCCTTACCCAACGGCTGGTATGGCAGATTCCCCGTACTGATGGCGATAGTGCGCAAGCAAAGCCCGGTGTTCAGGCACGTTTTCCAGGAACATTCGACGCGCCTCGGTGTTGTAAATGGCGCGCGCCCGTTGTGTGAGTACCTGCGTGGCGGCTTCCAGCACGATAGCGGCCCTGGATGAATGCAGCGCTTTCAGTACCTCATACGTCCGCCAGTACACCCTCAGGGGGTCTACGGCGCCCTCAAGCGTGTTCATGTCGAGCCTTGGCAGCACTTCGTCCAGCGTGGCCTGTGCCTCGTTCAGGGCGCCAGTGCCGGCCTGTGCTGCAGCCAGCCCGGCCAGGCTTTCCAACAGCATGCCGGCATGTCCCTGGGCGCGTCGCAACTCCACGCATTGCTGAAAAGTTTGCACTGCCTCATCCCATGCTTCCAGTGTGAGATAGGTATCTCCGCGCCACTGTCTTGCCAGCCCTTCCCAGAAGGGCAATTCCAGGTCACACAGAATTTCCAGTGCCTTGTCGTTGTACGCCAGCGCGTTGCCCGTATCG
Source organism: Anaerolineales bacterium (assembly GCA_034435695.1). Lineage (GTDB taxonomy): Bacteria > Chloroflexota > Anaerolineae > Anaerolineales > DRKV01 > DRKV01. The sequence continues at coordinate 2,021 of DAOTWV010000152.1, read as the reverse complement.
CCCATAGCGTAAAACAAGCCGCTCAAATTGGCGTAGGTCATCCCCTCGCCTGGGCGGTCTTCGATTTTCCACTTGATGTGCAGTGATTGCTCGTAAAAATCCTGGGCTTCTGTATAGTTTCCCAGGTAATACGCCAGCGCGCCGAGATTGTTCAGCACCATAGATTGCGCCCGCCAGGAGGAGACTTCGCGGTAAATTTCCAGGGCCTGCAGGTAAAACTCGCGTGCCCGCAAATGGTCGCCCTGGTCGCTGATGAGGTTGCCCAAATTGCCCAGCGCGGCGGCTTCTCCGCGTCGGTCCCCAATGGTGCGTGCCACGTGCAGTGCCTGTTCATAGCATGCCCGCGCGTTTTCGTTCTCTCCGCGTTCATTGTACAATGCACCCAACCCCTTGAGCACCAGCACCCGGATGGGGGAGTTTGGCTGGTCATCGTTCAGGTGGAGCGCCTGTTCCAGGTGCTCCATGGCCTCATCGTATGCACCATGCTGCCACAGCGCATTGCCCCATTCGTAGTGTGCCTGTGCCTTGTAGCGATGAAAGCCGCTTTGTGGAAAGAGCGCCAGCACCTGCCGCGCGGCTTTGATGACCGCATCGTAATCTCCCACCACACGGCCATACCGCGCCCTGCGCAGCGCCCCGCGCGCCTGCCAGTTAGGGCGCTGCATCAACGCCGCGGCCGTCTCGATTTCCCGCAGGATATTTTCCTGGGATTTGCGATTGCCCATCCAGTGGTAGCACTCCTCCAGTCCCAGCAGGATTTCGAAGCGCTCCTCTGCCTCTGTGGGGGGAGAGAGTTCCAGCGCCCGCCGGAAATAGGCCAACGCTTCTGTGTGGGCATGCTGTCGCAAGGCCTGTTCCCCGGCCATGCGGGCGTACAACTTCTCTTTGTGGGGGTCCTCGGCATGGTGGTAGTGATGCACCAGCAAGGGGAGCAGGAAACCGTTCTGGTCGGGAGTGAAGTGTTGTTCGTACCACTCAGCCACCAGTCGGTGCAACTGTCTGCGCTGAGAAAACAACAGGGTCTGGTAGGCCGTTTCCTGGGTGATGATGTGCTTGAAGACATACGTCAGGTTGGGGTGGGGGCTTTCCTCTTGCGTGATGTCCTGTTCTGTGAGCAGGGCGAGTTCTTGCTGCAAATTGGAAAGTACCGAAGGCAGAATGCGCTGCAGGGCATCGGCCAGCATGGAATACGCAAAGGTGCGGCCAATGACCGAGGCGACTTTGAGCACCAGTTGCCGCTCTGGAGGCATTTTGTCAATGCGTGCCAGAATCAGCCCTTGCAAAGTCGGGGGGATGGTTTGACTGCCGCGCTCGAAATCTGCCGAGAGAATGCAGCGCGGCCCGCGAATGGTTTGCTCCACCCAAATGAGACGCTTTTCCTGCAGCGTGTGCAGCAACTCCTCCACGTAGAACGGGTTGCCTTCGGAACGACGCTGCACCAGACGAAGCAAAGGCGCCGGCAATTCCTCGGCTGCCACCCCCAGACGGCTGGCTACCAGGTTTTGCAACGCGTGCGGCGGTAATGCCCCTAGCCTGATTCGTTGGGCATGGATTTGCGTATACAGCCGCTCCAGATGCTGGCGGTGCGGATGTCCTGAGCCAAGGGGGCGCAGCGCCAGCACGACCATCGCCGGATGCTGCCGGGCTTCCAGGCTGTGCAGCAGCCCAATGAGCAATTCCCAGGAAAGCGAATCCATCCAGTGGGCATCCTCGAAAACCAGCGTAAGCGGTCCAGGCCGGCTGAGCAGCAGCGCACCGACCAGAATGCCCAGGTTTTGCTGGCGCAGCGTGGGCGTGAGCGAGGTGGTCAATTCATTTTGGGGAAAATCCACCCGCAACAACGCATTCAGCAAGGGCAGGCGCGGCTTTTGCTCTGGTGCGTTTTCCAGCGTGAAGGCCAGCACCCGTTCCCGGCGCTCTGGCGTGGACATTTCCTCGTGCAGCCCAAGCAGGCTGTTCAGAATGTCGTACCAGGCGCGGTAGGCGGTTTGTTGCTCGATGCTTTGTCCGGCACCCAACAA
>DAOTWV010000151.1:0-1597 GCA_034435695.1 Anaerolineales bacterium | reverse complement strand
TCATCCCTTTCATCTGTGGTCTCCCTTTCATCCGTGGTTTCATCCGTGGCCTCATCCCTTTCATCTGTGGTCTCCTTTTCATCCGTGGTTTCATCCGTGGCCTCATCCCTTTCATCCCTTCCATCTGTGGTTTCCCTTCCATCCGTGGCCTCATCCCTTTCATCCCTTCCATCTGTGGTCTCCCTTTCATCTGTGGTCTCATGTCGAAATACCAGCGCGTCGCCCTCTTCCTGGACTACGAAAACCTGTACTCCACGCTAAAATCCCGCACCAAAGACACCCGTCACCCCTACGGATATTCTCCCCACCTCGACTTTCGTCAACTGGTGGACTTCATCCAGCGGGAGTACGGCCCCCTGGCGCGCCGTGACTTCATCGTAGTCGCCAACGCCACGCACTACGATTTCCAGCACGGTGGATTGAACCGCGTCGCCACCACCATTGGCGTAGACAGTTTCGACGTGCGCACCACCCGCAAGCGTGAACAGAAAACCGCCGGCGGCAAGAAACACGTCATCGAAAACTACGCCGACATGCGTCTGGCGCTGGAACTGGGCATCCACCTCCACCAGGACCCCGCCGACCTGTACATCATTGCCAGCAACGACAAAGCCTTTGCCGCACTGGGAGATGCCCTGCGCGAACGCGGCATCCCGGTACTCTTCATGCTCACCGACCCGGAAAAAGCCCCCGACGTCATCAAAGAATCCTTCTCCTGGTTCGATTTCGAGCGCTCCCAGACCCCGCCTGCCCCGTCTGCACCTGCTCCCCAGCCTGCCCCCAAAGAGACGCCCGCCCCGGCGCGTACCGCCGTCGATTCCGTCGAAACCCTGTGCAAAACCCTCAGCGCCCTGCGTCAGGCGCTCAACACCGCCATCCCCGCCGACCTGCTCAAAGCCTTCACCCCGCCCGGCGAAGGTTCGGCCTTGCTGCAAAAAGCCATCAGCCAGGGACGCATCGACCAGTGGGAAGCCCCCGAAAGCGGCGTGTTGTGCGTCTCCCTGCGTGCCGAGCGCATGTACGGCAAAATCACCCCCATCCCCCTGCGGACGGGCGTAGCCGAGCGCGCCGCCCAACTCTACGCCCTGACGCGCATCCCGCACTACTCCCTGCAAGAACCCACCCGCGCCGCCTGGAAGCGCGCCATCAAAGAGCGCCTGGGACTGACATCCAGAGAAACCAAGAACCTGCTCAACCGCCTCTTTGCCCTCTCCCTGCTGCAACCCGGCGACCTCCGACGCCTGCACCTCACCCTGGAACGCGTCCTGGCCTTCCTCCAATCCTGAACCTGCCACGCCCTGCCACTCGTCAGGGCGTTCCATTTTTTACCGCAACACCTTTCAAGGAGACCTGCCACCATGCTCGAAACCTTCTTCAACCCGCGCGGCGTCGTCGTGCTGGGGGCATCGCGTGACCCCCGCAAACTGGGCTACGGCCTGGCCCGCAACCTGGTGCAAAGCGGCTACCCCGGCGCAGTACACTTCGTCAACCCCAAGGGCGGCCACCTGCTGGGACGTCCGGTATACCCCACCGTGGCCGAAGTCCCCGACCCGGCGGACATGGCCGTCATCCTCGTCCCCGCCCCCTACGTCCCGCA
>DAOTWV010000150.1:0-11650 GCA_034435695.1 Anaerolineales bacterium | reverse complement strand
TATCTGCGAGAATCTGCGTCAAATCTGCGGTATCTGCGTTCTGTTGTGCCAGGCCATACCGCGATTCACCAACAACCTTTTCGTGCTCCCTCGCAGCAGTTCTACACATGACCACATGATGGAGGACACCTTTCTGTGGGGGGTTATACCACCAAAACGTTAGAAATGCATCAGTGGAGGGTTAGCGTTTTGTATGCTTCGCACACGGTTTCGTCCGGCCTGTTTTGCCATGTACAGTCCCTGGTCGGCTACATCCAGCAGTTCCGTCAGGTCATCCATGTCATCGCGCCATTCAGCCACCCCTACGCTAATGGTGACGGCAATTCCTCCACCACTGGTTTGAATTAACTGCTCGCCCACGGCTTTGCGCAAACGCTCTCCCACTTCCAAAGCATCAGCCAGACTGGCCTCTGGCAGCAAGACACCAAATTCTTCCCCACCGTACCGCCCCACGATATCAATGTTACGCACTACGCGCCCCAACCTCTCTGCTACCCTGGCCAACACCTCATCGCCGATAGCATGCCCATAGGTGTCATTGATGCGTTTGAAGTGGTCGATATCCAGCATGAGCGCCGCCAGTGAATGTCCAAAGCGATGCACCCGTTTGACTTCCCGCTCCCCCAGGGTAAACAGGTAGCGACGATTGGGCAACCGGGTAAGGGAATCAATCAACGCCATGGTGCGGATTTTATCGAATAGCAGCGCATTTTGTAGTGCCAGCGCGGCCTGACCGGCAAAAATTTGCAGGATTTCGATGTGCTTTTGGGTGTAAAAACCAGGCGTAGTGCTATCCAAAGCAAAAATTGCCCGTGGCGCGTCTTCTATCAAGATAGGAACACCTACCCAGGAGCGTATGTGTACCCCCCACTTGGTCTCAATCCAATGTGGGGCGTTGCGCGTGTCGGAAAAAAGAACTGGCACGTGGTTTTCGTAAATGTGGCGCAAGTTCCAAAATTCATCCCAGGCAAAAGTGTGCTGGTTCAGAGACTGCAGCGTATCTGGAGGTAAAAATTGTTCATAGCCCTTCATGCTGACCACGGTAGCGTTCCCCTGGGAATCCATCAACATCAGATTGGCCGAGTCGTAAGGGACAATTTTACCCACTTCATCCAACAATGAAGCATAAATCTCCTGAGGTTCCAGGGATGAACTAAGCAGCAGAGCGCTTTCCCGCAAGGTCTCAGCAAACTTGCGCTGCTCTCTTTCCCGTTCTCGCAAATGCGCATTGACCAGCACGCCGCTGGCAAGGTGCGCCAAAAATGAGAGTAGATTCAAGTCGTTCGACAAAAAAGTCCGCTCTTCTCCCTGTGCGAAAACCAGCAAGACGGCGCGCGTTTCTTTTTGCCACAAGACGGGCACCCCTACAGCCGTATGGTAGGGAGGCGGCACATCGTGATATTGCGGCAGCCGCTCCGACCACTCAGGGTAATTTTCAATCAGCAATGGCCTTTGCGTTTCAAACACTTTTCCTACGATGCCCTCCCCTGGGGCAATCGTATGGGCTTCCCAGGAAACATTGTAGGCAGCCACACGATGCAGCATTCCATCATCAGAAGCACAGATATACGCACACGCGCCATCAGCAGCCAGCAATTCCGTGCTTACACGGCACAGATAGGCGTACACTTCATCAGGGTGCTGCAACGTATTCATCTCGGCTGAAATTTCCAACAGTAGTTGCTGGCGCACTCCGTTATGACGCAGACGTTGCTCGGCTTGTTTTTGCGATGTGATGTCTCGCGCCTGGATAATCAATTCTCGACGGCTGCCATCTGGATGGAAGAGCGGCACCTTAAGCACGTCAAAAATGCGAATCTCTCCATTTGGGGATGGAATGATTTCTTCACTGTGGTGCAAGCCCTTGTGTTCCCAGGCTCGTTGGTCACTTTCCACACACGTATACAGGGCAGCACGATGCGCAGGCACCAGTTCTGCAAGTTCGATGTCTGTTTTTCCCTCCCATGACTTTCCTTGCAAATCAAAAAGCGCCTGCATGGCGGGATTGGCCAATTCCCAACGCCCAGCGGCATCTTTGATAAGCATGGGGTCAGGGGAATTGTCCAACAAGGTACGCAATCGCGTGTGGGTTTGCAACAATTCCTGACGGATACGCCACTCACGTGTGATATCGTTCCCCAGGACAATGTATCCCCCGTCATCCAGGGGGGTGACGGTAACCTGAAAGCGGCGCTCCTCCCCATCCAGGGCGAGGTGCACATCCACGGGATAGGATTCCGCTTCCCGAACACGGGCGACGACATCTGACCACGCGGCAAGGGCTTGCTGGTACGGACGCCCTACTATCCTGGCATTCTGCATCCCCAACAAACGTTCCAGGGGAGCATTGGCATCCAAAATACGGCCATTCTCATCCAGGACAAGCACCCACGCGGGGATGGAATCCAACACCTGCTCGCGCGCCACCGGGGTAAAGGTGAGCAAATGCCGACGCAGCACCCCCCAGGTAAACATCAAACTGCTGAAAATGATGGTAATGGGAAAGGGGTCAACAGGCCCCAAAGGCTCGAAATGCCCCACCTCCAACAGATACCCACTCTCCAAACACAAACTACCAATCAGCACTACGCCAATTTGTTTGCGTAAGATTCCACTGGCGGTACGCATGCGGCGTGACAGCATGGCGATTCCCGTGGCCCCGCTCAACAAAACAAACATTTGCTGAATGGGCATCCAAAAACCGCCGCGGAGTTTTAGAGAAAAGAAAGGAGTTTCCCTTGGCCAGTACACCGCACTCCAGACCAGGTTATGCCAGGGATTGGTAAACACCAATACCACATTGAGCAATGCGACACTCCACACCCCCCCCCGCAGTACCCGAGGCATACTATGCTGTCCGCGGACATATTCCCACACAAAAATGAGCCAGTACACCGCTACCATGCTATGCGCGGCCTGCTCAAGGGTGACAAAGCGCACCCGCCACAGCAGTGAAGGGCTGAGGAGTTCCAGTGCCTCAGCAGTAGCCAGGATAGCAATCCATACAATCAACCAGAAGAACAGTACCCCTCCGCGCAAATAGCGACGGCGCCACACGATAACGCTGAGCACAATGGTAAACAGCGCAGCCGTGATAGGCGCGCTGAGAAACAATACTGGGGGCAATGCACCAAAATCAAGAAGCCGCGGAACAAGCATGATAGTGTATTCAGGGTGTCGCGGTGGACGAAGGGGTGCGCGTTGGCGTCAGGGTGACGGAAGGCGTGGGGGTGGATACAGGCGTTTGCGTAACAGTTGCGGTAGGGGTCGGCGTGGGTGTCTTAGTAGGGGTAGGGGTAGCGGTTGCCCGCAAGGCATGCAGGTGCTCAGCAGCCTGGGTGCGCCATTCTACGGGCACATCCGCCTTAGGGAGCGCGAGCAATGCCTCCCAGGTAGCCTCGGCATCGTTCTTGCGTTCCATCTCCTCCTGGATTTGCGCCTGCCAGTAATACACTTGCGCCAACTGATAAGGCGTCTCAGCGATTTTGGCGCTTACAGACATCTGGGTGTTCGCCTCCGCCAGCCTGCCGGCCTGATAGAGCGCTCGCCCCAACCCCAAACTGGCATCGAAGGAGGTTTTATCCAGGCGGCGGGCATAGGTGAAGGCATTGATAGCCTGCTGTGCCATCTCTTGTTGCAGGTAGATGTCCCCTTGTATCAGGTAAGCGGCTACCAGTTGGTCATCCAGGGCCAGCGCATTTTCAGTAGCCTGCAGGGTAATATCGGCATCGCTGTTGGTAGCGTAAAGCGCCTGAGCAAGCATCACCCACCCCTGGGGGTCATCTTCGACAAAGCGGGTGTACGTATCCAGGAGAGGCAGTGCGCGTTGCGGGTCGTCCAGTTGCAAATACACTTCTCCAAGCGTGAAATAGGCGGGGAGCAATAACAAATCCCGCTGGTGGGCTTCGCGCGCCGCGGCAAGGGCTGTTTCTGGATGGCCGTTTTTGAGCGCCAACCGGGCACGATAGAGATAAGGCAAGGGGGAATCGGGCATCAAGGTGAGCGCCTGGGTTAACGCCTCGGCAGCCTGGATGGTGTCATCGTTTTCCATCCAGTAGCGTCCCAACTCCAGGTAGGCTTCCCCCAAATTCGGGTCCAGGGAAACTGCAGTCTGCAACCACTCGTGAACATCCGTGCGGGGTTTGAGCGCCCGCGTGGCACGCGCTTCGCCCAGGTAAGCGGGCGCAAAATCCGGGTTCGCCTGTATGGATTCCCGGTACGCATCCAGGGCATGCTCGTAATCCTCCTCCAGGCGATACGTCTCTCCAATGAGATACCACACATCGGCGGCTTCTGGCGCAGCCTGAACAACCTGCTGCCAGAAACCGCGGGCTTTGGGTAAATCGCCGCGCTGAAAGGCGCGCAGACCGGCGGCATAGGCTTCGCTAATCGCATGTGGGGTATTGACATACAAGGGGGTGGGCGTATACGTGGCTTCCAAAATCATCGCCAGTGGAGTGGGAGTGACTGGCGTAGGCGTCAGCGAAACGCGCAGTGTAGGTGTACGACTGGGAGTTGGACCTGGCGTATCCGTCCACGGCACAATGGTGTAGGCACGACGAGTCTGGGTTTGCTGCACACCACTATTGAACACGCCCCACCACAGCAAAACGAAAACCAGCAGCCCCCCAATGCCCAGCGTCAGCACCCGACGCGCAGTGAAAAACGGAGTGCGCTCCCTCTCGGCTTCTTCGACGACCTTGACCTGCCATTGTACATCTGGCGGCGCCGCCGGAGATACGTCATCCGGAGAGCGAGCACCCAGCCACACCAGGCCGCGCCGGGCACCTGCATGTTCAGGGTCCAGTTGCAGGGCTTGTTGCAGGCAGTACACCTGCTCCTTCCGCGTATCCACCATAGCACTCATCCAGAACCAGTACTCTGGATTGTCCTTGGTTTCCTTGAGTAAGCGCGTCATCAGGTCCCGGGCACGCACCCGGTCACCATCTCTCAACGCCTGTTGTGCATTTTTGAAAAGTTCGTTCATAAATTGGGTTTCCTGCCTGGGGGAACTACGAGGGGAGGCGAGGCCATCCTGGTCAATCTTGCGGTGCCTTTCGCAGGCCTCATAAATCGGAAGGGTGAGTCGAGAGAAATACACAAGGGCAACATGTTGCTTTTGAGTGTAGCATAGGCTGCCGCCTGCGGCAAGATGCTATAATCCTCCGTATGCGAAAACATCTGTCTCTGCTCTGCATTCTGGTGTGGGGAGTAGTCTCGGCCTGTACCTCCCCTTCGCCCCCCTCCCCTGTTGAATCGGCCCTGCCAGAAGTCACATTGCAGCCCTACGCTTCCTCCACCCCACAGCCCCCCACTGAGACGCCATCCCCCCTTGCAGTGACCCCTTTGCCCACTTTCACGGCTACGCCTTTTGTGTACACAGTGGCAAAAGACGATACCTTGCTGGGGATTGCGGCACGGTTTGGCGTTACGCTGGATGCTCTGTTGACTGCCAACCCTGGAGTAGACCCGCGCTTCCTTACCATCGGGATGCCATTGACAATTCCGCTATCCTCCCAGGCGCCCCTCCCCTCTGAAACATTGCTGCTGCCATTGGAAATCTCCACTCCGCATTGCACCGCATTGCCGGATTCATCCCAATGGTGTGTGGTACAGGTACATAACCCGCACCCTCAGGCTGTCACTGCCGTTGCCCTGACATGGGGAACCACATCCCTGGGAAGCACCTTGCCTCTGGATGTATTACCCCCTGAGAGCACGCTGCCAGCAGCCATAGTCCTGCCCGCAGGAGAGGCCCCCAACAAGGTGACCTTGCGCTCAGCCTTGCCGTGGAATGGCACAGCAGAATTCTTGCCCCAGGTAGTAGTGGAATCTCGCCTGCGACAAGCCGTTGCAGATTTTCTGGCACAGGGCAACATTCCTGCCCCCGCATCTGCGCACACAGCGCATTTTCTGGCTATAGGCTACACGCCCCAAGGACTGGTCACATCTCTGCAGCAAGATACCATCCCTGTGACCCAGGGAGAAGCCGCCTATGCGTTGGCATTACACGCCCAGTACGACGTAATTGCCAGAGTGCAGGTATGGGTCTATTGGCAGTAATCCCGGAGCCAAAGCGTGCCAGAAGTAGCCAACGCGCCTGCCAGCCCCATGGTATGTTTTCGCAGATAGAGCCAGTATCTCAGGGTGCCGTCGCGGCAATCACAAATTGCCCCGAAGCGCATGGTCTGCTGCCATCTTCCAGCGTCAGGCACACCTCATACATCACTTTTGTGCCATTGCCCTCCGCCAGCGGTGGCAGGTCCAACACAGCCTCCCCCTGAGCGTTCGTGGGAGGAAATGAAAATTCCACTTGCCCGGCAGGCAAGTGGAGGATGAGAGAAGGGGAAACATTGGGGGCAGGCTGCCCATCAATTTGAATTCGGCTCCTTACCTGCTGAGGCTGCCTTGGAGAGATGAGGGGATGTGCAGGCGTGGTTTCTATGACTACCCGTTTGAGAGGGGGACTGCCGTTTTGCGGGTGCTGTCCGCTGCCGTATTTGCGGTAAAACTCTTCCCCAAAAGGCACAGGGGTAATCTCACCGGTAGCGTAGTTAAACTCCAGACAGATATGCTCATAACACTGCTGCACCACCTGTCCATTACTCTCCGGCTTGGGCTCCAGTTCGGTGATGGGGTACCCGGCAGCATCAAAGCCACCATGCAAAGCAAGAAAGTCATCCCAAAACTTGTTAGGCACGTGATGCCCTTTCGTCCTGCCTTGTAGAGGTACAAAGAAGGTATTGTCGTTTTGCAATTCTTCTACCAGCGACGTCCGTACCACGCCCATACGCTCAGGAAGGTTCATCCATTCTGCCTTATTTTCTTCAGCATTCCATACCATGATGGCATTCGTATACACACGAATAATTTGCCCTTCAGGGGACGTGGTTATCGCTGCCAATTGCTCCCCTGTCAATACCTTATCGGTACGCGAAGCCAGTTCATCAAAAGCCTCGGTCGCATTTTGGATAATGGCCCTGGGGAAAGGCGTACTTTCTCCATCCAGGATGGATTCATTGGCCAATACCCAGTTGCCATACGGCAAGAGGTACACCTGTTCGAGCGGGTCATTGGGGAGAGTGTATATTCCCAGGTTGGCAAAATACATTTCGTAGCGCTGCTGGTCTGGGTTATAGCGATAATTGCTCAGGGGTTCCCCCATAACCTCGCTTCCAAGCGCGTTATACGTTTTTGCAATGGCAGGAGGCACCCAATACCCCTGAATTTGCACCCATCCAGGTCCCTCAGCAGGCGTGGTCGGAGGCTCTGGCTGCCGTTGCTGGTAACCAACTGGCTGTAAAGCCACCCTATCGTTACCCGGGTCATATACCAGCACCCCCTTTTCAAATATCTGGCGCGTAAAGGTTCCCATGTTTTCAGGAGGTTTCTGGGCTCTTCCTAACCCTCCTGGAAAAAACTGGGCAATTTGAGCATAGGTGGGCAGAAATTCAGGCAATACCGCCGCACCTGGAATGGGGGTTGGCGTAGGCACAGAAGCACTACCGCCACAACCCGAAAGTGCGATTGTGGTCATAAGGACGACGAGAAACAAAGAAAAAAATTTTTTCATATACCAACCCTTGATTTATGAATTCCGGAACTTCACAGTTTGCTCGCCAACGCTGCCTAAAACCTACCAAAAAGTCATCTCAACAAAGTCTATCAAAGCCGAAAAGCGCATCAATCCTTCGTTTGGTTTCTCTCACAAGGTTTATTCATTATACCCTAAAAAAACATAAAAAAATGATAAATGGCACTGCTGCGCAAGGGGTTTGGCGTCATCTGCATACCTCAGGCACCAATCAGAACCAAAGGCACAGGTGTAAATACCAACACGAAAACCAACACCCCAAACCATGCCAGTGCCCTCCGTCGGGGGTCCAGGGGGGTAATTTGGTCCAGCGGCTCTGCGTGCATTCGTCCAAAGATGAAAATCAAGAAGGCCCATAGCCACCAACCACTCCACACCACACCTAGCAAAACCAGAGTGGTCAAGATGAACGGTAACATCGCCCGTACACGCCTTCCCATCAACACATACAACACGTGCCCCCCATCCAACTGTCCGGCAGGTATGAGATTGAGCGCAGTCACCAGCAAGCCGGCCCATCCAGCCCAGGCAACCGGATGCAATAATACGTCCTGCCCTCCCAGGGGTAACGGCTGACCAGTAAAGAAGTAGCGCAACCAATACAGCGCGGGGGCAAGTCCCTGGTAATCCGGCGGCGCTGGCAGGAACTTACCAAAAACGGCAAATTTCGCCAGGAGATACAACAAAGAGTTCCCTTCCAGGCTCAAAGCCGCTCCGGGCATCACAAAGCGCGGCAACGTATCCAGCGTCGAGAGTTTCAAGCCAATGAACAATACAGGAATGGCAACCACCAGCCCGGCCAGCGGCCCCGCCAACCCGATATCGAGCAAAACCCGCTTGTTACGTGGCGGCTCCTTCAACTGAATGAACGCCCCCATCGTACCAAAGGGGCTGAGCGGAAAAGGCAAGAAATAGGGCAGCGTGACCTGTGTACGGTGATAGCGGGCAGCCAGATAATGGCCAAATTCATGCGCCAGCAAAATCGCCAGCAAACTGACAGCAAAAGGCACCCCCTTCCCCAGAGCCTGGAACACGAAGTGCCCCCACGCACCATCCTGGGGCAAAGCCGTGGCTGAGTACAATCCCCCTGCGAACAAAACGCTCAGCAACGTCAAAATAAACAGCACGAGGTTGACCCATGGATTGGAAGGCCTGGCATTGTGCACACCCCGTACCAGCACAATCGTCTGGCGCCCCTCCTCGATGCGGAAGAGGGGCGTGATGCCATGCGGGTGCAACGCCGTATGCAGTATCTCGTAGGCTTCCTCTGAGTCCGTGGTCAAATGCCCGCGGTAACGTACCACAAAGTGTTCTCCCCCCCAGGTAATTTCTTCAATATGAAAGACTCGCCCTACCATGAGGGTGTACAGTGCACTGCTGTCAGACGAAGAGGAAATTTCCATAAGGATGGAGCACCAGGAGAGCGGGAGTGGATGGGAGTCGAACCCACCGCGGCCCGCAACGCGACCCGCCACCGGTTTTGAAGACCGGGGAGCCCACCGGGACCCAGCCACTCCCAGGATACAGGTTCGATGACGGATTATACCGCGCTTGTGGCAGAACGCCACCCCAAAATAACGCTTCCAGCAATTCCAAATCTAAAGCTGGATTAGGGAGGGAGAGGCGGGAGTTCAAGACCTTCCTCCATAAAGTGGAACAAATCGTCCCAAGAGTCAAAGGTCATGTACCGGGTAAGTGCGCGCAAATCATTGAAAAAGGTTTTGCGTGCACCTAACACCTGCCGCAAACGCTGGTAGGTAGGGGTGAGCAATTCCTGAACAGTGTGTAGCAGGAAAGCCAGCAGGTTCAGAATGGCTAGCACATTGGCTAAATCCTGCGAGCCGTGTCCAAAGTTGTGTTCGAAATGATACCCTTTGGTTTTCAAGGTGTTGTTGTTCTCATTTTCAATTTTCCAGCGGGCGCGTCCTACTTGAGCAAGGGTGGCAACATTAGCGGCGGTGACGAAGTGGTTGGTGACAAAACTATTGTGATACAGGATTTTGCCTGTCTTTTCGTCAGTTATCACCAATTCAAACCAATTGACCCGCAAAGCGTCTTCCCTGTTCCGCAAAGGAATTTCCAAGGCAAACCGATATTGCCAGAGTTCGCCGCCTTTCCCGTTCCAATGCCGCTGGGTGATGGTTTGGACGCCCTCATTTTTCTCTAGAAAATCCAACCACTGATACAAGCCTTTGTGCGACTCGGGTTTGCAGACGAAAATGAAGAATTGTTGATAGGTTTCGGCAATTTGTTGGCACAACGGCTGATTGGCGTATAAATCATCTCCCAGATAAGTCACCGAGCGCACCGAAAAATGCCCATGATGCTGCCCCAGCCAGCGTTTGGCTGCGTTCCGTTCACAATCTTGCTTCTCCTGCCCATCTTGCGGGATGATAAACTCAGGCGGCAAAGGAAATACCTGTGCCTGCCCCGGTTTCACACAGACTGGAGTGATGGCGCTGTGATAAAAATGCGTTGTACCTTGACGGTCTGCCCGTTTCAGACACTTTGCACAGGAAATTTTTTTCGAAGAAAAGAATGTCACTCCATCCAGGGCAATGGCGTAGGTCTGCAAATCATTCCGAAACTGCAAGAATTGCCGCTGCCGCCGCATTTCATCCAGAATGTACCAAAAATCTTCATCAAATGCCGTATGGTCAAGCGGATCAAGCAGGTTGCGAATTTGTGGGTCGCTGGGAATTTCCTGCACTTGAAACAGACTGCGGGCGTTATTGCGCCCTTTTTTGCTTTGCAATAAACGTTGATGCGCTAAAAACGAACTCGATTGCATGAAAAACACGGCAAACGCAGACAAGACCCCGTCTGCTACTGTATATTTCATATTGTTGTTCGGTTTGCGCACGTCTGGCAGGGTTGACCAGCGCTTTCGAAAACGCTGCATCAGGCTTTGTAGGGTGAGGGTTTGTTCCATCGGCATTCGAAACCTTACCACATTTCTGCTCAATTTTCAGATTTGGAATTGCTGGCGCCAGGCAGTCGGGTTTAGCCGACTTTGGTGTCCTCAGCCAGGGAATTGATTCCCCGGCGGGTGGGCTGAGCAGTGACTGCGCGGGTACGGTACCACCTTTGCTCCACGGGCTGAGGCCCTCGCCGACATACATCAGACTCCCCCCCCGGCTGTGCGCTGTCAGCCGGATTGCTCCAGCGTAAAACTCTTCCCCTGGTGGATTGCACTGGTAAACCGAAAAGATGCCCGACGGTTGAACCGTCGGGCATCTTTGGCATACCGGCAGGGGAATGCGCTTACTCCCGCGAAATCACGTATTTGACGGCTTCCGCTGCAATGGAGGGCAGCAGGAGCAAGGGCAGCATCACTTCCCATTGCTGCCATCCCAGCGGGACGGTATGGAAAATCGGGTTGAGGAAGGGGACGTAAATCACCGCCAGCAGCAAAATCATGGAAAGCAGCACAGCGTAGTTCATGTTGCGATTGGTGAACAGGCCAATCTTGAGAATCGGGTAACGTTCCGAGCGGGCGGTGTACGCGCGAAAGAGTTCCGAAGCCGAAAGGGTGACGAAGGCCATGGTCTCGGCAAAGGGAATCTGGTCGGGCATGCCGGCGTGCAATTTCAGTCCCAGCAGGTAAGCGGTCAGCGTGACCGCGGTAATGGCAATCGTCTGGATGGCAATGCCAAACCACATGAAACGGTTGATAATCGGTTCGCTGGGCGGGCGCGGCGGCTGGTCCATGGTATCCGGGTCGCCTTTTTCGGTACCCAACGCCAACGCCGGTGCGCCATCGGTAATCAGGTTGAGCCACAGCAACTGGATGGCCGCCAGCGGGGAATTGCGAGTAATCAGCGTTCCCAGGAAGATGGTGGCAATCTCGGCCAGGTTACAGGAGAGCAGGTAGTACACGAACTTGCGGATGTTGCTGTAAATCACGCGCCCCTGCTCCACGGCGGCCACGATGCTGGCGTAGTTGTCATCGGTGAGCACCATGTCGGCGGTTTCCTTGGCCACGTCGGTGCCGGTGATGCCCATCGCCACGCCGATATCGGCCTGTTTGATGGCCGGGGCATCATTCACGCCGTC
>DAOTWV010000149.1:0-3504 GCA_034435695.1 Anaerolineales bacterium | reverse complement strand
CATGGTAGGCCGGACATTCCTGTCCGGCGCGAAAACTATCTGGAAAGCCCGTTCTGCGTTTTGACGTTGCTACAACCCGGCTGGATAGGATGGAAAATCCAGGGGTTCATATTCAGCCAGTAACTCAAGGAAAACATCTACGACATGCGGGTCAAAGTGTATGCCGCGCTGCTCTATGATGTAGGCCTGCACTTTTTCGGGAGGCCAGGCCTGACGGTAGGGGCGGTTGGAACTGAGCGCATCCCAGACGTCCACAACGGCAAAAATGCGCGCTGCCAGGGGAATTTCCTCGCCGCGTAGTCCCTGGGGATAGCCGCTGCCGTCCCATTTTTCGTGATGGCAATAGGGAATGTCTATAGCCGGACGCAGATAATCAATGTCGCGTAGCCAGCGATAGGCATACACGGGGTGTTTATGCATCTCTGCCCATTCTTCGTCTGTCAGAGGGCCAGGTTTATGCAGGATACTGTCGGGTACGCCCAGTTTGCCAATGTCATGCAGGAGTGCTCCCCGCCGAATGTGTTCCAGTTGCTCTCCGGTAACTCCCAGTGCTGAGGCCAGGCGCACGGTCATTTCTGTCACCCGCCGGGTATGTTCCTGGGTTTCCATGTCTCGCAGTTCCAGGGCACGTGCCCATCCCTGGAGAGTGCGTTCATAGGCGGTGCGCAATTCCTGATTGGCCGATTGCAGGTTTTCCAGCAAGGTAGCATTGTCCACGGCGATAGCGGCCTGTGTTCCCAACGTTTGCAGGAAGGTTTCCCACTCAGGCTCCAGCGCCATGACACGGGTATAGAACACTTCCAGCACCCCTTTTATCTGGCCTTTGGCAATCAGTGGCACTGCAGTGTACATAGGGTAAGACGGTGTGGCACGTCCATTGGCAGAGAATTGCACCGGAAGGGGGTAGGTACCCTCCATGGTAACGGTCTTACGCTCCAGGATGGCCGGGTAAGCCGGGCTACTGCTCAGCCAAAGGGGGATGTCTTTGCGTTGGTACCCGGACAGGCCATACCAGGCGAGGTAATCCAGTGCCTGGGTATTGGGGTCGAACAGTGCAACAGCCGCCGCGCCGACGTTTGGTTGTGCGCACAATTGTTCCAGCATGACATGGAAAGTCAAACGCAAATCCATACTGGCATTGATGGTGGCGTCAATGGTACGCAAGAGGGTCAGCCGCTGCAATTGCTTGCGAGTCTCAGCGTGCAGACGCATGCGTTGGAGGGCGTTGCCGGCCAGGTCTGCAATCGTAATGAGCAGGGACATGTGTTCCGGGGTAATGCGACGTGGCGCGGGTACGGCAACCCACAAGACCCCCAGACTGCGATTTTCATTTTGGATGGGAATGCAGGCGCCAGCCCAGTTTTCAGGGACCTGTGCTTTGAAGGCCCGGGAAATGTCCGGTGCAGTATGGATGTCATCCAGACGGCGTGCCTGTTTACTCGTGAAGACGCTTCCGCTGATGCCCTCGTCGGGGTTCATTTGTGCGCCAAAGAACTGCTTGAACCATCCACGCGCGACGGCAAATTCCAGCACCTGATGCACGTTATTGTAAAGCAGGATGGCGCCAGTATCTGTTTGCAAGGCGCTGAGGGTTTCATCAAGCAAAATGGGGAGCATTTGCTCTACATCCCGTGCGAGGCGCAAGGTGCTGGAAATATGTTGCACCAGGCTGAGGCGTTCAAGTTGGTCACGGACACGTTCGTATAGACGTGCGTGTCGAATTGCCAGGGCGGCCTGTCCTGCAAATGCTGTGAGCAAATGCAGGTCGTGTTCAGTAAATGCGCTGGTGCGTGAACTGTTATCCAGCGAAATTGCCCCCAGGACTTCCTCATCTACCCTGAGCGGTGCCGTGATGGCACTACGAATGACCATTTCGGGGATATCCCCGTCATAGACCAGGGATGGGTCGGATTGGACATCCTCTATCATCAAGGGAGATGCTTCCCGGATAGCGCGTACAGCGTACCCCTTTTTGATGGTATCCCCTGCCTGCATGACGCGAGGGTCCCGATAGTTGTGCAGTGCTACTAATTCCAACGCGTCACTCTGGGAGTTACGCAGCACAACGCTGCCTTTTTCTGCACCCGGAATGACGCGGCAGGCTGCCGCGAGCACGTTTTCCAATAAGGGCTGCAATTCGAGGGTTTGCAAGATGGCAGTGTTGACTTCGGTAATGGCCTGCAGTTCATCCAGATGATGTTCAAGGGCGCGGTGTTGCTGTTCCCGTTCGGTGATATCGCGCACCAGGGTGGCAAAGTGTGTTCCGGCTGGTGTATCTACTGTAAAGAGGTGTAATTCTATCGTTGCCGGTGTTCCATCTGGTCGTTCTATGGTGAGTTTATGGGGTTCGGCATGACTCACGACGTTCTTTTCCCGCGTCATGCGTAAAACCTCGGAGCGCATACGACGTTGTATTTCCTCTGTGAGACGCGCTTGTGGTATCAATTGCGCCATGATTTCCCACAGATAACGGTAACGGCTGTCCTGTGTGGACAGCCCCGTAATGTGTTCAAAAATTGGATTGGTGAGCACGACACGCCCCTCTTCATTTGCCACCAGAATTCCATCAGGGGATGTGTGGATGAGTGCGTATAACAGGCGTGAGGTGGTTTGCTGTTCCTCTACCAGGTGAATGTGTTGCAGCATAGCCGCCAGTTGACCGCTAATGGTTTCCAATGTCAGGTACAGGTTTTCTGGAATCTCGCTGAAGACGTGGGAAAACAGGTACAGGGCGGCAAAGGGAGTATCGGAGGAGGCGATAGGCAGGATAGCCTGGGCTTTTATCCCCTCTTGTGCCAGCACGAGATGTGTCTGGGTATCCTGGCTGTTCTGGTACAGGGGCTTGTGCTGGCTCAACACAAGTTGCCACTGCGGGTTACGCTTTCGGTGGAAAAATTGCTGCACAAAGGATTCTGAAACCCCACGGTAGGCGGCCGGTTGCATGGCATAATCGGGGTCTACGCGGCAGAGCACTCCGCTATCGATACCGGGTAATAACAAAGCCGCTTTGAGCACGGTATCCAGGGCCTGGTGCAGGGTGGTTGTCTGTCCCAACCGAATCACCAGGTCACGTTGCAAGCGCATCAGGTGCTCGGCATCCAGACGCGCGCGCCCCAGTTGGCCGGTTTCCAGGCGGGTGGTATGCAGATGCAAGACATCCTGCAGGAGGTCGGGTGTGATGGTATCTTCTGGGAGGGCATCGGCAACCACATCAGGGGGGAGCATACGTATCCATCCGCTGTGCCCCTGGGGCAAAATCAGGATGAGGTTGGTGTTCTGGCTGATGCTCTGGATGTGCTCCACAACCGCTTGCGTGTCTGCGGGTTGACTTTCTGGAAAATATAGCACCAGGTCATTGATTCCCGCCGACAATGCTCTTTCAGGAGTCCACAGGTGGATGTGGGGGGATGGTATTTTGGATAGAATGCGCTGCGCTTGTTCGTGTGTGGTTGTCTGTAAGAAAATAGTGCCCATAAAGCCTCATTGGCTGTCCAGCAATGCGCC
>DAOTWV010000148.1:0-8633 GCA_034435695.1 Anaerolineales bacterium | reverse complement strand
TGACACGTGACACCTCCCACCCAAAGGAACCAGCCATGAAAAAGAAAATCTTCCGCATCACAGGGGGTATTTTGCTCATCGTCATCGTGCTTGTCGGCGCCGCAGCCGCGGCTTTTTCCCCGTACATGCGCAGCCAGGCGAAAAAATCCTTCCCGCAGACCGACGGGGAGGTGCAATTGCCCGGCCTGCACGCGCCGGTGGACATTTACCGCGACCAGTACGGCGTGCCGCACATCTACGCCCAGGACCAGCATGACCTGTTCTTTGCCCAGGGCTACGTCCATGCCCAGGAGCGCTTCTGGCAGATGGACTTCTGGCGGCACATCGGCGCAGGCCGCCTCTCGGAGATGTTCGGCGCAAGCCAGGTGGATACCGACATCTTCCTGCGCACTATGGGCTGGCGGCGCGTCGCCGAGCAGGAGTGGGCGCAGACCGACCCGGCAACCCGCGCCGTGTTCGAGGCCTACAGCGACGGCGTCAACGCTTACCTGCAGGGGCGCTCTGGCGCAGAACTCAGCCTGGAATACGTCATCCTGGGGCTGCTGACCCCCGATTACGCTCCCCAACCCTGGCAGCCGGTGGACAGCCTGACCTGGGCTAAAGCCATGGCCTGGGACCTGCGCGGTAACATGAACCTGGAAATCGAGCGCGCCATCCTGAGCAAAACCCTGACCCCGCAGCAACTCGCCGATTTGTTCCCGCCCTACGATTTCGAGCGTCAGCCCGTCATCGTGCCGCACCCCGTGCTGGAAGGCGTCTCCGGGGGAGCGGGCGGGGCGGCAATCCCCCAAAACGCGCTGCCCCTGCTGGAAGGCCTCACCACCCAAACGGCCGCGGTGGATTCCCTGATTGGCCCCTCCGGGGACGGAATCGGCTCGAACAGTTGGGTGGTCTCCGGGGACAAGACCAGCACCGGCTATCCCCTGCTGGCAAACGACCCGCATCTGGGCATTCAAATGCCTTCCATCTGGTTCGAGGTCGGCCTGCACTGCCAGCCAAAGAACGCCGAGTGTCCCTTCGATGTAGTCGGGTTTTCCTTTGCCGGTGACCCCGGTGTGGTCATCGGGCACAACGACCGCATTGCCTGGGGGTTCACCAACACCGGCCCGGATGTGATTGACCTGTTCATCGAGAAAATCAACCCCGATAACCCCAACCAGTACGAGTACAACGGCCAGTGGGTGGATATGGACGTGCTGCACGAGACCGTCCAGGTGGCTGGCGGCGACCCGGTGGACGTGACCGTGCGCTACACCCGCCACGGCCCAATCATCTCCGAGGCTTACGGCCCGCTGAAAGACCATCCCGACCCCACCGCCACCCCCTTCCGGCAGCGCGCCGGCATCGATTTGCCCGAAAATTACGCCATTGCCATGCGCTGGACGGCGCTGGAGCCTTCCTGCGTCTTCTGCGCCATTCTGGGGCTGGATACCGCCCAGAATTTCGACGATTTCCGCCGGGCGGCCTCGCAATTTGCCGTGCCGGCGCAAAACCTGCTCTACGCCGATGTGGACGGCAATATCGGCTACCAGATGCCGGGGCGCATTCCCATCCGCAAGAACGGCGATGGGCGCTTCCCCGTCCCCGGCTGGACGGATGAGTACGAATGGCAGGGCTATATCCCCTTCGAGCAACTGCCCTACGCCTTCAACCCCGATGAAGGCTACATCGTGACCGCCAACAACCCGGTGGTCGGCCCCGAATACCCCTACCTGATTACCGCCGATTACACCTTCGGCTACCGCGCCGAGCGCATCATCGCCATGCTGCAAAGCATCTCCGGCCCGATAACCATCGCCGATTACCAGAAAATGCACCTGGATGATTACAGCGGCAACGCGGCCTTCCTGGTGCCGGTGGTGTTGAACGCAGCACCGGATACCCCGGCCTTCGAGACCGCCCGCCAGTTGTGGACGGGGTGGGATTTCCAGCAGACCGCCGATTCGGCGCCCGCGGCCCTGTTCGAGGCTTTCTGGAACCACCTGCTGACGCGCACCTTCCACGATGATTTGCCGGAGGAATTCTGGCCCGATGGCGGCTCCCACTGGTGGGAGGTGGTACGCCACCTGACGGAGAATCCCGCTTCCCCCTGGTGGGACGACCAGACGACCCCAGCGGTGGAGACGCGCGACCAGATGTTTGCCGCAGCCCTGGAGGACGCCGTCAAAGAACTGCGCGACCGGCTGGGCAAAGACCCGGCGCAGTGGCGCTGGGGCGACCTGCATACGGCCACCTTCCGCAATGCCACGCTGGGCGAATCGGGCATCGCGCCCATCGAGAACCTGTTCAACCGCGGCCCCTTCCCGGTGGGCGGCGGCAAGGCCATCGTCAACGCCACCGGCTGGACGGCTACCGAAGGCTACGAGGTGGACTGGCTGCCTTCCATGCGCATGATTGTAGACCTGAGCAACATGGATAATTCGGTGGACATCCACACCACCGGCCAATCGGGGCACGCCTACCACCCGAACTACATCGACATGGCGCCCATGTGGGTTTCGGGCGAATACCGCCCGATGCTCTTCAGCCGTCCGCAGGTGGAGGCCGCCGCGCAGCACCATCTGGTGCTGCAGCCGTAAACGCAAAGGCGCGCAACGGTGCAACCGTTGCGCGCCTTTGTCTTGTGTGGCAGGCATCAGGTCACGTACCAGGCTGCCACATACCCCTCACTCCCTGCAGCGTCGCGCACAAGCAGCCATTGACCAAACTGCCCGATTTTGGTGCGCGCGCGTTCGGTGTTTTCCAGTACGAGCAAAGGCGCGCCCAGCGGCAGTCGCTTGAGCAGCGTGTCTTCCGCGACATGCGGCAACGAGCGCAATGCGAGGTTATCCACGGATGTGTGGATGGTGAGGGTGCCGCCGGGTTCTTCTGTCGGCGGCGGGACGGATTGGGGGGCGCGTTCCACATACCAGGCCGCCACATAGCCGCGCTGCCCATTTTCGGTTTCGACGTGCAGCCACTGGTTGAGCGCACCGATTTTGGGCAGCGCCCGCGCTTCCTCCTCCAGCACCGTCAGCACGGTGTGGAAGGGCAACCGCCTGAGGAGGGTATCCGGCATGATGCGGGGGCGAGAGCGGAACGAAAGCCCCTCGACCGTGGTGCGTACCTGTAACGTCGCCGGAGAGGAGGGCGGGGGCGCGGGGGGTTGTGCAACCTGTTGCGGTTGCTTTGCCACGCACCATGCAGCAACGTACCCGCGTGTGCCTTCTGGGTCGCGCACGGGCAGCCATTCCCCGGCGGTGCCTGTTTTGCGGTGGGCTTCTTCGTCGTTTGTGAGCACGGCGAAGCGGGTGTTGCGCGGCACGCGTTTTATCAGCGTGTCCTCCGCGATGATGGGGCGTGAGCGCAAGGCCAAATCGTCTACCACTGCGTACACAGGGAAACTGGCAATCACGTCTTCCTGCGGCGGCCCTTCGGGGGGCGGGATGATGGGTTGTTCTTCGCGGCTCAGGTACCAGGCGGCTGCGTAGCCGCGCGTACCTTCGGGGTCGCGCACAGGCAGCCACTCGCCCATCACTCCGATTTTGTTGCTGGCTTCCTCGTCGCTGGTCAGCACGTCGAAGCGGGTGTTACGGGCGACGCGTTTTATCAGGGTTGTGGGAGCAACCACGGGCTGAGAGCGCAGCGCCAGGTCGTCTACCATGGCAAAGAGCGGGAAACTGGCAATTGTGTCCTCCGGCGGCTCGGCCGGGGGGGCTTCCTGCAATGGCCCTTCCATCCACAGCACGGAGCGAATGATTTTGGCTGGCTTGCCGGCAAAACCGTATTGTTCCCGCAGTGTGCTTTCGTCTTCTTCTGGTGGATAAGGCCAGGGGTCGCGAATCAAATAATCTTTGCCCTGCTTTTGATACAGCACCACCCAGTGGTTTTGGAAGCCCGGTTTGGGGGAATAATCCACCTCCACGATGACGGGATGTCCCTGCGCGAGGGCGGCGTCGATATCGTGCAGTGGGGCGGGTGCATCGCCCTGCAATTTGACATACCTCTTCTGCCTCATGCCGGGCAGGACGGAGGAAATCAACCGTGGTATGATGAACGCCCCTCTAAACGCGCCTGCATTGCGCATCTTTTTGTTGAGGGTATCTGGCGTTATCTGGAAGCCATAGTAGTTCGCGACCATAGTCAGGTCAACGAGCAGGCAACCGTAATCACCGATGGTTTCGTTGCTGGTGCCCAGTTTTTTGTCCTTCCAGCGGGGGTCGCGTTGTGAGAGTGCGGGGATGGGTTTCATAGTTGTTTCCTCCAAATGCGGCTTATCCGACATTTTCAGTGTACCAGAAGGTGAAAGAAATGCAACCAGGGGAACCAGTGGCGTTCCTGCGGCGTTTAGAAGTACGTCCAGACGGATAAAAAAACTTGTGACAGGAGTTACAAACCATGAGAAACATCAAAATCGTCCTTCCCACCCTTTTGCTGGCAGCCAGTCTGTTGTTGAGCGCCTGCGGTGCAACTGGTACAAGCGGCGCGATGGCTGCCCTGCCGCTGCAAGGGGCTACGCCGGAAACCTATGCCGCGGGCAGCACAGCCCCTGACCGCACGATTGCCGTGACCGGCACTGGCAAAGTTACCCTGACCCCTGATATCGCCTACATCTCCATTGGCGTGCACACCGAACACAAGGATGCCAAAACGGCGGTGAACAGCAACAACACCCAGAGCGCCGATTTGATTACGGCGCTGAAAAAAGCCGGCGTAGATGCCAAAGATATCCGCACCACCAACTTCAGCATCTACCCGCGGCAAAATTATGACAACAATGGGCAGGTCACAGGCATCACCTACATCGTAGACAACACCGTCTATGTCACCGTGCGCAACCTGGATTCCATCGGCGCGTTGCTGAATGCCGCCGTAGAAGCCGGTGCGAACAGCATTGGCGGCATCCAGTTCGATGTGGCCGACCGTACCGCGGCTTATCAGGAGGCCTTGAAGGCCGCCGTCAGCGATGCGCGTGCCCAGGCGGATGTGTTGGCCAGCGCCGCGGGCGTTTCCGTTGGCGAGGTGCAGCAAATCAATGCCTCTGTGGGGTATACGCAGCCGCCCATGCCAATGGCACGCGGCGGTGCGGAGATGGCGCTGGCTGCCGATGTGCCCATTTCCGCCGGGCAAATGGAAGTCACGGTGACTGTCAACGTGGTGTACGGCATCAAATAGCCGGTTTCCCCTCCTCCCTGTCCCTGCCGGATTTCGCTGACCGGCAGGGAGCGCGAAAGCGCCTCCCCGTTTGCTGTGCCGGGGAGGCGCTGTTTTTTTGCCACGGGGTAAATCAGGCTTTGCGCAAGCGACTGGTGATGGCCTGCCACAGCGGGCAGCGGTCATACACGCCGCTGAAGGCAATTACGGCTCCTATGAGCGCCAGTACCCACGCATGCGCCCACCACACTCCGAAGGCCAGCACTGCCAGGCCGATACCCACGCGCAGCAGGCGTTCCGCAGGCGTGAGACGGCTGACCTGATGCGCGGAGATTGTCCCAACGGCTACCTCGAACATCTCCCGCAAGACGGGTTTAGGCTGCAGACCGCTGCGACGCAGCACCTCCTCGCCTCGCACGTACACGGCTACGGTGGGGATGCTGAAGACGCGCAATTCGACAGCCAGGGTGGCTTCCTCGTCGGTGTTGATTTTCCACAACTCCACGCGGCCCTCGTATTCGGCAGCCACCTTTTCCAAAACGGGGCTGAGCGCCCGACAAGGGGCGCACCAGGGCGCCCAGAAATCCACCACTACCGGGCGCGGGGTGTGACGCAATTTTTCCAGAAAAGCCGATTTTCGCATGGGGGCAGAAAAAAGGGGAGCCGGACACGACTCCCCACTGATGCAGGGGCTATTTGTTCGTCTGGAACTTGAAGAGCGAATAGGCCGGGCACCAGCCTACGAGACCGGTCAGCAGGGGGACGAAACCGATGATTTTGAAGAAAACGCCCCAGCCGCCAGCGACTACGCCGCCCCAGCCCAGGTACAACAGAACGATACCCAGAATGACACGTACTACACGGTCCCAGGTGGCTTCGTTGATTTTGAACATGACAAACCTCCTCACAAGAGAAACGGGTTGATGTGACACAAGTTAGATGCAAGTCCCGCCCAAAGGTTACCTGCGGGGAGAAAATTACAATGGCATGGCGCAGCCATCGGCACGCGGGTCGCTGCCGCCGGTGAGCACCCCGTCTGTGGGATTGCGGAGGATGACCTGCCCGCGGCCAAAAAGCGCCCGTCCCTGGCCGCTGACCGGGCGCACGGGATGTCCCATTTCGGCCAGTTGGGCCATTACCGTGACGGGAATGCCTTCTTCCAGCGCAAGAACGCCCCCGGAAGTGCCATCGGTGATGCAGAAACGCGGCCTGTCCAGGGCGGCCTGGGGGTCCAGGTGGTCGTCAATCAAGCCGACGGCTACCTGAACATGCCCCTGGGGCTGCATGAAGCCCCCCATTACGCCGTAGGAGGCGAAAAGACTTTCATCCTGTGCGCGGGTTATCATGCCCGGAATGATGGTGTGATAGGGGCGTTTGCCCGGTGCGAGAACGTTGGGGTGCCCGGCCTGCAAACTGAAATTGTGCCCCCGGTTTTGCAGGGTGAAGCCCCAGCCTTTGGGGACGATGCCGGTGCCAAACCCCATGTAGTTGCTGTTGATGAAAGAGCAGGCGTTGCCTTCGCCGTCCACCACGCTGAGGTAAACCGTATTGGAGGCGGCTACAGGGGTGCCGCGTTGCTGGTCGAGCGTGGCGCGTTGCGGGTCGAGCAGGGTGCGCCTTTGGGCCGCGTAGTCCTTGGAGAGTAGCGCATCCAGCGGGGCAGGGTTGGTATGCGGGTCGGCCACGTACCAGCGGGTATCAGCAAAGGCCAGGCGCATGGCCTCGGCCAGCAGGTGCAGGCGCTGGGCGGAGAGGGGGGCGTGGGCGCTCAGGTCGAAGCCTTCCAGGATGTTGAGCGCCAGCAGGGCGGCCAGCCCCTGCCCGTTGGGGGGACATTCCCATACGCGGTACCCCCGGTAGGTGGTGGCAATGGGCTGCATCCATTCTGCGGTGTGGGAATGCAAATCTTCCAGGGCGAGGCAGCCACCGGATTGCTGGACGACTTCCACGATGGCGCGGGCGATTTCGCCCTGGTAAAAGGCGGCTGCGCCGCCTTCGGCGACTGCCCGGAAAGTGCGCGCCAGCCCAGGGTTACGGAAAATCTCCCCTGGGGTTGGGGCGCGCCCCTGGATGGTCAGTTCGTGCCCGTTAGGTGCGTGGGAAAGTTGTCTGGTGACGCCGCGTGCCCAGAAGTAAGCCGTCAAGGGAGCAACGGGAAAGCCCTCCTCGGCCAGGCGGATGGCAGGGGTGAGTACCTGTGCCAGAGAGAGGCGGCCAAAGCGTTCCACCAGGGCGCACCAGCCGGAGCAGGCTCCAGGCACCGTGATGGTGTAGGGATGAAAAGGGGGCAAGGTGCCGTCTGGCCGGGCGGCTGTGAGCGCGCGTTCGAGGCTCAGGGCGCGGGGAGCGCGTCCGCTGGCATTGAGGGCGAAGACTTGCTTGCTGGCTGCGTGGTAGTACAGGGCGAAAGCATCGCCGCCGATGCCCGTGGAGGTGGGCTCGGTGACGTTGAGGGCGGCTGCGGTGGCAATAGCGGCATCGGCCGCGGTGCCGCCTTGTGCCAGAATTTCCAAGCCGGCGGCAACGGCAAGCGGCTGTGAGGTAGCCACCATGCCGCGTGTGCCCAGGACAGGGGAACGGCGAGAGGTGAAGGGCAGGGAGGACATCGGTGTCAGGCCATGTCATCCAGCAAGGAGCGGATGGCGCGGCAGGTGGAATCGTAGAGGTCTTGCAGTTCGGGGATGCGTGCGTCGGCGCTGGCGGTATCGCCGCTGCGCCCGATTTTTTCCAGTTCGGCACACACGGCGCCCAGTTTGTGCGCGCCGATTTCCATGCTGCTGCCTTTCAAACTGTGGGCGCTTTGGCGCAGGGCTTCTGCATCTTTCTGGAAGACGGCGTTGCGGATTTTCCCCATCAACTCGACGGAGTGCAGCAGGTACATGCCGTAGATTTCCTTGAGCAGGCCGGGTTCGGTGGAGGCTTCCAGTTGACGCAGGGTTTCCAGCGTGGCGGGGTCCAGCAGGTCTGTGCTGTCCTCCTGGGGGGTGGGGGACTGTTCGGGTGGGGGAGCCGCTGTGGGGGCGGGTGGCTGCGGTCGTTTGTCGGGCGGGTACCACTTTTCCAGGGCGGCCTGCAGGGCGGCTTTTTTGAGCGGCTTGCTCAGGTAATCGTCCATTCCGGCTTGCAGGCACCGCTCCCTGTCCCCAGCCATTGCATTGGCTGTCAGGGCGATGATGGGAATGTGGCGTCCGCTGCCGGCTTCCAGTTCACGGATTTTACGTGTGGCTGTCAGGCCGTCCATTTCGGGCATTTGGACGTCCATGAGTACCAGCGCGTAGCGTGAGCCGTTTTCCAGCAGTTCCCGGATGCCACTGGCGGCGTTGTCCACGGCGTAGGCCGGGTAGCCCAGCGCCTTGAGTTGCAGCAGTACCATCTTTTGGTTGGCGGGGTTGTCTTCTACCACCAGCACGATTTCTCCAGATTCTGTGGGGGAGGCCGTCTGGGTTGGCTGAATGTGTAAGACGTTTTGCAGGGTATCCAGCAGGGTATCTTTGCGGATG
>DAOTWV010000147.1:0-7788 GCA_034435695.1 Anaerolineales bacterium | reverse complement strand
CTGCGCAGCGCAAAACACGCAGTCGTTGCCCGGTTTTTTCAAGTCATTTTGGATGTATGTCATACGCCAGGGAGACCAGAGGTAGTTCATGGGAGGAAAATGCGGAAGGATGAATGCGGAATGATGAATGCAGATGGACTACCGACGACGGACGACAGACCGCCGACGACAGACCACTGACGACAGACCACCGACAACAGACTATGCGACTAAAAGACCAAAAGACCAGCAGACTAAAAGACCAGCAGACTAAAAGACTAAAAGACCAGCAGACTAACAGACTACCCGACTACCCGACTACCCGACTACCCCCCATGCTCCTCATCCTCGGTGCAGGCATTGCCGGCGTATCGCTGGCGTATCATCTGGCAGTGCGGCATGGCGTGCAAGACATCACGCTGATTGACGCGCGCCCGCCGCTGACGCTCACCAGCGACAAATCCACCGAGTGCTACCGCAACTGGTGGCCCGGCCCGGACGATGCCATGATTGCGCTGATGAACCGCAGCATAGACCTGCTGGAGGAACTGGCGCAGGCCAGCGGCAACCGCTTCCACCTCAACCGGCGCGGCTACCTGTTCGTTACCGGCATTCCGGCCCGCATTGCCCGCTGGGAACAGGCTGCCCGTGCTGCAGCCCGCATGGGTGCCGGGGAATTGCGCATCCACCGGCCAGAAGCCTGCACCTACCAGCCCGTTACTTCGGATGATTGGGCAGACGTGCCGGATGGCGCCGACCTGCTGGTGGGGCGCGACCTGCTGCAGCGTTACTTCCCGTACCTGGGAGCGGAGGCCGTGGGGGCGCTGCACGTCCGTCGGGCGGGGTGGCTGAGCGCCCAGCAACTGGGCATGTACCTGCTGGAAGAAGCCCGCGCCGCCGGTGTGCGTCTCTTGCGCGGCCGCGTTGTCAAAATTGCGCATAGCCAAAATGGGGATGGGCGGCGGGTACGTGCTGTCCACCTGGAAAACGGTGAACGCATCCCTGTGGAGCGCCTGGTGCTGGCCGCCGGCCCATTCCTCAAGCCGCTGGCTGCCCAACTGGGGCTTGACCTGCCCGTGGTGGCCGAGCGGCATCTCAAACTGGCCTTCGATGACCGTCTGGGCGCGCTGCCGCGTGAAGCCCCGCTGCTGATTTGGGCAGACCCGCAGGAACTGGACTGGACTCCGGAAGAGCGCGCCCTGCTGGATGAGACGGAAACGGGACTCCCTTTGAGCGGGGTGCTGCCCTCGGGGGCGCATACCCGCCCGGAAGGGCGCGGCGGCTCCCGAATGGCGGTAGCCCTGTGGGAGTACGATACCCCCGAAATGTCCCCCGTCTTCCCCGTTCCCGGAGACGACCTGTATCCCGAAGTGGTGCTGCGCGGCCTGGAGCGGATGCTCCCTGCCATGCGCGCCTACCGCACCCGCCTGCCGCGCCCCATCGTGGACGGCGGCTACTACGTCAAGACGCCCGAAAACCGCCCGCTGATTGGGCCGCTGCCGGTGGCGGGCGCATACGTACTCGGCGCACTCTCCGGCTACGGAATCATGGCCTCGCAGGGCGCGGCCGACCTGCTGGCGGCGCACCTGACCGGCAAACCCCTGCCGCCCTATGCCGCGGCCTTCCATCCCGACCGTTACCGCGACCCTGCTTACCGCCGCAAACTGGCTTCCTGGCGGGAAGAATGGCAGTTGTGAAACAAAGGAGCGAGAAATGTCCCCGAAACCCCAAATTGCCCTCCGTAAAGCCCTGGTGGATGTCGCTATGGGACGCAGGCCGGCAGACCTGGTGCTGCGCAATGGCCGTTGGGTGAGCGTGCAGACCGGTGAAATCATTCCACACACGGATGTTGCCGTGGTCGAGGGGCACATTGCCTTTGTGGGAGAAGATGCCGGGCATTGTATTGGCCCGGCGACGCAGGTCATCGAGGCCGGGGAGCGGTATCTGGTTCCCGGCTTGCTGGATGGACACATGCACGTCGAGAGCGGCATGGTGACGGTGACGGAGTTCGTGCGCGCTGTTGCGCCGCACGGCACCACGGGCATGTTCGTTGACCCGCACGAGATTGCCAACGTCTTTGGGCTGAAGGGGGTGCGCCTGATGGTGGATGAGGCCGCTGTGCAGCCGATTCACGTGTGGGTACAGATGCCCTCTTGCGTACCCTCCGCTCCCGGTCTGGAAACGCCCGGCGCGTCCATCGGCCCGGAGGAAGTGGCCGAAGCGATGACCTGGGATGGCATCATCGGCCTGGGTGAAATGATGAACTTCCCCGGTGTGTTCAACGGCGATGAGAAGATGCTGGCCGAGATGGTCGTCACGCACGCGGCGGGGAAGACCATCGGCGGGCATTACGCCTCGCCCGACCTGGGGTTGCCCTTTCATGGGTACGTGGCCGGCGGCGCGGAGGACGACCACGAAGGCACCCGCCTGGAGGATGCCATTGCCCGCGCCCGCCAGGGGATGCGCCCGATGCTGCGTTACGGCTCTGCCTGGCACGATGTGGCCTCGCAGGTAGGCGCCATTCTGGCGCGTGGCCTGGACCCGCGCCGCTTCATCCTGTGTACCGATGACAGCCACTCCGAGACGCTGGTCAACGAGGGGCACATGGACAGGGTGCTGCGGCACGCCATTGCTCAGGGATTGGAGCCAATGACCGCCATCCAGATGATGACCATCAACACCGCCGAGCACTTCGGCCTCAGCCGCGAGATGGGCATGATTGCCCCCGGCCGCTGGGCAGACATCGTGCTGACTTCCGACTTGCGGGATTTCCGCGCCGAGGTGGTGATTGCCAAAGGGCGCGTGATTGCCGAAGACGGCGCTTTGCGGGTGGATTTGCCTGCTTACCCCTACCCCGATTGGGCTACGCACTCCGTCCACCTGGGGAAGTCCCTCACCGCCGCCGATTTCCGCCTGCTTGCCCCCACCCCCAGCCCCACCGGGGGAGTGGAGACCCCCACCCCCAGCCCCTCCCCCTTAGGGGGAGGGGGGAAGGGGAGGGGGATGGTCGCTCATGTCATCGGCGTCATCGAAAACCAGGCGCCCACGCGTCACCTGCGGATGGAAGTGTTCCCTCAGGATGGCGAAATCCACCCGGACAGGGAGCGGGACATCGCCAAAATTGCGTTGGTGGAGCGGCACAAGGGTACCGGCGGCGTGACCGTCGGCCTGGTACACGGTTTCGGCTTCAGCGAGAAATGCGCCATTGCCACCACGGTTGCCCATGACAGCCATCACATGATTGTGGTTGGTACGGATGAGACCATGATGGCGCAGGCGGCCAACAAACTGGCTGAAACCCAGGGCGGGCAGGTGGTGGTGAAGGATGGCGAAGTGATTGGGCTGGTGGAACTGCCGATTGCCGGGCTGATGTCCAACCAGCGCGCCGAAGTGGTGGCCGAGAAGGCCGCCAGTGTGCTGCGCGGCTTCGAGGCCTGCGGCTGCAGGCTCAACAACCCCAATATGCAACTCTCCCTGCTGGCGCTGGTCGTCATCCCCGAACTGCGCATCTCCGACCTGGGGCTGGTGGATGTGACGAAATTCGAGTTTGTGCCGGTGGTGGATGGTGGACGGTAGACGATGGGCGGTAGACCGCGGACGACAGACCACGGACGACAGACCACCGACGACAGACCACCGACGACAGACCACGGACGACGGACTACCGACGACGGACTACCAGACCAGGCGACCAAACGACCAAACGACCAAGCGACCAAGCGACTAAACGACTAGAAGACTAGAAGACCAAACGACCAACAGACTAAACGACTACCAGACTGCCCGACCAACAGACTAAGTATCTATCCGAAAAATGCGCAGAGGGCTGAGGCGGCGCATTGAGCGTGCCGAAATGTACTCGAAGCCCGGCGCTGGTTTCGAGAGCCTCAACCGGCGCCTTCTCGAATTTTCGGATAGACTCTAAAAGACTACCCGACTAAACGACCAACAGACTAAAAGACTACCAGACTAAAAGACCAAACGACTACCCAACTACATGAACCAGACTTCAAAAACCCTTCAAGACCGGCTGGCAGAAATCATTGCCAAGACCCCGCCGGGAGAGCGTTTGCCGGCCGAACCTAAACTGGCGAAGCAACTGGGCGTCAGCCGTTCCTCTTTGCGGGAGGCCATGCGCACCTTCGAGATACGCGGCATCCTGCACCGCCGCCAGGGGTCAGGAACCTACGTCATGGCCCCGGCAGAAGTCATCGAAAGCGGCCTGGAAGTGCTCGAAAGCATCGAAACCCAGGCGCGGCGGATGGGCTTGCCCGTCTCGATGGGGGCGCTGCATGTGCAGCAACGGCTCCCTGCGGAAGCGGAGCGCACCGCATTGGGGATTGCCCCAGGCCAGATGGTGGTGGCCGTCGAGCGCAGTATTTTGCTGAAGGAGCGCCCGGTGGCCTACCTGGTGGATGTGCTGCCAGAGGATGTGCTGCGTCCCTCGGATTTGAGCGGCGGCTTCCGCGGCTCGGTGCTGGATATGCTTCTGGAGCGCGGCGACCCGCCGCTGGGTACCTCGCGTTGCGATATTCAGGCGGTTGCCGCTCCCCCGGAGATTGCCAAAATCCTGGGCATCCAGCGCGGCGATGTGCTGCTGATGTTCGAGGCGCGCCTGCTTTCTATGGAGGGGCGCGTGGTGGACTATTCGTTGAGTTATTTCCTGCCCGGTTACTTTCGCTTCCACGTTGTGCGACGCGTGGGCGCGTGAGGCCGGTCAGAATCCCTGATAGGAGAAACCAATCATGCAAGACAAAGCAACCCAAATTCAACAGCGTGTGGCGGAATCCCGTGAGGACATCATCCGTTTCATGCGCGAAATCGTCGCCATCCCTTCGATGGATTCGCAACTGAAAGAAGTGGGCGAGCGCATCGGCGCAGAGATGCGCAAACTGGGCTTCGACGAAGTGCGCTTCGACAAGATGGGCAATATCCTGGGACGCATCGGGAATGGCCCGAAGGTGATGGTTTACGACTCGCACATCGATACGGTTGGCGTCGGCGACCCAGACGAGTGGGAATGGGACCCCTTCACCGGTAAGGTGGAGGACGGCATCCTGTACGCCCGCGGCGCATGCGACGAGAAGGGTTCCACCCCCGGCATGGTCTACGGGCTGGCGATTGCCCGTGACCTCGGCCTGCTGCAAGGCTGGACGGTGTATTACTTTGGCAACATGGAAGAGTGGTGCGACGGCATCGCCCCCAACACCTTTGTCGAGGTAGACCCTGGCGTGCGCCCCGATTTCGTGGTGATTGGCGAGCCGACCAAAATGCAGGTCTACCGCGGCCACAAGGGACGCATCGAACTGCGCGTCGTGGCCAAAGGCAAAAGCGCCCACGCGGCCAGCAATCACCTGGGCGATAACGCCATCTACAAATTGCTGCCGGTGATTGCCGGCATCCGTGACCTGGAGCCGCAACTGGGTGACCATCCCTTCCTGGGGCACGGCAAAATCACCGTCAGCGACATGCACGTCAAGACTCCCAGCATCAACGCCGTACCCGATGAGGCTGTCATCTACATTGACCGCCGCATGACCTTTGGCGAGACCAAGGAAGAAGCCATCGCCCAAATCGAGGCGCTCATCCCGCCGGAATTCAAGGACAGCGTCAAGGTGGAAGAACTGTTCTACGATGAACCTTCCTACACCGGTTTTGTCTTCCCGGTGGACAAGTACTTCCCGGCCTGGGCGTTGGAGGAAGACCACCCGCTGGTGCAGGCTGGTTTGCAGGCGCGCAGATTGATTGGTCTGCCCGATGCCCCCGCCGGCAAATGGGATTTTTCCACCAACGGCATCTACTGGGCTGGCAAGGCCGGCATCCCGTCCATCGGCTTTGGCCCCGGCGACGAGACCACCGCTCATACCGTGCGCGATTCCGTCCGGCTGGATGATGTGGTCAAGGCGGCAGAGTTCTACGCCCTGTTACCTGGTTTGTTAGTCGGTTAGTCGGCTGGTCGCGTAGTCGGTTAGTCGCGTAGTTGCCTGGTCGATTAGTCGGTTAGTCGCCTGGTCGCGTAGTCTGTTAGTCGCGTAGTTGCCTGGTCGGTTGACAAAGAGACTACCAGACCAAGAGACTACCAGACCGAACGACTACCAGACCAAGAGACTATCAGACTAAACGACCAAAAGACCAAAAGACTACCAGACTACCAGACTATCAGACCAAAAGACTAGCAGACTAAAGGACTAAAGGACTAAAGGACTGCCTCATGCCCACCATCCGCAACTTCGAGGAACTGGATGCCTGGAAAAAAGCCCGCGAACTGGCAAACTACGTCTACGCGCTGACGCGCAAAGGCCAGTTTGCCCGCGACTTTGGCCTGCGCGACCAGATTCAACGTGCGGCTGGTTCTGTGATGCACAACATCGCCGAAGGCTTCGATGCCGGATACGACCCGGAATTCGTCCGCTTTTTACGCTTTGCCCGCCGTTCGGCATCGGAAGTGCAATCCGAACTTTACCTCGCCCTGGACGCGGGCTACATCACCGAAGATGAGAGAAGGAAGGCTTACGACCTGGCAGACGAAGCCAAAAAACTCATCAACGCCCTCATCGGCTACCTTACCCAACACAAACACACCTGACCCGACTACCGGCCACGGAAAAACACGGAATTGCACGGACTAGCAGCCACGGAAAACACGGAATTGCACAGACTAGCAGCCACGGAAAAACACGGAATTACACAGACTAGCAGCCACGGAAAAACACGGAATTACACGGACTAGCAGACCACCAGACCAAAAGACTACCAGACCAAAAGACTATCAGACTAAAAGACTAAAAGACTAAAAAAACAGGAGACTCCCCATGCAAACCAACCTTCGCGGACGTGACTTTATCAGTGACCTCGACTTCAGCAAAGAAGAAGTCGAAACCATACTGGATGTGGCCTGGGATTTGAAGCGCAAGCGCGCCCTGGGCGTTCCGCATGCCTACCTGCGCGACAAGACTCTGGCCATGTTGTTCTTCTTCAGCAGCACACGCACCCGTTCATCCTTCGAGGCCGGCATGGCGCAACTGGGCGGCCACGCGGCCTTTATCGAAAGCAAGACCACCCAGATTTCCCACGGCGACACCGAAAAGGAAATCGGTGAAATCCTGGGACGCTACTTCGACGGCATCGCCATCCGGCATTGCGACTGGGGCATTGGCAACCGCTACCTGAACCTGGTGGCCGAAGCCTCGCGCGTGCCGGTGCTCAACATGCAGTGCGACGTCTATCATCCCCACCAGTGCCTGGCCGACCTGATGACCATCATGGAAAAGAAGGGACGTGACCTGCGTCGCAAGAAAATTGTGGTCTCGTGGGCCTATGCTGCTTCCTATCTCAAACCGATTTCGGTGCCGCAATCGCTCATTCTGCAAATGCCGCGCTTCGGTATGGATGTCACCCTGGCCTACCCGCCCGAATTCCCGCTCATGCCCGAAATCGTCGAACAGGCGCAGCAACTGGCACGCGAAAACAAGACGAACTTCGAAATCATCGACGACCCCGACGGCATGGCCGCAGCCATGGACGACGCCGATGTGATTTACGCCAAATCCTGGGGCCCGCTGCTGACCACCACCGACCCCGAAGAAGGCAAGCGCCTGCAGGACAAGTACAAACACTGGATTATGGACCAGGAAAAACTGTCCCGCGCCAAGGATGACGTCATCTACATGCACCCCCTGCCCGCTGACCGTGACATCGAGGTCACCAGCGAGGTACTCGATGGCCCGCATTCGGTAGTCTTCGACGAGGCCGAAAACCGCCTGCACGCGCAAAAGGCCGTCATGGCGTTGACGATGAGTTGAGGTAGTC
>DAOTWV010000146.1:0-1548 GCA_034435695.1 Anaerolineales bacterium | reverse complement strand
GTACCATTGCCCGGCTATGGCGGAGGCCAACCCTGCAATCGCGAAGTTGGCGATGAACCATGTCGCCAGAATGCGTTTGCACATTTTGGGTGTGTCGAGGGTATGGGCTGCCGGCTTCGATACGCGCCTGTGGCGCACGCTGCCAGCGGCGTGGGACGGGCTTTCGAGCCTGTCTACATGCCGGACGGGAATGTCCGGCCTACTTGTGGGACGGGCTTTCGAGCCTGTCTACATGCCGGACAGGAATGTCCGGCCTACTTGTGGGACGGGCGCCTGCGCTCGTTAGCGTGTTCCAGCCCGTCGAGGTGGGCAAGCAGGGAACGGTAGTCGCGTTGCCAGGGAGTGGCGCTTTGGGCGCGGTTATCCACCAGCCGGGCGCGCACCACCTCGCCGCGGGCGATTTCCACCTGCAATTCCAGCGCGAAGACCGTCTCGAACCCCATGTGCACGTATTGCAGAATTTCGCCTGCGGGAACGACGAGAATGCCGCTGAACCACGTCGCCGGCAGAGGGGACGCACCTCGCAGCCGGTAGTGCCCTTCCCTGAACCCCGTCAGATACAACCGCCCATCCCGGATTTCCCATTGCCCGATGTAGCCGCGCCAACAGGCGGTGGAGGGTGGCCGCGGAGGCTTGCTTTCGATGCGTGGATGTTCCACCGGTATGGGCGGGCAGGTGCTCATGGACATGTGCCTGCCTTCTACAATCAGGTCTTCGTGTACCTGGGCGGTCATGGGGTGTTTCGGCGCTGGGCTTTCAGGTAATCGAGGAGGTTTTCCGGCGGGATGGTTTCGCGCTCGCGGCTGTGGCGCGCCTTGACCTCTACCCCGCCGCGCGCCAGCGCCCGCGCGCTGACCGTCACCCGCCAGGGGATGCCCAGCAGGTCGGCATCGTTGAATTTGACGCCCGGACTTTCCGGGCGGTCGTCCAGCAGCACGCTGTACCCCGCATCCTGCAGGGCAGCGTACAGGCGTGCCGCGGTTTGGGGCACCTGCCCGTCGTCTTTTTTGCCGGGCAGGGTGAGCAGGTGGATGTCGAAGGGTGCCAGCGCCTCCGGCCAGATGATGCCGTATGCGTCGTGGTGTGCCTCGACGGTGCAGGCCAGCACCGCGTCGAGGTCCACGTGCAGGGTGTGGATGACGGCTTGCGCCTGCCCGCCGTGCTCGTCGGCGCAGGAGAGCGTGCCGGCGGGGGCGCTTTCCGCCAGCAGGATGGCGTTTTGGGCTTCCAGCGGCGCGCCGCAGTGTGGACAGGGGTCTCCGGGGCGCGCTTCGGCCAGGTCGCCAATCACCGCGGCGTGGAAGTCGCGTCCGTAGTTGACGTTGCGCAGGTGCGTATCGGGACGGTTGGCTCCGGCCACCAGGTTGGCGCTCTGGGGAATCAGGTCGTCTACGGCAATCAGACAATCGGCATCCGCTGGAAGACCTACGGGGGAGGCAAAACCCGGTTCTGCACCGATGGCGCGGATGGCCGCTTCGTCGGCGGGCTGCAGGTCATGCAGGCCGCTCAGGCGTGCCAGTTTGTCCACGTTCAGGTCCATGTCGCCGC
>DAOTWV010000145.1:0-2688 GCA_034435695.1 Anaerolineales bacterium | reverse complement strand
CCGCGGAAATCGGTCAGTTCGAAATCCGGGGCGGGGGCGTTCAGGGATACTTTGGGCATGGGGGTTTCCTTTTAGCTTGCGCAGTCTGGGTAGCGCTGCTCAAAGCGGCGACTCGTCGCCGCATTCCAAAGGCGGCTCGAAGGGCGGCTGCACGGGGAATTCCTGCTCCGGCGGACGGGCGCGCTTGTTCATCCCCATCCAGGCCAGGTGCGCCAGCATCTTCGTCAGCCGCAGGCCGCTCAGGAAGCGGTACTCCACAAAGGGCTTGTCGTTGCGCTCCAGCATGCGGCAGTCTTGCAAGGTGAAATCATCCACCGGGATGCGCACCGACACCAGCATTCCCCCAAGAGGTTCGCCCTGGTAAATCAACGGGAGGGTGTGCATCTCGTTCACCGGCAGCCCGTAAGAGGCGGCGACGGCATTCCCTGTTCCCAGCGTGATGGCGGCGCAAGGTAGTTTGAGCGCCCGGACGACCGTCTCTACCATGCCCCGCAACACGGTCTCGGCAAACCGGTCTGCTCCAGGTGTGCGCCCCAAATCAGTCAGGCTAATCGCGCTGGGCGGGAAGGCATCACAGTGTGCTCGTCTGACTAAACGTGCCCACCCACAACCAGGGTCTTTTGACAAGGTAAATGGTTATCCTGCTCCTGTACAGGAATGAATTTGAGAGTAAAATAACTCCATGACCATCCCCCATCTCACCGAATCCCTCATCCGCCAGAATAGCGCCGCACAATCTTACGAGCGCGGGCTGGATTATTACGAGAGCGGCGCGGTGCTCTCCGTGGCGCAACGCGGGCAGCAGATAGAGGCCGAGGTGGAAGGCAGCCACTACCTGCCCTACCAGGTGCGCATCACCTTCGACGAGAGCGGCATCCGCGAGGCGTTCTGTACCTGCCCTTACGATTGGGGCGGCTGGTGCAAGCACATCGTCGCCGTCTTATTGACCTGCGCCCGCCAGCCGGAACAGGTCGAAGCACGCCAGCCGGTGGATGCGCTGCTGGCCGACCTGGACGGCGACCAGGTGAGAACTCTGCTGTTGCGCCTGGTCGAGCACCACCCAGAACTGACCGACATACTCGAAGCCGAAGTACAAAGCCTGAAAGCACGTGCAATCGCATCCAAATCCCAGAAATCCCGACAACGCAAGACATCCATAGATGCTTCCGCCTTCCGCCGCCAGGTGCGCGCCATCCTGCACAGTCTCGACCATATGCACCCATCCGAGGCGTACTGGCAGGTGAGCAGCGTGGTGGGCCAGGTGCGTCAGGTGCTGGAGCAGGCCTGGGAGTTCATCGAGGCCAGAGATGGAGAAAACGCGCTGCGCATTCTGGAGGCGCTTACCGAGGAATACGTGGATGGCTGGACGATGCTGGACGACTCCGACGGTGATGCCAGCAGTTTGTTCTACGATTTGGGGTCGGCATGGACCGAAGCCCTGCTGACCGCCGACCTGACGCCCGAAGAACGCCGGGGATGGGCCAACCGTCTGAGCGCATGGCAGGCTGAAATTGACGATTACGGTGCGGATGACGTTTTCAGCGCCGCACAGGCCGCCGCGTTGCAGGGCTGGGATTTTCCTCCGCTGCTCCGTGTCTTGAAGGGGGAAATCACCCCCCTGGGGGCGTGGGATGGCGAAGCACCCTGGTACGCTGACGAACTGGCCGAAGCGCGTCTCAACGTGCTGGAACGCCAGAAACGCTATCAGGAATATCTTTACCTGGCCGAGGCCGAAGGCCAGACGGAGCGCTATCTGACCATGCTGGCTCGTCTGGGGCGCGTGCAACAAGCCGTCTCTGAGGGGATGAAATACCTGGCGACCCCCAAGGAAGCGCTCGCACTGGCGAAGGCGTTACACACCCAGGGCGCGATTGAGGAATCTCTGCGCATCGCGAAGCACGGCCTGGAACTGGAGGGCCAAAAGGCACCTTTGGCACGCTGGCTGCGCGATGCCGCCCAAAACGCAGGGCAAACCGAACAGGCGCTGGAGGCGGCGCTGGTTGCCTTTCGAGAAGACACGGCCCTGGACGACTACGTGAAAATCCAGGAACTGACCGGTGACCGCTGGCCAGAGGTACGCGCCGACCTGTTGGAGCACCTGCGCCGGGACCGCTCACAGTATCCCGCGCCGTGCATCGAAATTTTCCTGCACGAGGGCTTGATAGACGACGCCATCGCTGCGCTTGGAGACTCCACGAGTTATATTCTGGTGGAGCCAGTGGTGGATGCCGCCATCGAGAGCCGTCCCAATTGGGCTATCCGCGCCGCGCAGAGGCAGGCCGAAGAAATCATGGACGCGGGCGCGTCCGACCGGTATCATCACGCCGTACGCTGGCTGAAGAAAGCGCGTGCCGCCTACCGCGCCGCCGGGCGCGAGGCGGAATGGCACGCTTACCTGGACGGCCTCCTCCAGCGCCACGCCCGCAAATACAAACTGGTGCCGATGTTGAAGGCTCTGCGCTAGCACGAGGCAGTGAGGGGGTGACTATGAATGACAAACAGGAAAAAGCGTTACAGCAGATTATGAAGTGCCCCGACAGGTACCAGCACCAGCGACACAAACAGCAGGAAAAGCGTCCCCAGAATAGTTCGGATACTTTGATTCATGCGCTTCTTTCGGGTTCAGACGGTTGACATTCGGGGGAATTGCACTCGATTTATCTTGTGGCCGCGGATGGAAGAAAATCG
>DAOTWV010000144.1:0-3862 GCA_034435695.1 Anaerolineales bacterium | reverse complement strand
ACCCATCCCCTAACCCCTTCCCTTCAGGGAAGGGGAACATGGCTCTGGTAAGACGTCAGACTCCCCCTTCCGCGCCGGAAGGGGGCTGGGGGGTAGGTCTGATTCGACCTATCCCCTGGCCCCTTCCCTCCAGGGAAGGGGAACATGGCTCTGGTAAGACGTTAGACTCCCCCTTCCAGGTTAGAAGGGGGCTGGGGGGTAGGTCCAATGCCTGTCCTGAGCCGTGTCGAAGGGCGGTCGGAGAACAGGTAGCGCAGGGCGCCGTCCACGCGGGTGGATAGAATTTACAGAAAGGTTGTTGTGTAATCTTGGCTATTCTCTTGTTTGTGTTCGCACCCAACAAGGATCTTCGTGCTTCCAGTGTCCTATAAGAGGAACTTCCCCGGCTTTTTCCAAGAAAGTTTCCTTAAGTAGCCAGTCTTTCTGCTTAGCGAAGTTCTTAAGGATTGGGTAATACTTTTTCAGAAATTGTGCACACCTTTTTACTCCTTTTTCGCCACTTTCATACCCACAAGATTCGCGTAAAGCGGGATTATTCACTGCCATCGCTATAACATCTTGAATGGGAATCGCCCTTGACTCAAAGCCTCCTCGCTTCTTAGTAGGTAAGTACAAGTATAGGGTGATATAGCGCTCACTGGACACCCAGATTCCTAACCGCTCAGTGCGAGATACTAGCAACACATTCCAGTAGTCAAACTTGTCAAAATAACAAGCATACACAGTATAACCATATCTTCTAAACAAAAAGTCGAGATGTTTTCGCACATCCCGCAGCATAGCCGCAGGAGTGTAGGGAGGAAATATCCGTGACAGAAATAAGTTTATCGCTCGTTTCAAAAGATAGATCATCTCATGATACTCCCTATATGCTGCCACAAATACTTTCCTCCTACGTTCACATAATCTGACCGTGTTGCCAGCCACGCTATTTCTCTCTCTGTACCTGTACCCCAAGCGAGTATCCCTTTTGGCCTGTTGTAAGCCAGCGTAACCAAAAAAGTTTTCCCTTGCCCTGCCTGTTGTTCCATAAATCTGATGTTGATATCCTCGGCCAATCCTAACTTGTCTGTCACGTTCCACATTCTGGGAGACATTTCAAAGTACGTGAAGCCAGTATTATTGCTGCCGACATTCCGATAATTTGGATACCCTCCGAGAATCACATATCTCGAATCGGGATTATGCGTGGCCATTCGGGCCAGAACAGAGGTGGTCACCTGTTCCGTTGCATATCCAACTCCAGCCAACGCACCACCAATCACGGCATCGCGAGCGATATCTCCGGGTCTTCCCAATCCCTCGGTGATTTCTTGTCCACTGAATACATTTTCCGCGGCAATGGATGACTGCCCGGCCACAGCCCCACTGACAGCCCCGGCCGCCACCGTCCCCGCTAGGCCGGTCCCCAGCACCGCGGTGCCCAGACCAAACGTCGCACCACCCACCGCGCCAGCGACAGCGCCGGTCCCTACCGTTGCCCAGTTTACATCCGTGAAGGCCTGTACGTTGAGCCCATTCTGGCTGACGTTGGCCGCCACTTGGACTCCGTACGTTACACCGGCGCCGATAAGGGCCCCAAGACCAATGGTGATGCACCATGGACAATGTCCGCTCGGGTCGCTATATCGCAGCGGATTGTCGTTGACGTACGCGTAGCGGTCCCACGCCAGGGGATTTCCCGCGCCGGGGATGAGGGTGTCGGCCTGGGCGAATCGTCCCAGGGCGGGGTCATACCATCTGGCGTTGTAAAAGTATACCCCTAACGCGGCTTCGTTACGTTGGCCGGTGTACTGGTAATCGGTGGGGGTGAGGCCGCTGGTGTCGCGCGGGGATGCTGCATGATAGCAAGGGGCAAGCAAGGACATTCCAAGGCGATGTGATAGATGATTAGATTACGGTTCAGACACCATCCATCCCATGGCACTCACATTCTCGGCTATTTTCCAGGCTTTTCCGCTTGCCAACTCCACCAGCAGAACTTTGCGCCCAAAATCTTGATTCAAGACAGTGATAGCAATATATTGCCCATCAGGTGACCATATCGGATGGGGGGGAAAAATGATTGCGGCCATTTGGCTTTCCGGAAGAGTCTCATCTGTTGCACAGTAACTGACCAATGCTTTGGATTCCACGGTTACCACAGCAAGCGATGGCGAACGGGAATGAAGCCTATCCAACATCCAGAAGGCGATTTTCCGACCGTTGGGTGACCAAGTGTACCCCTCTTCCATCGTGCTTTGCCTGGGGACGATAGAGAAATAAGTCAACCGGCGAAGTTTTCCCTGAATATCCATCGTATAGAGGTCGCTACCATTTTCGTATGGCAGACCATCATTGAAATTGCCTAGATCTGTCGGGATAGCACTTATGGCAAATTGCCCGCTATCTGGTGACCATATGGGTGCATAACTGGTGTATACTCTGCTGATTTCTTTTTGTTCGCGCATATCCCATAGAACAACAGCGACGGCCCTTTGAGCAGGCAATTCCAAACTATAGGCAAGATGAGTCATGTCCGGAGCGAACATCAATTCGCTGGCTGCCGGCCACTCTGTTGGCCCCCCAAAAATATTAGGGAATAGGGAGTGAGAAAAATCGGAAGGCCACCACTCTTTCTGTTCGCCGGTGAAAGGATTTAATGTTATCAGTATCACGTAAGGGTCTTTGAAATCATATTCCGGATCCAGAGAGAACCAGTCATCCAGCACCAGATGCTGATCGTCCAGCCAGTACCTTGGTTCCAACCTGCGATGAGGGGACGGTAGTTCCAGAATGAGATTGCCATCATAATCGGCGACGATGATTTTCTCCTGGCTGGCATCATAATACGCCACCCATTTCCCATTCGGCGAGACAGTCTCGTCACGCGTTTTTCCCAATAGCGGGATTTTCCTTCCAGTTTCGAGGTCCAGAAGAAAAGCGTTCCCCTCCAGCCATGAAAGATGCTCTATGCGTGGATACTCCGACATTACCAGGCGCGCTTTCAATTTTGGCGGCGGACTATCCATGATTTGCAGGCAGCGCTGTTCCACAGATGGAATTTGGACGGGCGTAGCGGTGAGAGTCAGCGTTGGTAAAGGCGTTGCAGTTGGAGACGATGTTGCGCTGGGTGCAGGCGTTTCAGATGGGACAGGAGATGATATGGATGTCATGACTGTGGTAAAAGTCGGCACATCTTGCAGGGGAGACGCTGGAGTACAGCCACCCGTAACCAGCAATGCCAGGGCGAAAGTTAATCCAAATAGATGAAGTTTTTTTGGGCATACTCTCATCATTGCAACCGCCTTTAGCGTGTTAATGCTTATCTAAAACGCGCGTTGAAGACACACCTTCATCCTATTTTTCAACCAACCGCCCGCGCCGGGGAAGCGGGTGTCAGCCTGGTTTGACCTATCCCCCAACCCCTTCCCTTCAGGGAAGGGGGAATTGGCTCTGGCGGGGGCACCAGACTCCCCCTTCCAGGTTGGAAGGCGGCGCGCTGAGCCCGTCGAAGCGGGGGCGGGGGGTTGGTCCGGTTTGATCCATCCCCTAACCCCTTCCCTCCAGGGAAGGGGAATCTGACGCTGGTAAGACATCAGACTCCCCCTTCCGCATCGGAAGGCGCTACGCTGAGCCCGTCGAAGCGGGGGCGGGGGGCAGGTCCGGTTCGCCCCATCCCCTAACCCCTTCCCTCCAGAGAAGGGGAATCTGACGCTGGTAAGACATCAGACTCCCCCTTCCAGGTTAGAAGGCGGCGCGCTGAGCCCGTCAAAGCGGGGCTGGGGATGTTCCGGCCTGACGATGGGAATAAGCAGTGCTGGATGGACATATCAATGGATAATTTGTTGTGCCACAGCGTATGCCGCCATCAAAATCAGGC
>DAOTWV010000143.1:0-3745 GCA_034435695.1 Anaerolineales bacterium | reverse complement strand
CCGAAACCCTGCCCCCGCAGCCTACCAACACCCTGCCGCCCCCCACCAACGCCCCGGACTGCACCAACCAGGCCTCCTTCGTCGCCGATGTCACCATCCCCGACAACACCACCATTCAGGCCGGCATGACCTTCACCAAAACCTGGCGCGTACGCAACGCCGGCACCTGCATCTGGGGGCCGGATTACACCCTGGATTACTACTCCGGCGAGCCCCTGGGCTTCACCACCCCCATTTCCCTGCCCCTCACTCTGCCCGGAAATACCGCTGAACTCTCCCTGCGCCTGCAAGCCCCCTCAGACCCCGGCATCTACCAGGGTAACTTCGTCATCAAAAACCCCGAAGGGCTGGTCATAGCCATAGACCAGGACAGCCGCCTGTGGGCACTGCTCAATGTGGCAACAAACGTGCAGGGCATCCTCACCCCAACCCCAACCCCCACCGTTACACCAACCCCTGAACCGAGCGCCACCCCCGCACCGGGCAGCACACAACCCGCCCCCACGCAGCAGGGCAGCACCGGCGGGAGCGTCACCCCCGCCTGCGCCGCCACCACCGACCCCGCGAAGGTGACCGATATGCTCGATGCCCTCAACGCCTACCGGGCACAAAACAACCTGCCCCCGCTGCCAGTCAACGACCAACTCTCTCAGGCCGCCCAGCGCCACGCCTACGACATGGCCTGCAACCGCCTCTTTTACCACAATGGCACGGACGGTTCTACCCCGGCCAGCCGCGTGGCAGATACCGGCTACCAGGC
Source organism: Anaerolineales bacterium (assembly GCA_034435695.1). Lineage (GTDB taxonomy): Bacteria > Chloroflexota > Anaerolineae > Anaerolineales > DRKV01 > DRKV01. The sequence continues at coordinate 2,985 of DAOTWV010000143.1, read as the reverse complement.
ATCCGCCGTCACCGAGAACGTCTACGGCAGTTATCCCCCCCTGGATGGCCCCGGCGTAATCAACTGGTGGGCAACCGACCAGGTGGAACCCGCACACAACGAAAACCTGCTCACCACGAACTACACCGAAATCGGCGTGGCCTACGCCTACTTCGACAACTTCGGCTACTACGTCATCGTCTTCGCCAAACCCTGACCCTTGCCAGATTTCGCCCTCGCGGCTATAATCCCGCCCAACATGAACGCGATGTACACCTCCCGCCACCATCATCATCATGCTGATATCCCCCGCACCGACCGGGAGGCATGTACGCGCATACCTGCAACCTGCTGAAGCACTATTCGCACACCTGTCCACAACCCCCGGTCTTCGCCGGGGGTTTTTCTTTTCTCCACCGAAAGGAGTCCTCTATGCCGCAAAGCACCATCCGCATCTCCCTGCCCTCCAAAGGCCGTCTGGCGCAGGACAGCCTCGACTTCCTCGAACAGGCCGGCCTGCGCGTCCACAAACCCAACCCGCGCCAATACGAAGCCTCCCTGCCCGCCCTCCCCGGCCTCAAAGTACTCTTCCAGCGCCCCGGCGACATCGTCGTCAGCGTGCGTCAGGGCAGCGTGGAATTCGGCATCACCGGCCTGGATGTCGTCGCCGAAAAGGGCGGCGACAACGGCGACATCCTCATCCTGCACGATGCCCTCGGCTACGGGCAATGCGCCCTCACCCTGGCCGTCCCCGAAGCCTGGGAAGAGGTGCGCAGCATGCACGACCTGTGGGCGCGCACCCAAACCCTGGGACGCCCCCTGCGCGTCGCCACCAAATTCCCTACGCTCACCGGGCGCTTCCTGCAGCAATTCGCCATCCCCCACACCCTCATCTCCGCCGAGGGCACCCTCGAAACCGCGCCCACCATCGGCTACGCGGATGTCATCAGCGACCTGGTCTCCTCCGGCCAGACCCTGCGCGACAACCGCCTGCGCCCCCTCGACGACGGCACCATCCAGCCCTCGCAGGCCGCGCTGATTGCCAACCGCCGCGCCCTCAAGCGCAACCCCGCGGCCCTCGAAATGGCGCGCCGCCTGCTCGAATACATCGAAGCCCACCTGCGGGCGCGTGAAAACCTGCTCGTGATTGCCAACGTGCGCGGCGAAAGCCCCGAAGCCGTCAGCCAGCGCATCTTCACCCAGCGCACCATCGGCGGGCTGCAAGGCCCCACCATCGGGCGCGTCTACGTGCGGGAAGAAGGCCAATCCTGGTACTCGGTCAACATCGTGGTGCGCCGCGCCGACCTGCCCCAGGCCATCGCCGAACTGCGCGCCATCGGCGGCAGCGGCATCATCGTCACCCCCGTCACCTACATCTTCGAAGAAGAGCCGCCCCGCTACACCGCCATGCTCGCCGCCCTGGAGGACTGACCCATGCTGCGCCTGTACGACCCCCAAACCGCCCTGCAAACCATCCTCAAGCGCACTCCCCCGGATGACATGCCCGTCAGCGAGAAACTGCGCCAGGGGATTGCCGCCCTTTTCGGGGAATCCCTCACCCCGGAGGAAGCCGTCACCCGCATTCTGGCGGATGTGCGCGCCCAGGGGGACGCGGCCCTCCAAAGGTGGACCCGCACCCTGGACGGCCTCGCCCTCGAAACCTTCCGCATCCCCCCCGAAACGGCGCGTGCCGCCCTGGAATCCCTGCCTGCCCCGGAGCGCGCCGCCCTGGAACGCGCCGCCGCCCGCATCGAAGATTTCCACCGCCGCCAGCCGCTCACTTCCTGGATGACGCACGACATGGGCGGCGCGCTGGGGCAACTCATCCGCCCCATCCGGCGCGTCGGCCTGTACGTCCCCGGCGGCAGCGCCCCCCTGCCCTCCAGCGTACTGATGAGCGCCATCCCGGCGCGCGTCGCCGGCGTGGAGCAAATCGTGGTCGTCACCCCGCCCAACCGCGCCTTCCCCACCCAAAGCGGGCACGTCGCCCCGGTCATCCTGGCGGCCTGCGCCCTGGCCGGCGTGGACGAAATCTACACCCTGGGCGGCGCACAGGCCATCGGCGCGCTGGCCTACGGCACGCAAAGCATCCCCCCGGTGGACAAAATCTTCGGCCCCGGCAACCTGTTCGTCACCCTCGCCAAGCGGCAGGTGTACGGCGTGGTCGGCATCGACGGGCTGGCCGGCCCGACCGAAACGCTGGTGATTGCCGACCAAAGCGCCAACCCCGCCTGGGTGGCCGCCGACCTGCTGGCACAGGCCGAACACGACCCGCTGGCCGCCGCCATCCTGCTCAGCCCCAGCCGGACGCTCATCGAGCAGGTGCAGGCCGCCATCGCGGCCCAACTGGAAGCGCGCGGGCGCGCCGAAATCATCACCGCGGCCCTCGAAAACCGCAGCGGTGCGGTGCTCACCCGCGACCTGGACGAAGCCGTGGCGCTTGCCAACGCCTACGCCCCCGAACACCTGGCGCTCTCGGTGCGCGACCCGTGGGCGCTGCTGCCCGCCATCCGCAACGCGGGCGGCGTCTTCGTGGGTGAACACAGTTGCGAAGTGCTGGGCGATTACGTCGCTGGCCCCAGCCACGTCATGCCCACCGGCGGCTCGGCGCGCTTCGCCTCCCCCCTCAACGTGTGGGATTTCGTCAAAATCGTCAGCCTCGTGGCGCTCGACCCGGCTACCTCTGCCGAATTGGGTGCGCTGGCCGCCCGCATCGCCCGCGCCGAAAGCCTGGATGCCCATGCCAATGCCGCCCTGGTACGGGCAAAATGAATTTCAGTTTTGCCCTCGTGGGGCGAGATTAATCTCGCCCTACCTCTTCAGGACGAGAATACGTCCCGAAGACGGTTGAGCATATCCTTTTTGCTCCACGATGTCCGGATTGAGGCTCAAAATCAACTCGGTGAATTCACACATCTGAGGTACCGTATGCCCGCGACCATTGCTCCCCGCGCTCACCTGGCGGCGCTGCCGCCCTACACCCCCATCGAACCCTTCGAGGTGCTC
>DAOTWV010000142.1:0-7281 GCA_034435695.1 Anaerolineales bacterium | reverse complement strand
GTTTCGTCACAAAAAGCGTCAGATTCTTCGTCGCTTCGCTCCTCAGAATGACATCCTTACGTTGCGTTTTTATAACCACGGTTAAGTACCGCTATACCGCAGTTGCGTTACGTCTGGATTTGCCTGGTTTCCTGCTCAGGCATTTTGCCATAAGCGGAAATTTCGCAAACTGGAGCCGCCCAGGAATTCTTTGATGATGGAGTTTTCCGGAATCAGGTCATCTTCTATCGGGAGGAACCATTCCAGCAGCGAAAGCAGACGTTTGGCCTCGATGTGCGCTGGGGATGTGTGCGGCACCTGCCGCAACAAGGGTTCGGCCAGCGGTTTGAGGGCTGCCAGTTCGAAGACCAGCGCCGAGTTGAACATGGCATCCGCGTTTTCCTGGTAGGGGAAGATGTGGCGCTTTTCGCCGCGGCGCACCGATTCCCAGCGGTTGATGGTGTCCTCGGCGGTGTAACCGCGTTCGCGAGCATCGCGCACGATACGGCGGATGAGGCGCGTGTCCGTGGTGGAAATGCGGTTGTGGCGGTCCAGGTTGAGTTGGGTGAGCGCAGAGACGTAAATGCGGAAGGTCTGCGCAGATTCCAGGTGTTCACCCAGACGGGGATTCAACCCGTGGATGCCTTCCAGGATGACCATTTGCCCTGGCTGCAATTGCACCACATCACCGGGTTCCTGCCGTCCGGCACGGAAGTTGTAGCGCGGCAATTGCACGCGTTCCCCAGCGACCAGTCGCTGCAGGTCGGATTCCAGTTGACGATGGTCGAGAGCATCGAAGGATTCGAAATCGAAGTTGCCATTTTCATCCCGCGGCGTTTTTTCTCGGTCTACGAAGTAATTGTCCATCTCCAGGGGGAAGGGGGAGATGCCGTGTGCCAGCAACTGGATGCTCAGGCGGCGAGAGAAGGTGGTTTTGCCGCTGGAGGAGGGGCCGGCAATCAGGATGATGCGCGCCTGGTCGCGGCGGGCGGCAATCTGGGCGGCGATTTCAGCAATGTGGCGGTCGTGCAGGGCCTCGCTGACCAGGATGATTTCGTTGATGCGGCCAGCCTGGATGGCGTTGTTGAGCGCGCCGACATCGGAAATGCCCAGGCGTTCCAGCCAATCCCCGTATTGGCGGAAGGTGTTGAGCAGTTTGGGGAATTGCGGCATGGGCAGCAATTCGGTGGGGCGGTGGCGGCGCGGGAAGCGCAGGATGAAGCCGTCATCGATGGGGCTGAGTTTGAACCAGCGCATGTATCCCGTAGAGGGGAGCATGTAGCCAAAGTGATAGTCGCTATGTTCTCCCAGCCGATAAAGAGAGAGACTTTTCTTGTGGCGATGCTTCAACAGGCGCACCTTGTCATCCTGGCCTTTGGCCTGGAAGTAGGCGATGACCTCTTCAAGGGGCACATCGCGTTCTCGGCGGATGGGCAGGTTGGCTTCTACCAGGGTGCGCATTTGCGCTTCCACGGCAGCGAGTTCTGTCTCGTTCAGCGGGGGGCGGTTTTCCACCTGGCAGAAGTACCCGCCTGAGGTAACCGAGTGGTCAATGGTCAGGGGAATACCGGGGAAGGTCTCCTCGAACGCGGCCTCCAGCAGAAAGGTCAGGGTGCGCCGGTAGATGCGCATACCGTCGGCGGTTGCCATGGTGACGGGGGTGACGCGAGACTCCATGGTGATGGGATACGAGAGTTCGCGTAACTCTCCGTTGACGATAGCGCCCACCGTCGGGGCTGCCGGGTCGTTGACCACGGCCAGGAAATCGCCCACTGGTGCGCCGCGCGGGCCTTCGAGTACGCGTCCATCGGGCAGGTGTACCTGCACGGTGGGACTTGGGGTGCTCAATTGAATGGTGCTCATGGGGAATCCTCCAGCATGCTCTGGCGTTTGGCGAAGGACGGGTATTGTACCACCAGGCGGCATAAAAAAACGGGCGAGGCGAGGTTTGGGGCCTCGTCTCACCCGTTGCAGGCGCGACTGCTGTGAGGTCAGGCTACCTGGCTGGTAAGCACCAGTTCTCTGGCGGCCTTGACTTCGTCCATGCGGCCAAAGGGCGTGTTGTGCGGGGCGTTGTGCAGCAAGTCGGGGTCATTGCGGGCTTCCTCGGCAATCTGCAGCAAGGCATCCACGAAGGCATCCAGGGTTTGTTTGCTCTCGGTTTCGGTTGGTTCAATCATCAGGGCTTCGTGGACGATGAGCGGGAAGTAGTTCGTCGGCGGGTGGAAGCCGTAATCCAGCAGGCGTTTGGCGATATCCAGGGCGTGCACTCCCTCCGCCCCGGGGAGACGGCCTTCGGCCACGAATTCATGCTTGCAGGTGCGCGGGTAAGGGACGGGATAGGTATCCTTGAGACGCGCCAGCAGGTAGTTGGCGTTGAGCACCGCGTCTTCGGCAATCTGGCGCAGGCCTGCGGGGCCGTGCATCAGGATGTAGGTGTAGGCGCGCACCATCATGCCAAAATGGCCGTGGAAAGCCTTGACGCGCCCGATGCTGCGCGGGGGGGTGACCAGCCCATAGAGGGGCGGGATGTCGCCTTCGGCGGGTTCGATGATGTCCACCACGGGGGCGGGGAGGAAATCCACCAGGGCTTCCTGCACCCCCACGGGGCCAGAGCCAGGGCCGCCGCCGCCATGCGGGGTGGAGAATGTCTTGTGGAGGTTGAAGTGCATGACGTCAATCCCCAGGTCGCCGGGGCGGGCAATACCGAGCAGGGCGTTCAGGTTGGCCCCATCGCCATACACCAGACCGCCCGCCTGATGCACCAGGTCGCACACTTCCAGGATGTGTTCCTCGAAGAGTCCGAGGGTGTTGGGGTTGGTGAGCATCAGGCCGACGAGGGTGTCATCGCACTCGGCGCGCAGCGCCTCGAGGTCTACGTTACCGCGCTCGTCGGAAGGCAGTTGCACCACCTTGAGGCCGGCCATCGCGGAGGAGGCCGGGTTGGTGCCGTGCGCTGAATCGGGAATCAGGATTTTGTTGCGCTGCGTGTCGCCGTTGGCGCGGTGATAGGCGCGCATGATGAGTACGCCGGTCATTTCGCCGTGTGCGCCTGCGGCGGGCTGCAAGGTCACCCCAGCGAAGCCGCCAATTTCCTTGAGCGCCTCCTGCAGGTGGTACATCAGTGCCAGGCTGCCCTGCACGGTTTCGATGGGCTGCAAGGGGTGGGCGGTGAGAAAGCCGCGCAGGCGGGCGGTTTCCTCGTTGATTTTGGGGTTGTACTTCATGGTACAAGACCCCAGGGGATAGAAGCCGGTGTCGATGCTGTAGTTCAGTTGCGAGAGACGGGTGAAGTGCCGCACCACGTCCACCTCGGAGAGTTCGGGCAGCGGCAGGTCGGTGCGGGTCAGGCCGGCGGGCAGGTCGGCCAGGGGAACATCCGGTGCGGGAAAACGCACCCCCTGGCGGCCGGGCTGGGAGAGTTCGGTAATCAGGGGTTCAGTCATGGCTGGCCTCCTGTGCGCTCTCGGCGAGGACGTCCACCAGCAGGTCAATTTCCTCGCGGCTGTTCATTTCGGTAACGGCCAGCAGCATGTGGCCTTGCAGGGATGGGTAATCCTGTCCCAGGTCGTACCCGCCGAGGATGCCGTGTTCCAGCAAGTGCTCGTTGAGGTCGGCTACAGGAACGGGGCAGCGCACCACGAATTCATTGAAGAACGGTGTTTGGGGCTGCCAGAGGGCAAAGCCGGGCAGTTCGGCGATGCGTTGTGCCGCGTAGTGGGCTTTGTGGTAGTTCAATTCGGCTACCTGGCGCAAGCCCTGTTTGCCCAGCAGGCTGAGGTAGATGGTAGCCGCCAGTGCCATAATGCCCTGGTTGGTGCAGATGTTGGAGGTGGCTTTTTCCCGGCGGATGTGCTGCTCGCGGGCAGTCAGGGTGAGGACATAGCCGCGCTGTCCGCGGCTGTCTACGGTTTGGCCGGCAATGCGTCCCGCCATTTTGCGGACGTATTTCTTGCGGGTGGTGAAGATGCCCAGGTAGGGGCCGCCGTAGGAAAGGGGAATGCCCAGCGGCTGGCCTTCTCCGGTGACGATATCGGCGCCAAAATCACCGGGCGGGGTGAGCAGGCCGAGTGCCAGCGGGTTGACAGAGACGCCAAAGAGGGCGCCCGCTGCGTGGGCTGCCTCCGCCAGGGCGGTGTAATCGTAGATGCGTCCGAAGAAATCGGGGTATTGCACCATCACCAGGGCGGTGTCTTCATCCACCAGGGGGATGAGGGCCTCAGGGCTGCTGTCTGGGGAAATGGAATCGCCTGCTACCTGGATGGAGGAGCCTTGCAGGTAGGTGTGTACCGTTTCCCGATAGTGGGGATGCAGCGCTGGAGAAAGCACGACCCGATTGCGTTTGCCGCGGAATTGGGCGTAAGCCATGTTGACGGCTTCTGCCACGGCAGTAGCGCCATCGTAGTGGGATGCGTTGCTTACTTCCATGCCGGTCAGGGCGCACATCAGGCTCTGGTATTCGAAAATGGCCTGCAGCGTGCCCTGGGATACTTCGGGCTGGTAGGGGGTGTAGGCGGTGTAAAACTCGCCGCGGCGCAGGATGCTATCTACCACGGCCGGGACGTAGTGGCGGTAAGCGCCTGCGCCGAGGAAGCACACCAGTTCGCCGGTGCCTTCGTTGGCCTCGGCGATGTGCTGCATCTCTTCGGCAATTTCCATTTCGGTCATTGCCGCGGGCAGGTCAAGTTTGGGGAAGCGGTGCTGGGCGGGGACATCGGCGAAAAGGTCAGCGACGCTTTCCACGCCGATGGCGCGCAGCATGGCCTCCCGCTCCTGCGGGGTGTGGGGGGAGTACATAGGCGCTCCTATTCGCGTTCCTGGCAGTAGGCCTCGTAGGCGGCGGCGTCCATCAACCCATCCAGTTCAGCGGGGTCGCTGAGTTCCACCTTCACCATCCAGGCTGCACCGTATGGGTCGCTGTTGACTTCTTCGGGGGTGTCGGCAAGGTCTTCGTTGGTGGCTGTTACCGTGCCGCTAACGGGCATGTACACATCGGCGGCGGCCTTGACCGATTCCACGGTGGCGCAACTATCACCCTGGCTGACGCTATCGCCTTCGGAGACCAGGATTTCGACAAAAACCACGTCAGAAAGTTGTTCCTGTGCGTAATCGGTAATGCCCACGGTGGCGATGTTGCCTTCCACCTTTACCCACTCATCGTTTTTGGTGTATTTCAAATCGGCAGGGACGTTCATTTTGTACAGACCTCCATTTGCTAAAGAATTGGTAAGGAGAAAAAAAACAGAGACGCACGCCTCATAAGCGTGCGTCTCTGTCATTGACCGGTGAGTTTCATCCGCATGGGATTTGCTCCGTGGGTGGGCTTTGCAGCCGCTTTTCAGAGCGCGCTGTGCCAACGGGTCCTTTTACCTGAGAGTTTCACCGGCACGATGTGCCGGTTTGCCCCTTCGGTGCCCGCTGTGGAGCGGGTCTCTCCCCGTCGGCCAGGGTATGCTGTTGTCAACGATGCCTGCGCTGGCAGGCCGCCTCCCCGTTTTCAGGATAGTTCAAAGTTTTCAGCCCAATCGCCGACCAGGTAATAGCGAAAATCATTCCCCTGGTTGCATTCCAGAGCGCCAATGACGCCATACACTACTGCTCCGATGGGCAGCAAGGAGAACAGGCACGCCAGGGGCATCAGCAGGCACCCAACCAGGATGGCAGCCAGTATGCCGCTGATGACCCAGGTCAGCGCGGCCAACAAGGTCCCGCCGCCCCAGAAAATCAACTGGAACAGGAAGGCCTGCCAGGCCTGGAAGGCGACGTAGCGTGAACGTTCGCGGTAGACCAGGTAAATGGCCAGCGCGGCGACCACACCCAGAAAGCCGGTCAACAAGTTGAGCAGCACGCTCAGATGCGCCAGCATAGCCCAGGTGCGTTCTTCTTCAGGAGATAAATCTTCCGGGGGATGGTAAAGTACATCAGGTTGCGGTGTTTCGTTCATGAGTGTAATTATACCCTCCCTTCAGGGATTATACCCAGCCCTGATTCTTGATGAAATCGGTAATCACGGGTAACTCCATGTAATTTCCCTGGTAGGCTTCATAGGCTGGCCAGAAGGTCACCAGCCAGAAAACCGGGGCGCATATTGCGCCAAAGCCCAGGGTGACGGCAGACAAGATGATAGCCAGCACGCCCAATACCACGTTGAAGACGAGGGATTGCACGGCATGGTACTTGATGAAGGGACGTGCCTTCTTGTCTTCCATGAAAAGCACGATGAGGGCGATGATGGGAATGGGGTATCCCAATGCCGCCCAGAGTTTATCATCGCTGGTAATTTCGGGGGAAAACTGCTCGTTCATACGGTTTCTCCTTTGGTGGGGGCTCGCCGGGGCGTTCCGGGGAGCATAAAGCAGGGAGGCGGCCCTGCAACGGCTTTTTATGTACGAAACACCGCAAGACCTTGTTTCACATTGTACATTCAAAAAGGCGCAAAAGCAAACCACCCCCAGGCAAAGAGCAGGGTGTACAGTGTGCTGACAGCCAGTTGACGCATGCCAATAGCGGTTGGCCGCGCCTGTACCGCCGGGTGGGTAATTCCCCATAGCGTTTCGATGAGTTGCACGGCATAGGGCAGCGCAATCCCGGCGGGTAGATAACCAGCCAGCGCCAAAAGTCCCGTAGCCGCCACGTTGAACGAAGCATAGGCCAGTGCACGCCGCCCTGCCAGCCAGCGTTGCGGAGCAGGCGGTATCTCTTTCCAGCGCCGTTGTTCCAATCGCAGGTAGGCGTAGACAATGGAAGCCGCCGATTGCAGCCATACCAGCAGCCACAGCACCCATCCGGCCGGCAGCAACGCACCGCGCCCTACCCAATAAGCAGCAGGAGCCGCCAGCGCCAATACCCCTGTGGCAAGGATTTCCACCCCTGCCTGCCGGCGTTCCGCACGTTTGCTCACCAGGTACAGGTGCCAGGCAAAGACGGGTATCGCAGGCAGCGCCAGATAGAGCAGGTATTTGTGTCCGCGAGAGCACAGCCAGGCCAACGATGCGCTCCCAATGAGTGCGTAGATGGCGCTCCATAAGCGGGCTGGGGGCAGGTCCCGGCGATGGCGGCGTTTGCTGTACACCTTGACGGCAATGGTAAGCGGCTGGCGAATGAGAAAAGCCGCCAGCGCCGCCACCACCAGCGCCAGCGTATCCGCATTCCAGGCCTGGCCTGCTACCAGCCCGATGACCAGCGGGCTGAATAAGAATACCCAGGAACCGTGGTCTTGCGGCAAAGCGATGTGCGTGGGAAAACGTCTGGTAGTTGTCATACGCCCGATTATACTGCTATACTCTACCCAGATGCCCAAAA
>DAOTWV010000141.1:0-18236 GCA_034435695.1 Anaerolineales bacterium | reverse complement strand
TTTTACGGCATGTCACGCAGCCTGCACCGCAACAAGATGCCTTCCTACCTGCTGCAGTGGGAGGCCATGCGGCGCGCCAAAGCCGCCGGATGCCATACCTATGACCTGTGGGGTGCGCCGGAAGTCTTCGATGAGAGCGATTCGATGTGGGGGGTATTTCGCTTCAAGCGCGGCCTGGGAGGAAAGGTACTGCGCACGCTGGGCGCGTGGGATTTCGTGGCGCGTCCTTTCTGGCACCGGGTGTACGCCGACCTGGTGCCGCGCCTGCTGGATGTGCGGCGCAACCTGGCACGCGGCCAGGCGGCTCCTCGCCCTTAGGGAGAGGGATAGGGTGAGGGAACAAGTGTCCCCTCGCCTTTAGGAATGCGGGATGCGGGTAGTGCGGAGGGACTCGGAGATTGGTTTTCGTTAATCGGACATCCGTAAGGCAACTGCTTGCCAGTTGCCCCGCAGGAGAGGCAGGACGCGGATATTGACTGGTTTTCTACAGAGAATCCGCGTTTTCGGCGTGCATCCGCGTCCAATTAGAGTAAACTCTAGAGGGAAGATAAGCAGTGATGAACAAATCACATTCCCAACGAAAGGAGTGCCAGAGATGACCGTTTCCCCATTGCCGCGTTTGCGTTTTGCGCATCTTCCGACGCCGGTGGAGGCGCTGCCGCGCCTTTCGGCGGCGCTTGGCGGGCCTACGCTGCTGGTCAAGCGCGATGACCAGACCGGACTGGCCTTTGGCGGCAACAAAACCCGCAAACTGGAGTACCTGCTGGCCGAAGCGCAGGCCAACGGGGCGCGCACGCTGATTACGGGCGGAGCGGCGCAATCCAACCACTGCCGGCAGACGGCGGCTGCTGCCGCCCGCTTCGGGTTCCGCTGTATCCTGGTGCTGGCCGGAGAGCCGCCGGAGCGCGCCTCCGCCAATTTGCTGCTGGATGACCTTTTCGGCGCGCAAATCGTGTGGTGTACACCGGATGCGCGCGATGAGACCATGCAGCGGGTCTTCGAGCAGGCCTGGGAGGCCGGGGAGCGCCCCTTCCTCATCCCCTACGGTGGCTCCAGCCCCACGGGAGCGGCGGCGTATGCCTTTGCCATGCAGGAATTGCTTTCGCAGGACGTGCGTCCAGACTGGATTGTGGTGGCCTCCTCGTCCGGCGGCACGCAGGCCGGGCTGGCCGCCGGGGCGCATCTGTTCGGCTTCGAGGGGCGTGTGCTGGGCATCAGCATTGACAAACCGGAAGTGGAACTGAGCGCCGGCATCGTGGCCGGGCTGGCTTCGCAGGTGTGTGAGCGCCTGGGGCAGCCGCACACGTTTTCGCCGCAGGACATTCTGGTGGATGACCGCTTCCTGGGCGGCGGCTACGGGGTGATGGGCGAAGCGGAACGCGAAGCCATCCGCCTGTTCGCCCGCCACGAAGGGCTGCTGCTGGACCCGGTGTACACTGGAAGGGCGGCCGCGGCGCTGATTGCGCGCATCCGCAACGGTGAATTTCAGCGCGGGGAGCAGGTGCTCTTCTGGCACACGGGCGGCACGCCGGCCTTGTTTGCCGACCGTTATGCGCCGCATTTGTGAATTGGCGTGCGCACGAGAGTTTTTGAGAGGCCGGGGGGGGACGTTGACAGGTTTTGAGACCCCGCGGCGGCTATGGTAAACGGGATTTTCCATCCAGGGCGCGTCGTGTGCGCCCTGGCAATGTGCGAAAGGAGCGTGCCATGCAATACCTGGAGCAAGTGCAAGCCTTGCAGGATGACCCGCAGGCGCTGGAGCAGTTGTACCGCACCGCGAGGCAGCGGGGGGAAGATGGAGCATTTCAGGCGGCTGTCGAGCAAGTCCGGCAATCTGCCCCTGAATCTGCGCTGCTGGCGGCCTGGCATTACCGTCTGCAATTTGATACCCCGAAAGGGCATGATTTCCCTGCACACTGGAGGGTAGCCATCCCCTTGAGCGTGGTAACCGGCCTGTTGTTCTGGGCGCTTTCGGACGTCAACCGGCTGATGGTGGCCGATTACATGCCGCACCTGGTGCTGGTGTGGGCGCCGCTGGCGGCCATACTGGCGCTGGTGTTCCTCACCTGGACGGGCAAGGAGAAGTCGCCGACGCGCCTGGGCGTGTTGAGCGGTGTCTTGCTGGCCGTGAGTGCCTACGTGGTGTGGGCTGCGCCGGAGTTACTTGCCGGGCCGAATCCTCTGGACATCGAGCACTACCTCACCCTGGCGGTTCCGCACCTGCCGCTGCTGGCGTGGGGTGCGCTGGGGCTGCTGGTGCTGGGGCTGGGTTCCACAGTGGAAGCGCGCTTTGCGTTCCTCATCAGGTCCGTGGAGGTGGTCATCACCGCGGGGCTGTTCCTGATTGCCGGCGTGGCCTTTGCCGGCATCACGGTGGGGTTGTTCTCGGTACTGGGGGTTGAGATTTCCGAAGTGATGATGCGCCTGCTCGTGGCCGGTGGCTTTGGCCTGCTGCCCATTCTGGCGCTGGCGACGGTGTACGACCCGACGCGGGGGCCTCTGGAGCAGGATTTTTCCCAGGGTTTGAGCCGCTTTGTGCATACGCTGATGCGCCTGATGCTGGTACCGACCCTGGTGGTGCTGGCGATTTACATCGTGTTCATCCCGATGAATTTCATGGAACCCTTCCGGCACCGCGACGTGCTGCTGGTGTACAACGTCATGCTCTTTGCGGTGATGGGGCTGCTCATGGGGGCGCTGCCGGTGCAGGCTGGCGAGGTCTCGGAGCGGGTGCGCGTGTGGCTGCGCCGCGGGGTAGTCGCGGTTGGCGGACTGGCGCTGCTGGTGAGCGTGTACGCCCTGGCGGCGATTGTGTACCGCACGGTGACGATGGGCGGCATCACGATTAACCGCATGACCGTCATCGGGTGGAACAGCATCAACATCACCCTGCTGGGGATGCTGCTGTACCGGCAGGCAGGCCGTGACGATACTGCCTGGGTGGACGAGGTGCAGCGCGTCTTTGCGCTGGGCACCAATGCCTACCTGTTGTGGACGCTGTTCCTGCTTTTGGGGATACCGCTGCTGTTTTGATAAAAAGGGCAGGTGCAGGCATTCCCCCCCAAAAAAAAGGGCAGGCGAAGGCATTCCCTTCGTCTGCCCTGAAGTTCTGCGGATAAAAGAGCATAAGAGCCTATCCGAAATTGGTTGAGAGACAGCCTCCAACGTCGGTATCGCATCCGCGCAAGGCGAAGCCTTGCGCTACATTACCAGGATTCAAAGCGATTTCCCGGTCGGTGAGGAGATTGCTTACCCCTTCGGGGCACAGGTCACTGCCCAGGGTTTGTGGGACAAGGCTGAGCCTTGTCCTACACAAAGAGCCAGAGGCGAGGCGCCCGCCCTGGCACAGGAGAAAAAAAGAAGGTCAGCGCAGCCCCAGCACCTCGTAGACGCGCAGCGGAATGCTCTTGCCTTTGGCATGTACCGGTTCGACTTCGCGTACTTCGACGTGCGAAGCAATTTGTTGGTACACTTCCTGGGTGATGAGAATCTGGTTTGCGGCGCTGTTTTCTTGCACGCGCTTGGCTGTGTTGACGCTATCGCCGATGGCGGTGTATTCCAGGCGCTTTTCGGTGCCCACCAGGCCAAGCAGGGCCTCGCCATAGTGGATGCCAACCCCAAAGGCCAGATGGTACTCTGGGGGTAACTGCGTGTGCAAAGCGCGGATGCTGTCACGGATGCCCAGTGCGGCGCGTACAGCCCGCAGGGCGTGGTCTTCCTGGGGGATGGGGGCGTTGAACCATGCCATGACGGCATCCCCCATGAATTTGTCCACCGTCCCTTCCTGGGTGAGTACGGCGTCTGCAGCCGCGGCCAGGTACCGATTGAGTACGTTGAACAGTTCTTCGGGGTTCAGACTCTCGCTGAAAGAGGTGAAGCCGCGAATATCGGCAAACAGGGTGGTGATTTGTGCGCGCCGTCCACCCAACTGTAACTCGTCGGGGTCCAATTGGGCAATGACGGCGGGGGAGACCATGCGCTCGAACATGCGCCGCTCGGCTTCCAGACGTTTCTTCTCGGTGAGGTCGTCCAGCACGATAGCGACGCCCTGGGTGTGCTGGTCGGCATCCTTGAGGGGGGAGAGGTTGACATTGAGAATCACGCGCCCTTTTTGGGGGAGTTCGGGGGATACCTCCACCCCGGCCACGGGCTGATCAGCCTGGCGGACGTCTTGCACATAGGGCGCGATTTGTTCGGTCAGAGGGGGCAGGACTTCTTCGAGGGAGCGGCCAATCAATTCGCTGGCGCTGCGTCCCAAAATTTGTTCGGCTGCCTTGTTGCACAGGGTGACGCGGTCCCCGACGTCGGCGGTGATGACGCCGCTCACGATGGACGAAAACACGTTGTCCATCAGGTTTTTCAGTTCGGTGACCTCTGCCAGCGTGCGGCGCACGGATTCGAACAGACGGGCGTTTTCGATGGCGACGGCGGCCTGATTGGCGAAGGCGGAAAGCAGGTCGCGGTCGGATTCGGTGAAAATGCCGGTGCGAATGCGGTTATCGGCGTAGATGACGCCCGTGAGTTTGCCCTTGACTTTGAGGGGAACGCACAGGATGGAGCGCAGGTTGTAGGCGATGATGCTCTGGTGTCCGTCGAAGCGCGGGTCTTCCTGGGCGTTTGTGGTCAGGATAGCCTGGCCTTCGGTGGCGACGCGGTCAATGACGGTGCGGCTGATGGCAAATTCAGAGGGGTCTATGGATTCCTGTTCCCAGTTGCGGGCAATGCGAATGGAAAGTTCCCCATCTTCGCCGCGCAGCATGAGGAAACCGCGCTCGGCATTGGTCAGGCGGATGATGGTATCCATCACGATGCGCAGTACGGCGTTGGGTTCCAGCGAGGAATTGACCACCTGGCCGATATCGGCCAGGGCCAGCAGGTTGTTGTAGTCTTCCTCTTTTTGGGCTACCTGCTTGCGTACCTGAGCCAGGGTGCGGGTCAACTGGTCTACCTGGTCGAGCAATTGGCGCTCGATGGTATGGCGGCTGCCGTGCAGGTGGCGCTGTACCTGCTGCGCCATGCTGTGCAGGATGCTGACTTGCTGGCTGAGGGTCAAACGCGTTTGCTGGGTAGTGGTGTGATTGTGTTCAGAGGACATGCTGCGCTCGCTTTCAGTTTATCCATTGTGGAATACGGCTTCGATGGGCAGCGTATAGCCGCCGTCCACCAGGATGGTTTGCCCGCGAATCATGTTGGCATCGGGGGAACACAGAAAAGCGGCCACACGGGCGACGTCTTCAGGGGTGACCAGTTTGCCAGCCGGGGTGCGGCGGGCGGCCCTTTCCAGGATATCGGCTTCCTGGCGCACGATGGCAAAGTTTTCCAGGGCTTCCGTGCGCACGACGCCGGGGGAAATGGCGTTGACTACGATGTTCTTTGGGGCTAATTCGACGGCCAGGTAGCGGGTGATGGCTTCCAGGGCGGCCTTGCTGGCACCAACGACGACATAATCGGGTAACACGCGGAAGGAGCCGGGGCTGGAGATGTTGACGATAGCCCCCCCGCCGCGAGATTCCATGAGTGGCGCAGCCTGCTGGGCTGCGAAGAGCGCGGCGCGGGCGTTGATGTTCATCGTCCACTCCCAGCCGCGGGGTTTCTGCTGCATGACAGGACGATTGTACCCCGATGCTGCGTTGTTGACCAGAAAATCCAGCCCGCCGAAGGTGGCTTCTACTTCGTGGAAGAGGGCCTCCAGTGCCGCCAGGTCGCCGACGTTGGCGCGTATCACCCGGACGCGCCGCCCCAGGGCAGCGATTTCCGCCGCGGTGCGTTCCGCCGGCTGACGGTTGCGAAAGTAGTTGACAACGATGTCGGCTCCCAGACGGGCAAAGTGCAGGGCGATTGCCCGCCCAATGCCGCGTCCGGAGCCGGTAATCAGTGCGATTTTCCCCGTGAAAGGGTTATGCGAGGGCATGTACCACCTGGGCGATTTCTGCCAGTGTGTAGGGTTTGAGCATGACATCCTTGATGCCGCGTTTCAGGTAGGTGGTTGTACGCTCCACATTGAGTTCCGTGGTCAGAATGATGGTTTTAGGCCCCAAACCGGCGTTTTCGATGACTTGCAGGATGTCTTCCAGGGGGACATGCAACTGGTATTCATCCACCAGAATGAGATGCGCCTGCGCATTGGGTTGCGCATCCGAGCGGTGGGTGATGATTTTTCCAGCGCTTACCGCCACGCTGCCGAAGAAATTGGCCCACGGGTCATCATCGTCCAGCAGCAGGATGTGTTCTGCGCCGCCGCTGATATCCGCAGCCGGGGTGTTGGTGGCCTGAGGCAGCAGGATATGGACGGAGGTACCCTTTCCGGGCTGGCTTTCCAGGCTGATTTGCCCCTGCAACTGGGTGATGATGTGCAGGGCGGCGGTCAGTCCCAGCCCGTGATGCGAAGGCCCTTTGGTGGTGTAGAAGGTCGTCCAGACTTTGGCCTGTGTGGCCTCGTCCATGCCTACACCGTCATCGTGGATGTCCAGGGCTACGAAGCCCTTTTCTTCTGCCGGGCGCACGTGGATGCGGATGTGGCTGGCTTCGGCTTCCTGCGCATTGACCAGTAAATTGCCGAAGGCGCGCGTCAGTTGGGAGGTATCCGCCAGCGCCAGCGGTGTTTCGGGAGCAACTTCGATGGTAAACATCTCGGCGGGGATGCCGCGCGCTATGGCTGCGGATTGCGCTACATCGGCCAGCATGCAGGGGCGGGGTTTCTGTTCACGTGCCTGCCCGATGAGTTGTTCCTTGACTTCCATAATCAGGCGGGCGCTTTCGGCAACGATTTCCAGGTCTTCCTGCAGCGATTCCACGTCCACCTCACCGGCCTGCAAATCCTCCTGGATACGAGCGACGCTCAAGGTGATAGGCAGGGCCTTGTTGCCAATCCAGTGGATGGCTTCTGTGGTGGCGGTGGTCAGGGCCTCGTAGACTTTGGTGCGCACCAGTTCGGCGTGTGCGGCTTTCAAGGCCTCGATGTTTTGGGCGTTCTTGATGGCAACGGCCAGATGGTCGGCCATGGTTTGCAGGGTGGTGATGTCATCCTGACTGAAGGCGCGTTCCTCCACGCTTTGCACGGTGACTGCACCCAGCACTTCGTCTCCAACCATGAGGGGCAGCGCCATCTCGGAGCGGGTGTGGGGCAGGTGGGGGTTTTTGAAGTGTACGCGTTCTTCGCCTACATCCAGTGCTATGCGGGCTTCGCCAAGCGCCACAGCCGCACCAATCATCGAATTGCCGCCCACCTTGAGTTTGTGTTTTTCGGCCAGCATGGCCTCTCCGGCTTTGCCATAGCCGGCGCGCAGCACAGCCCAATCTCCTTCCACCAGGAAGATACCGGCATAGTAGAACCCATAGGCCTCGCAGATGATGTCCACCATGTGCGGCAGCAATTCATCCAGGGAAAGAATGGATGTGACCTGTTTGCCCACCTGGTTGGCGGCACGCAGCAGACGGGCGCGCCGTTCTGCCTGGCGCAGCAATTCCTGGTTCTTGCGGTGCAGGTTGGCATTGTGAATGGCGACGGCCAACTGGTCGGCCATGGTTTGCAGGGCAGCGATATCCTCCTCGCTGAAGGCGGCCTCTTCGGTGCTCTGTACGGTGAGCGCACCGATGGCTTCATCGCGTACGATGAGGGGCAGCGCCATCTCGGAGCGGGTGTGGGGCAGGTGCGGGTTCTTGAAGAACACCGCCTCTTCGCCCACATCCAGTGCAATGCGCGCCTGACGCTGCTGAATGGCCGAGCCAATCATGGAATTGCCGCCGACAGCCAGTTTATGTCCCTCGGCAATCATCTTGCGGCCGGCCTCGCCGCGTCCAGAGCGCAAGACCGCCCACTGGCCCGTGGAATCAACCAGAAATACCCCGGCATAGTAAAAATCGAATTCGTCGCAAATCAAGTCTACGGTTTGCTGCAATAATTCCTCGGGGTCGAGAATGGATGTGATGCTTTTGGCTACCCGCGCGGCGGCATACAAAAGCGTGGCATGACGGTCCTGGGGAGGGCGTGTGGAAGTATCCATAAGGCAATCCTTTTCCCTGTCTCAGGCTTCCTGAGCAGTTAATTCGTGAATCAATTCTACCAGTCCTTTTTCGCGTCCCTTGACGAAATAGGCGCTTGCGCCGCGTTGTACGGCATCCTTGGCCTTGTTGATTTCATCATAGGCGGTCAGCACGATGACCTTGAGATGGGGGTCTTGTTCGCGCAGTTTGCTCAACAGGTCCAGCCCCGCACCAGGTGCAGGCTGCCCTTCGAAGTTGGGCATGTTCAGGTCCAGCACAGCCAGTTGGATGGGAGAGCCTTCGGCTGCGGCTTGTCGAAACGTTTCCAGTCCTGAAGGACAGTCTTCGGCGGTCAGGACATCGAAGCCGGCGCGCACCAGCGTCTTTTCCAGACTGCGGCGCACCAGCCTCTCATCATCCACAAGCAAGATGGTTAGCATGGTATTCAACCTCCCGTTTCGGTATGTTTTGCGAGGGGCAGCCAGATGTGAAACGTTGCGCCAGCACCCTCCGTACTCTCCACCCACAAGCGTCCTTTGCTTTGGGTGATGATTTGCATGCAAGCCGGCAACCCCAGGCCGGTGCCGCCCCGGTCTCCCTTGGTGGTGTAGAACGAAACCCAGATTTTCTCCTGAATTTCCTGGGGGATACCCGGCCCGTTATCCTGCACCAGAACCTCGATGAAACCCGCCTCCGGGGCCGGGCGGGCGCGTACCAGGATTTCAGGGGCGGGATGCCCCTCCAGGGCTTCCCAGGCGTTTTTGATGAGGTTGATGAACACCCGGCGAATCTGGCGTTCATCGCCAAAAGCAGCCGGCAGTCCTTCCTGGACATCTACCTGGCACACGCCTTTGGGCAGCCCCATCTCGCGCACCAGGTCGGGCAGGATATCCTGCATGCGAAGCGGCACATCGTTGCGGCGGCGCGCCGGGCCAATCAGGTCTTCCTTGATGTTGAGAATGGTGTTGGCGCTGTTTTCGATGATATGCAGGTCTTCGAGCATGGATTCCAGGCTGAGCAGGACACGTTGCCGGCGGGCTGGCTGCGCTGCCAGGGTTTCGGCTGGCGTTTCCAGGTCTATTTCCAGGTCTTCGGCCGTTTCGAACAGCGATTCCCACACTGCCGGGAAAGGCATCCCCTCCTGAGGGGCGTGGCGATACAGGCGTTGTACCGCGCCTAGCAGGGTGAGTAAATCTTCCCGTACGCGCTGGGCGCTGCCAGGGATGGGGGCGGCTTTGTTCCCCACCCAGTGGATGGCCTCGCCGGTAGCAGTGGCAATGGCCTCGAAAGTCTTGGTGCGCAGCAACTCCGCGTTGGCGGCTTCCAGTTGCTGCAGGAGTTGCGCGTTGCCAATGGCGATGGCAATCTGGTCGGCCAGGGATTGCAGGGCAGTGATGTCGTCCTCGCCAAAGGCGTTGAGTTCGGCGCTTTGTACGGTGATAGCGCCCAGCACGCGGTCTTGCAGCACCAGCGGCAGGGCGATTTCCGAGCGGGTAGCGGGGAGCAGCGGATTGCGAAAATGCGAAGGCTCGCCTTCCACATCCAGGGCAATGCGCGCCTTTTTTTCCAGGATGCACGAGCCAATCATCGAGTGGCGGTCTACATGCAGGCGGAAATTGGTGGATATCATGCGTGCCCCGGCTTCGCCGTAGCCGGCGCGCAATACCGCCCATTGCCCATCCTCCGAGAGCAGGAAGATACCGGAGTAGTACAGGGAAAACTCGTCACACAAAATGTCCACGGTAGCGCGCAGCAGTTCGTCCAGTTCCAGGATGGAAGTGATGTTGTGACTGACGCGTGCTGCAGCCTCCAGCAGATGCTGCCGCCGTTCCAGCATGGCGATGATATGACGGTTCTGGCGGTTGAGGTATTCGTTGCGCTCCACGGCGCTGGTCAACTCACGCACCTTGGCTTCCAGGTGCTCCACCAGTTCGGCCTGGTAGGCGCGCAGATGTTCCTGGGCGTTTTCCAGCGCTTCTTCCTTGCCGCGCAGATACTCGGCCACCTGTGCCGGGAAGGAGTCCACATCAATGGGTTTGGTGATGAAACCGGTGCAGCCGGCAGCCAGTGCCTTTTCGCGCGAGCCGGGCGTGGCATCGGCGGTCAGGGCGACAAGCGGCGCATCAGGGACGATGCTGCGCAGGCGGGTGGCGACTTCCCGGCCGCTTAAGTGCGGCAGGTTGATGTCTAGCAGCACCAGGTCGGGGTGGGTATCGCGGGCCAGTTCGATGCCGTTGATGGGGTCGCTTGCTTCCAGCACGATGTAGTCACGTCCCAGCAAACGCCGCACCAGAATGCGCGCCGATTCGGTATCTTCGATGTACAAAATTTTGGGTTTTTGTGATGACTCCATACGAGGCGGGCAGGGAATCTGGCGGTGTGGTTGACACACCTGCCGGGCGCTGGTGTTTTGTGTTGCGTTGATTATACCTGAGGCAGGGCGAATGCGGGGATTCTCCCCCTGGGAATCACCCTTTTTGGTTACACATGGAGGATAGTCATCAAGGCTGGATGATGACAGGCTGAGATTCGGTTTCCAGCCGGCTGCCGGGGGTGTGGTGCGGGCGGCGTACCACGCCCAACCCAACCGCGTCTTCAGGCAGGGCGGAAGTCACTTCGCCAACGCGTTTCCCCTGATGGGTGAGGACGGCTCCCACTGAAAAGGGTTTCTGGCCGCGCAGCGCCACCAGATGGCGGGTGACCTTGTCGTAGGTGCGTTGACGCGCCAGCACTTCCTGACCAGTGTAACAGCCTTTGTTTTGCGCCACCAGGGCATCCAGCCCGATTTCCAGGGGGGTGTAGGCTTCGCACAATTCGGCAGGGCCAGGCAGCCCCGTGTGGATGCGCCAGCGCTCGAAGGCCTCGGGGGTGCGGGATTCGCACCCCGCGGATTGCAAACGCTCCATCCAGGAGGCGGCCTGTTCCTGGGGGGCAAGCAGATAAAACGCGGGCAGCAACCCATCCACGGGGGGCAGCAGCCAGGCGTCCTCTCCGAGGGCAGTTACCGCTTCGGGGAGCGGCGGCGTCACCTGTAGCGCCTCCAAGATGCCGGCATCGGCAATTACGGCGAGGTGTGCGTATGCATCGGGGGCGTCCAGCACTTCCACTTTGTCCATGAAGAAAATGCGGCTGCGCAGGTAGGTGGCGGTATCCGCACCGCGGCCGGGAAGCGTGAGCACGCCCAGGGTATCGGAATCCAGCGAAAAGACGCGCAGCACATCCAGAATGCGGGCTGCAGGTGTGGTGAGGACGGTGGTGTGGCAGCCGGCAGAAGCGTTGAGCGGGCGCAGGTCATTGGTGCTTTGCCGCTGCAGGAAGGCAATCCGGTCTTCGCCGCGCAAATGGAAGAAGCCGGGGGCAGGTTGCAAAAGGGTGAAGAAAGGGGTTGTCATGGGCGATGGGGAAAAAGCACCCCCCTCCGAAGAGGGGGGATGTGGTCATGCAGGGGCGGGGGCGGGCGGGGCGTCCGGAGTGGGAGGCGCCTGCCACCCGTTTTCGCTGCCCTCGGATTTCTCGGGCTTGCTTATGGGGCGCAGGGGGATGGGGGTGGGGGTGCGCTTGGGGAAGGGAGGCGGGAAGATGGCCTCGAATTCCTCGCGGCTGATGGTTTCCACCTCCAGCAGGCGCTGCGCAACGGCGTGCAGTTTGTCTTCGTATTGCTGCAAAATCTGGCGGGCACGCTCGTAGGCGGCATTGACCAGTTGCCGGACTTCCTGGTCGATTTTTTCGGCCACGGCTTCCGAGTAATCGCGCTGCTCGGAGATTTCGCGCCCCAGGAAGATGAGTTCTTCCTTTTGTCCGTACACCATGGGGCCGAGTTCTTCGCTCATACCCAGGCGGGTGACCATCTGCCGCGCCAGGCGGGTGACGCGCTCGATGTCGTTGGAAGCCCCCGAAGTGATGTCATCGAAAATCAATTCTTCGGCGGCGCGCCCGCCCAGCAGGGTGACCATCTCGGCAAACAATTTCTTGCGAGACATGAGGGTGTGGTCTTCCTCCGGCAGGGACATGGTGTACCCGCCAGCCATGCCGCGCGGGATGATGGTGACCTTGTGTACCGGGTCGGCTTCCTGTACGGCATTGGTAACTACCGCGTGGCCGGCTTCGTGGTAGGCCACGATGCGCTTTTCGTCCTCGCTGATGAGGCGGCTCTTGCGCTCCGGGCCGGCGATGACGCGCTCGATGGCTTCTTCGAGTTCGGCCTGGGTGATGATTTTCTTGTTGCGGCGTGCTGCCAGGATAGCGGCTTCGTTGACCAGGTTTTCCAGGTCGGCGCCTACGAAGCCAGGCGTGGAACGTGCCAGGACTTTCAGGTCAACGTTGGGGTCGAGGGGTTTGCCCTTGACGTGTACGCGCAGGATGGCTTCCCGGCCGCGCACATCCGGGCGGTCGAGCACCACGCGGCGGTCGAAGCGTCCGGGGCGCATCAGGGCGGGGTCGAGGATATCGGGGCGGTTGGTGGCTGCAATGACGATGATGTTGGTATCGGTGTCGAAGCCGTCCATCTCCACCAGCATCTGGTTGAGGGTTTGCTCGCGCTCGTCGTGGCTGCCGCCCAACCCTGCGCCGCGCTGCCGTCCAACGGCATCGATTTCATCCACGAAGATGATGCAAGGCGAATGGCGCTTGGCCTGCTCGAACAGGTCACGCACGCGGCTGGCGCCTACGCCAACGAACATCTCCACGAATTCGGAGCCGGAAATGGAGAAGAAGGGCACCCCTGCCTCGCCAGAAACGGCTTTGGCGAGCAGCGTCTTGCCGGTGCCGGGAGGGCCAACCAGCAGCACACCCTTGGGGATGCGCGCACCCAGGGCGATGAATTTCTGCGGTTCACGCAAGAACTCCACCACCTCTTTGAGTTCTTCCTTGGATTCCTCCACACCGGCCACGTCTTCGAAAGTCACCGTGGGTTGTTCACCGGTGAACATGCGGGCGCGTGATTTTCCAAAGGACATGGCCGCGTTGTTGCTGCCCTGTGCCTGTCGGAAAACGAACACGAACAGCGCCAGTACGAAGATGAAGGGCAGAATGTACCCCAGCGCGGTCATAATCCCAACCCAGGTGTTCGGCGCCTTGATTTCGATATCTACCTTTTCCGGGGCAAGGTCGGCGCTGGAAACGCCCAGTTGCAGCAATTGCTCCACCAGAGTGGCGCTGCCTTCCTTGTGCGAGGTGCGCTCGGTTCCATCTTTGTAAATTACTCGCAAACTGTTTTCATCCTCTACCACGCGGCGCACCTTGTTTGCGCTGATGTCGGAAGCCAGTTGATTGATAGTCAGCACTTCGCTGGTTGCGCTCTGCTGGCTGAATTGATAGGCCACCATCGAGATAACTGCTACCAGCAGCATCACATAGATGACGGCTGAACGATTACGTGTTGGGTTCACATTAAACCTCCAAATCAAACTTAACCCGTTGTGCAGCCTGATTATACCAACCTCCGGCCTGCTTTGCCCACTGGAAACAAAATCTAACATTCCTCTAAAATTGACACCTGCCTGGAGTTCGTCTATACTCAATCCAGCAGATGGTTTTGCCTTACAATTCCTTACACGCACCGTTCTCTTACCCAGACCCGAGGAGTAATGCATGTCCCCGTTCACTGAAGAACCGCTGGAGGATACCCCCAACGAGGAACCTGCCGCTGATGAACAGCCTTCGGAAGACGAACTTGCCCTGGGGGTGGTTGCTGCCCCCGAAGAAGGCCCGCCCCCCGAAGAAGATGGCGCCCTGGGGGCTTTTGAACCCGTGGACAGCCAGCCCCAGGATGAAGTTTTCCCTGAAGACGATGAAGGGTTACAGGCTTATGAGCCAGTTTTCCCGGATGAAGAATTTCCCGAATTGCCCCCGGAACCCGCGGTAGAGCCTGTTCCCCCGCAATTGTTGTTTTCCGAGGCTGCCTTTGCCGAGCCTTCCCCCACGGAGGGGATGCCGCACCCTGAAATGCCCGAAGCCGTCACCACCCTGGCGGCGGACCCTGAAATGGTGGCGTTCTTTGTCACCGATGAACGCCTGAACGACCTGTGGCAGCGCGTAGACAGCGTGCAGGGCCAGGTGCCCCAGAAGATTCAAGACCTGTACCTGGCGCGCCAACTGCTGGATTCGCTGCAATCGGCACGCAACGCCCTGCTGGCCGGGCGGGAGAACTTCGAGGAGGCAGAACGCCACGTCAACGAAGTGACGTACCGGCTGGCGTTTAGCGAGCGCCTGAAAGAATGGTCGGCCTCGTGGGGCAGTTTGTTGTTCGTGTACGAGGTGTTGTGGGCGCTCTTTTTCCTGTGGGGCATGTTTCGCCTGGGCGATATGGCCTTCAGTTCGGCGGGTACTCCCTTCCTGTACATTTTGAGCAGCATGGTGTGGGGAGGCATCGGCGGCATCACAGGGGCATTGCTCTCGCTCATCAAGCACATCACCAAATACCAGGATTTCGATATCCAGCATCGCATGTGGTATCTGGGGAGTCCCATCATGGGCGGCGTGGTCGGCCTGTTCATTTATGGGGCCATTCAGGTCGGCCTGCTCTCGCTGACGAATGGCGATATCAACTCCCCCTTCATCATTTACATGCTCTCGTGGCTGGGCGGCTTCCAGCATAACGTTTTCACCGACATCGTCAAGCGCGTTCTCAAGGCGTTTGAAATCGCAGGCGGAGGTTCGAAGGAAAAAGACCAGAAGAAGTGAACCTGAAACCCTTTGGTGACAAGAGAAAAGGGTAGCCGAAAGCCCATCGGCTACCCTTTTTTGATTGTTTACCTGAGCCGCCGTCTTTTGCAAGGGCGTGGCTATTCATCCGGGTAGCGCCCCCAAATCCAGCCTTCCAGGCGGCGGATGGCCTGACGCACCCAGGCCCGTATGCGGGTGAGGCTGGAGATGTGGCGCACGCGTTTGGGGGGCGCACTCAATGGGCCGCTCCACTGCGCCAGCAATGCGCCCCACGTGAGACCCGCCCCAAATCCTACCAGCACCACATGGTCACCGGGTTTGAGACGGCCACTTTCTACGGCTTCGCAGGCGGCGATGGGGATAGAGGCTGTGGATGTGTTACCGTACCGCTCCAGGTTGACCATGAAACGTTCGGGGGGCAACTTGAGGCCGCGGGCAGCCGCGTCGATGATGCGCTGGTTGGCCTGGTGCGGAATTACGAGCGCGATGTCCTCGATTTCCAGGTTGCTTTCTTCAATTACCTGACGGGTGGCTTGTGCCATGACGCGCGTGGCAAAGCGGAAAACCTCGCGGCCGTTCATCTGGATGTAGTGCATCCCCCGGCGGACGGTTTCCATTGTCGCCGGGTGGCGGCTGCCACCTGCAGGCAGCATGAGCGATTTGGCGCCAGAACCATCGGAGCGCAGGACACTTCCCAACACCCCGCCGGGAGTCTGGCTGGCCTGCAATACGAATGCACCGGCGCCATCGCCGAACAGCACACAGGTGTTGCGGTCTTCCCAGTTGACCAGGCGGGAAAGGGTTTCTGCGCCGATGACCAGGGCGTTGTCTATTGCTCCGCTGCGGATTTGCGCCGCGGCCATACTGAGGGCGTAGATGAAGCCGGTGCAGGCAGCGGAAAGGTCGAATGCCCCGGCTTTGGTCGCCCCGATGTGGTCCTGTACCAGGCAGGCTGTGGCGGGGAACAGGTGTTCGGGGGAGGAACTGGCCACGATGATGAGTTCTACCTGTGAGGGGGGCAGCCCGGCAACGCGCAGCGCCTCCAATGCGGCCTGACTGGCCAGCGTTGCCGTGCTTTCCTGGGGGGCAGCGATGTGTCTCTCGCGGATGCCTGTGCGGGTACGAATCCATTCATCGCTGGTTTCGACCATGTTGGAAAGGTCGTCGTTGGTGAGCACTTTTTCCGGAATGGCGCGCCCCCATCCGGTGATGTGGGCATATCGGTCCATGAAGAATCTCCTTCCGTGCCGCTATGTGTGCCAGTCAATGTTCTGGCGGCGGCGGTGTGAGTCTGCGGGTTACAACACCGTTTTGGGGTTTGGGATGCGCGAAAACACCCAACCAAAGCCGGTTGGGTGTGTACACCGCGTGGATGAAGGGGTCAGGGAAGCCTGTGATTGGCTAACTGGAAGATGGTTTGCAGGTGGGTGCGGTCATGGGCGGCCATAAAACGTACCAGTTCTTCCAGTGTGGTGGGGCCAAAGATGCCGTGGCGCACGGTGCGCTGCCAGGCGGGTTCAGACAATTCACTGAGCAGGGAAAGCAATTGCATGCGAATTTCGGTGAAATGCTGTACGGCCTCCAGCCCATCCTGGCAGCGGTAGTTGCGTTCTTGCGCCCAGGCATCGGCGTTGACGGCGGGCAGGAAGGGGTTGTCTTCCAGGAGGGCGATTTGCAGCCGGGGCAGGTTGACTTCCATATCGGAATCGCGCAGGTGGCAGACGTTTTCTGTGAGAGACCAGGAGCCTTCCTCGAGGCTGAATTGCCAGGCTTCGGGCGGCAGATGTCGTCGCCAGTAATCCAGCACGGCAGGGGTGGCGCGCAGGGTGGCGAGCGCGGCCTCTCGGGTATCGAACCGGCCGCGCAAGGCTGATAGAGGAGTATTCTGGAGAAAGGCCAGGAGATTTTGCAGGGTGCCACAACCGTCCGCGGGCAGGTCTGGCGGCGCTTTTTCGGGGGTTTCGGTCACGTACCAGGTGGGCAATCCCGCCTGGGCGGCAGGCAGGATATCGAGGTCGGGGTCATTGCCCACCATCAGGATAGGCGCATCCGGCCATCCCAGGCGTCCCAGAATTTCGGCGTAGTAGGCGGGGTGGGGTTTGGTGAAATGGTATTCTTCGTATGATGTGATGGGCAGGGAATTGGCGGTAATGCCCGCCCAGGCGAGGCGTTCCCGGATGGCGATGCGGGGGAAAATGGGGTTGGTGGCGATGACGACGCGCCACCCGCGGGCCTGGATGTGTTGCATCAGCGCCGCGACGCCAGCGCGGGGGCGGGTGAGGCGTTTCAGGTCGGGAAAGACTTGCTGGTAGAAAGTTTCGATGTGTGCCCGCAAGGCCTGCTCCTCCAGGTGGAGCGCCGGGTAGAAGACCTGGTCGAAGGTTTCTTTGAGGGTGCGGTTGGGCTGTGTGTTTTGGAACATGCCTTGCGTGGCCGTCAGCAGGGCCTGGGTGAAGTGCTCCGGAGGGCTGTGCTGCGCCATGAAGCCGGAGAGCGCCTGCAGGTAGGCCGGGACGAAGGTGTCCATGTCGTTGTACAGCAGCGTATCGTCGAGGTCGAGTAGAAGGGTAAAAGGCATGGTTCACTCTTCCATCAAGGAGCGAAAGGCGGCGGGCAGGTCGTGACACTGTCCGCAGCCGACCTTGGGTTCGGGGACGGGGGCGGTGCTTTTGGTGCAGTAGGCTTCGATGTGTACCTGTTGACGCCAGGGGAGCAGGCTGCGCCGCAGGGAAGGACGCAGCCGCATGTGTGGGCAGGCGTTGGCCTGACGTATGGCGGGGACAGGACAGGTCTGACACAGCGCGGGGTTCCAGGGCAGGTGGTTGTCGGCCAGCAAGCGACACTCTTCCTGCTCTCGGCCGCGGTAATAATTTCCATAAAAATGGGGGCATTCGGTTCCGGCTGGGGTTCGCATGGAGGGGATTATAGCACGTAAGTTTTGTGTCAGGTGGAGAGCCCGGGCGCGGGGAGCACGAAAGATATGCTGGTCAGTAGAACGCTGATAACGCTGGTGCCGCTGATATGCGCTGGTTGTGTTGGTTTTCACCGCTGCGTTAGCCGTATCTGCGAGAATCCACGGTATCTGCGTTCCGGTGTGCCAGGTCATACCGCGATTCCCCAACAACGTTTTCGTGCTCCCCGGACGCGGGGAGCACTCAAGATGTGTTGGTGACAGCGCAAAGCCCGTCTGTGCGCACACAAAGACACGGAGAACACAGAGTTTTCTTGATGTGTGGCAATGATTTCTCTGTGGCTCCGTGTGCCGTAAGGGTACTCTCGCTTGCGAAAGATGGGAACAAAATCACCAACGACCTTTTAGTGTTCTCCGGACGCGGATAGTGTGGATGGTGGCTGGTTTTTTGGACCAAGAATCCGCGTTTGTCTGCGTGTATCCGCGTCCAATAAAATCGTCAGGCTACGGCCTCAGCATGGCAAGTCTGGATTGCAAAAAAGCCCTGAGAGGCTGTGACAGCAATGCCAAATATGGGTCAATGCATCCGCAGATGGCGCAGATTACGCAGAGGAAAGAAGAAACAATCCGTTCAATCTGTGTAATCTGCGGATACTACGCGGCAAATTTGGAATTGCTG
>DAOTWV010000140.1:0-6045 GCA_034435695.1 Anaerolineales bacterium | reverse complement strand
AGGTTGCGCGAAAGCACGGCGTCATAGCGCTGCCAGGGGGCCGGGTCGTTCAAATCCAGCACGGCCTGGCCGTCGTGGATGCGGTCGTAGGGCACGCCGCGCTGCTCCAGGGCGGCAAACAGCCATTTCTCTTCCACGCGCACGCGGGAGTACAGGACGGCAATTCGAGGGGTTGTGGACATGGTTTCTTCTCCTTTGGGTTAAATCAAAAGCCCTCCGGCTGACTTGCGCCGGAGGGCTGCTTCACAAATGAAACGGGTTTGTTACCGTCTACTCTGCCCAACCGCAAAAGACCGCAAGCCAGCCTGGGGGCTGCGGTTCTTCTTGGCCTTCTTGGCGTTCAGCGTGTGGGGCAGGGTGTGCATCATTGGGCGGGATTTTAAGGGTCGCGGGCGGATTTGTCAAGGAGCAACAGTAGCGGCAACCACAAGTGAGAGTGCTGCGTGTTGCTTGCATCAGGGCACATCAACCACCAGCGGTCGCGCTACATGTTGCTTGCATCTCATAAAAGTCATCAATACAGCGAAGTATCTTTTCGTGGTGGTACAGCACTTTCTGATGGCAAGCCTTCGTTTGCTGGTGCGAACGGGGATGTGCCAGGTGATGGGCCAAAAATCAACGGCAGATAGTATGTGTGCGTAAACGGTGCGGTAAAGACCGCTATATTTGATGCTCCTGAGCCCAGTGTGCTTGTAAAGAAAGCCTGGTTGGACAGGTACCCGGAGAGAGAGTCAACTGCTGCCTGGCTTTCTGTTAGACGAGTGGTAAAGGTCAGGACAATGCTTTCACCTGCCGCGAGGCTGAACGACGGCCATACAATCGTACGGCTGGCAGGGTCAAAACTCGCTGTTCCAAGCGACACGGGACTAAGGACAGGTATCAACGTGTCACTGATGATGATATTTTCAGCGAGAGTGTCTGTTGTGTTTGTCATTTGGATGGTGTATGTAACCAATGCGCCTAACGGAACGGAGGTATCGCTCACTGCTTTCTGAATGGTCATTGGTGATTGCGGCGATGGAACCTGTGCACCTTCTATTTCAAAACTGGTTTGATAAGAGTCGCTTGTGCCCAGGTTGCTGGTTTCAGCGCGTGCAAAACTGGTCAGGGTAGCCCCATGCAAATCAACCCAATCAGTGACTGGCAGTGTTGCAGTAATGACCAACTGCTCTGGCAATCGTGCTACCACGGTTTTCGTCAGCATCTCCCCCGCGGGGAGAGTGGGGATTTGCCAAACTACCATGCTATTGGTGTACACTCCACCATCGAGCAACGTCGGTGTCAACCATTGGCTCAAGGTACTACGCAGGACGATGTTTTCTGCCGCTTCGTTTGTATTGGGGTTGGCCACAGCCACCGTATAGGTAACCAGGCTGCCAGAGGCCACATTTGCTTGCGGTACTACCGATTGAGTCACGTCAAGAGGCTGCAAGCCGGATACAGTAAACAAGCCTATACTGGTCTTGTTCCCCGCACGGTCGGTCGCATAGATGCTCACCTCATAGTCGCCACCTAGTGTCAGGGTCATGGTGTATGTCCATGTACCATTATCGTTGACGATATTCTGCGTGCTGACGTTTCCTGTAGGGTCAATGATTTCTGCCAAAACATTCGTCACGGCATCACCGTCTACCACCAACCCATGTAAGACTTCAACCGTAGTGCCCACCAGGGCCTTGGAGACAACCTGGGTGGCAGTAATAACTGGCGGTATATTGTCTACAAGGGCAGTCATCACATAAGGAGTCTTTGTACGGTTACCGTAGATATCCACAGCATATGCCGTCCAGGTATAGGTAATGCCATCGCTACCACTGACATCTACGTTGTATGTCCAATTACCGGTGATATTCAAAGGAGGTGCTACGGCTTCCATGTCAAGTGATGCTTCGTAGAAAGTGCCAGTATCACTGGTAGGGTCACTATCACACAGGATGAGCGTCCAAACCCCAGCAGATTGTTCACCAGAAAACCTTGAAAGGTTTTCAGTCGGGCGATAGACATGCGACTGATAGGAATCTTCAAGGGCATGGCTGTTAAGGTCGTTAGATAACAAGTCGGTAGCATCATCACTGAAAAGCGCAACGATATTCTCCGCTAACACATTTTTATCGAAATGGAATATCTGAACCTCGGTGCCAGAAGGCGCCTGTAATACTGCCGAAAGGTCGCTACGATAGGGATGCTCAAGACGCAAGCCAAGTGAGACATTAGCAATCGTGAAATTGTTATCAATGACGAAATTACGCGTCATGCCTTGCGTGTGTACACCACATGCACTTGCGTTATCAATCGTTACAGGCGATGCAGGGCTATCAGTATAGCGATAAGTGGTGGGGGGAATTTCGTAAGGGTCAATGGTCAAGTTGGCAGCAACACAATTTTCGCTGTTTTTGGTACAAATTTCAACACCTTGCGGTACCGTATTGTCAGCAATTGCGCCCGCCAATTGAATCATCGTATCGTTAATCGGCAGGCTTTCGGATACCTGCGATGCATCAGGCAGGTAACTACTCGTTAAATCCAGGGCACTTCCAGCCATTTGTGGAGATTGCGCATCAATGGTTACACTCCATGGAGTAGACCAGGCGCTTTGATGCCCAAAGGCGTCGGTCGCGCGTACTTGCAAGGTAAATTGTGTACCATTCGCTGGAGGAGTACCGCCATTACTGGCAACGACATCCCACAAGCACCGCCATTGCCCATCCGAGGGGGTATCGTCCACGCAGGTGAAAGTGTGAGAACCATTCACCCGGAATTCAATCAAGTCAACAGGTGCAGCATCACGCACAACGCCAGGTATTGTGGCGCTAATTGGCCCACTTTGCGTAAAGGAGGGCAAAATGGCCACATAGCCGGGAGCACCGTCATCGGGTGTATGTGTCACGCGCAGGCGGTACTCTGGCAGGCTGGTGGTGTCGCCAGTGATACTGCAACCTGTCTGCGTATACGCAGGCTCAATATCCAGGTTCAGTGCGTGTACACCCGTTGGCTGCACGACACCAGTAATCACGAAATTACCGACGCCTGGAGGCACCGTCAATGCCAACCACCCTGTGCAACCATTCAACCACGTAAGTCCTTTGAATGCCACGCCTGCCTCCGGGTTGTACAAATCATCGTTGCTATACAGGTATGCGGTAACCGTTGTGGTCACGGCCAATGGATTAGCGTAATGCAGCGTGTAGGTTACCTCTGTACCCGGCAAAAGTGGTGGGTGCTGGTTCTCTCGCACATCGTTCAACAAACCCGCATCGTCAAGTGAAGCCGGAGGCTTGTTTTTGTGACACTCGGGGAATGTTGGGTCAGTCGGGCAATAGGTATTTGTTAACCAGGTCTGGTATTGGTCATCATAGGGAGCAAAGAGACTATTCCAGGCATTGGGATTGACAGACGGCGCTGGCAGAATCAAACGGATAGCATCCTCGTTAGGGTTGTAGTAGAAGGCATCTTCGTTTGTGCTAATGGCAAATTCCAGGTTGGCTTCAGGCGTGAGACAGGTGCCATCTGCAATTGCAATCGTATATCGGTCGGTCAGCATCAAGCGGTGCGGCTGGTCCGGGCCGGGTGCGTCAGGGACAACGCGTGGGCTATCAGCCGGGTTAGCATAGGGCAAAATCGACCAAATACGCAAACCACCACTGGGGCCTTCTTCTGCATCTACCGCAAAAGCAACCAGGCTCATTTCGGTTGGGTTGCCTATCAAATCAAAGGGAAGTATCAAGTCGGTGTAAGCGCCATCTGGCTCTGCATTGAAGGAATAAAAACCACCAAGGGTGTCCAATGCGCCAGCATCTACCCATGCACTTCCGTTCCAGTGCAGCAGGTGCGCGTTTCGGGTATCCGTTACCCACACAGCGTAATCGGCTTGCATGGCATTGATATTCAGCGTAACCGGTTCTTCACGCGCCGGAAGGAGCAGCACTGTACTTTGCATGGTGCTGGTATAGGGGTTATATGCGCCCTGGCTTCCCTGACCAGGGATGGTATCCAGATAAATGAACAAGTCGCCATCAGTGTCCCAGTTTGCGCCTGTCCACAGCATATGGAGACGGGTTGCATCCCAGGTGAGGTGCAGTGCCTGCGGGGATGCAAGGGCAGCATTATCCATTCCCAGGTCCGCGATGCGTTCATCTACACCCAAGAGGGTACAGCCGTTGTCCTGCCAACCCCGATACGGACGATTCCCTGTGGTATTGCTTCCACTCTGCAAAGGATTGATGTAATCGGGCATTGCGGGCAAATCATGGTAGTAAGGGCCATATATCCTGCGGATGCGATTACCCAATCCATCCACGGCCTGAACGTGGAAGAAATAAGCCTTGCCGCCATCCCCCACATTCAGGAGGAAATCTTGATGCAAGAGGTTTTGCATGCCTGGGTTCACTACCGGCGTCAGATTCGCCACTGTACTGGTAATACTTTCTGTCCATCCATACCACATGGATACGCTGCCGCTAGCATCGGTAGTGGTCAAAACTTCCGCTGATGTACTTAACAGGCTGGCACGATACGTATGGCTGGTCGTCATTGGTTGACTGTTCCCCAACAGCGTAACTTTGCCAAGCACAGGTGGCATCAAATCAATAACGATGGGGAAGTTAAAGGTCGTTGGTATCAACGAGGCATCGTAAACCGTCAGGGTAAGGCTCGCATGCGTGTAATCTGGGAGATTTGCCGTGTCAGCACTCCACCAGTTAGCGCTCCAACTGGTCATCGGGTATATGGGACGCCCATCTTTATACCCAGCCGGAATGGCATCGGGGGCAAGTTGAACACCCAATGGGGTGGTACTACCATTCACGGTCAACACAGCCGTAGCACTGATGATACCCGTAGTGTCACTCAGTATGCCGTTGAATGTCAATCCGCTCCCCGGAGTATACGCGCTGGTAGTGTACGTGTTGGTAGACAAAATTGCTTCAGGTGGTGCAGTATCCACAATCAACGAACCGCTAATGGTTGCCGTACCACTGATTTCATCCGTAGCCATAGCCGTCACAGTGTAGATGCCATTGGCCAACGGCATCCATGTAGCGTTGAAGACGTCTTGCATAACCGTGCCGGGGGCATGCGTTTCAGTAAGAATCTCTGTCCCCTGTACGGTTACCGTCAAGGCAGTCAGGGAATGCGGAGGCACAACGATTCCCTGAATTGTAGCCGAAACGCCAAGCGTGCCGGTAATTTCTGGTAAGGCGAGAAATTCAAAACTTCCAGGCGGCAACAGAAGGACGTTCCAGGAGTAACTGGCAGGAGTGGCATCGCGATTGCCAAGTACGTCCACAGCCCGCACATCGAACACGTGAACGCCACTGGATAAGCCTGCATAAGTTTGTGGACTGGCGCAGGCCATAAAGCCACCACCATCCAACTGACATTCAAACGTGGCTGCCGGGTCATTGCTGCCGAAGGTAAAAGTCACCACAGTGCTGGCTGTCGGGTCTGGGGGTGTGCTGAGAATCGTCGTATCAGGAGGTAAGTCCACTGTCCAGGTGTACACCGCAGGCGTGGGGTCAATATTCCCCGCCAAATCCACAGCGCGCACATCGAAGGTGTGGAGACCTTCAGCAAGACCAGTGTACGCTTGTGGGCTGGCACAGGCTGCAAAGCCACCGCCATCCAACTGGCACTCGAACGAGGCCGCGGAGTCATTGCTGGTAAAAGTGAAAGTTACCGAGGTGCTGGTGTATGGTGTCGGCGGCGTGCTGAGCAGCGTGGTATCCGGCGCGATGGTATCCACCGTCCAGGTGTACACGGCAGGCGTGGGGTCAGGATTCCCCGCCAAATCCACAGCGCGTACCTCGAAGGTGTGCAGGCCATCCAGCAGACCTGCATAGGTCTGCGGGCTGACACAGGCCGCAAAACCGCCACCATCCAACTGACATTCAAACGTGGCTGCCGGGTCATCGCTGCTGAAAGTGAAAGTCACCGCGGTGCTGGCAGTCGGGTCTGTCGGTGTGCTGAGAATCGTCGTCTCGGGAGGCAAGTCCACTGTCCAGGTGTACACCGCAGGCGTGGGGTCAACATTCCCCGCCAAATCCACGG
>DAOTWV010000139.1:0-15538 GCA_034435695.1 Anaerolineales bacterium | reverse complement strand
ACGGTGGGGGTGGGAACGCGCAGGGCGTAGCCGTCGAATTTGCCCTTCAGTTCGGGGATGACCAGGCCGACGGCCTTGGCCGCGCCGGTGGTGGTCGGGATGATGTTCAACGCGGCAGCGCGGGCGCGGCGCGGGTCTTTTTTGTGCGCCAGGTCGAGGATGCGCTGGTCGTTGGTGTAGGAGTGCACCGTGGTCATCAGGCCCTTGACGATGCCAAAGTTGTCGAGCACCACTTTGGCGGCTGGCGCCAGGCAGTTGGTGGTGCAGGAAGCGTTGGAGACCACGCTGTGCTTGGCGGGGTCGTAATCGCCTTCGTTCACACCCAGCACCACGGTAACGTCTTCGTTCTTGGCCGGCGCGGAGATAATCACCTTCTTCGCGCCGCCCTTCTTGATGTGCGACCACGGGCCGGGGTCTTTGCTGGCGTCGCGGAACACGCCGGTGGACTCAATCACGATGTCCACGCCCAGTTCGCCCCAGGGGATGTTGCCAGGGTCGCGCTCGGCAAAGACCTTGATGCGCTCGCCGTCAATCACCAGGTCGCCATCCACCACTTCCACCGTGCCGGGGTAGATGCCGTAGTTCGAGTCGTATTTGAAGAGATGCGCGTTGGTGTCGGCATCGAACAGGTCGTTGACGGCGACAACCTGCAATTCGTCGCCGTGGCGTTCCTTGATGGCCTTCAACACCTGCCGCCCGATGCGGCCAAAACCATTGATACCAATTTTGAAAGTCATGTGCGTAACCTCCGTAGCGTACACAAGAACAACTGCACCGCCCGGCACAGTTGTTTAGATGAGTGTAGTGTGTTCTTCGTTATTGTATCTCTTTTTCACCAAATGTGCTATGTGAAGTATGTCACAGAAAGCGTTTTCATCCCAAAATCGAGGCGATACAATCCCCCGGCCAGGGCTTGTGGGACAAGGCTGAGCCTTGTCCTACGACAATACACTGTAGAGTCGAGTGCCGGGCTGGAAAGCCCGCTCCACGGGTAGGCCGGACATTCCTGTCCGGCAAAAGGGGCTGGAAAGCCTGCTCTACGGTGGGCGTGGGTGGCGGCGTTGTTACCCCAAAACATCGGTGCGTTCGTTCAAAATCGCCATCAAGGTTTCCGAGAGTTTCACGGAATCGTGCTGCCAGGGACGGGCTTCGTTCACCAGGTCGGCACGGTACAGTGGATACTGCACCCCGCTGTCAATCTGTACCCAGGCCACTTTCTCCGCTGCAGCCGCGGGAAAGCGGTCGTTCACCAGGACGACATCCACCAAGTTCGGCCCGGTATGCCCCTCTACAGCCCGAATGTAATCCCCGCATCGGTAGTTATCGGTTTCTCCCGCTTGATTGGCAATGTTGCACACGAAAATCTTGAGCGCCTGACTGGCGCGAATGGCCTGCACGATATCGGGCACCAGCAAATTGGGGAGGATGCTGGTGTACAAACTGCCCGGCCCAATGACAATCAGGTCTGCAGCCAAAATGGCCTGCACCACTCTGGGGTATGCCGGAGGGTCATTGGGTTCCAGCCAGACGCGCTGCACCCGCCCGTTGACTTCGGGGATGCGGCTCTCGCCGCGCACCCGCACGGAGGAAGCCGTATGCGGCAGGCGCACATCGGCCACCAGGCGGACATCATGCAGGGTAGCAGGCAACACGCGCCCATGCACCGACAACACCCGCCCCGATTCGGCCACCGCATCCTCGAAACTGCCCATGATTTCGCTCAGCGCGCTGATGAACAGATTGCCGAAGGAATGCCCCTCCAAACCGTCCACGTTGTCGCCGAAGCGATACTGAAACAATTGCGTCAGCAACGCTTCATCGTTGGAGAGCGCGGCCAGGCAGTTGCGGATGTCTCCGGGAGGCAAAATGCCCAGGGAATCCCGCAGGCGGCCAGAGGAACCGCCGTCATCGGCCACGGTCACCACGGCGGTGATGTTGTGGGAGTAGGCCTTCAGGCCACGCAACAAATTGGAGAGGCCGTGTCCTCCCCCAATGGCCACGATGCGCGGCCCGCGTTCGCGCTTGCGGTAGGTTACCACCGCATCCACGACGGATTGACGGCTGGAGATGAAAGGCGCAAGCAGGGAACGATTCATTCCCCAGATGCCCAGCCCCATGAGCGTCAACCCGATTCCACCAAAAATCACCACGCGTACCGGGCGCGCCAGGAAACGCAGCGACAGGTACGACAGGAGCGGCAGCCACCACGTCTCCGGGGCGGTGCGGTACACATCCAGCACCCATAACCCGATGCCAACCCCCAACAGGGTAGTGCCCGCGAGCAGGATGCCCAGCCAGCGCTTGATGCCCAGACCAGGAGTCAGCCAGCGGACGGCCTCTTTCACAAAGCGAAACCAGCGAGATGTACTCATCAACATCATCTTACCCGTAACTGCGCATACGAACAAGTGTAAAAGCATTACAGCATGCGGTAAGAAGGGGGGGGATGGGCTTTCCAGCCCCTCACTGAAGTTTGGTCTTTTGTGACAGGATGAACGACGGGATGGCGTGCGCACCCCACATTCGTACTTTCCCCTTCCCCCTCTGCCGTTTTCACACTATACTTTGGCGCATGGACACATGCATCGCAATCGACATCGGCGGAACCCGCCTGCGTGCGGCGCGGTTCGCCCCAGGAGAAAGCACGCCCCAGGAAATCCGCAAAGTGGATACACGCCAGCCCGGCCGCTCGCCAGAAGAGGCCTTGTTCGCGCTGGTGGAAAGCATCTGGCCGCAGGAGGGCAGGGTAAGCGCCATCGCCGCCGCCTGTCCAGGGCCGGTGAACCGTGCACGCGGCATTCTCCATACCGCTCCGAACATTCCCGAATGGCAGGAATACCCCCTGGCCGAACATTTGCAAGCCCGTTTCGGCGTTCCGGCAGCCATCGATAACGACGCCAACCTGGCCGCGCTGGGGGAATGGCGCTTCGGTGCGGGACAGGGACACCACCACATCCTGTATCTGACCGTGAGCACCGGCATTGGCGGCGGCATCATCATGGATGACCACCTGCTGCATGGCGCCCACGGCCTGGCTGGCGAGTTGGGACATCTCACCATCCTCCCCAATGGGCCGGTGTGCGGCTGCGGGCAGCGGGGACACCTGGAAGCCGTAGCCTCCGGGACGGCAATCGCCCGTCAGGTACGCGCCGCCCTGGAAGCCGGAAGCCCCTCCAGGATGAGTCTCAATCCGCCTCCCACCACCAGGGAGATTGCCCAGGCCGCGGCCGAAGGCGATTCGCTGGCGCAAGAGGCGCTCTCCCAGGCAGGGACGTACCTGGGAGTGGCATTGGCCGACTATCTGCACGTCTTCAATCCCACCTGCCTCATCATCGGCGGAGGCGTTGCCCGCAGCGGAGACGTGCTGCTGCAACCGTTGCAGGATGCGCTGCGTACCCACGTCATGTCGCCGCGCTACCTGGATGACCTGGTCGTCACTACCGCCGCACTGGAGGACAATGCCGGCCTGCTCGGCGCGCTGGTGCTGGCCCAACAGGTGACCTCCCCCTGAAAGCGAGATTTCTCCATGCCTGCTCTGAAAAAACGCTGGTTGATTCAACCCCCCATCACCCCGGAGGCCGACGCTGCGCTGGGGAACGCTGCCCCCATCTTGCGCCAACTGCTCTTCAACCGGGGGTATGTCACCCCCCAGGCCGCAGGCGCGTATTTGCGCGCCACCCCGCCTGAAGGCGCTACCCCTTTCAACCTGAAGCACATGTCCACCGCCGTAGACCGCATCGTGTTTGCGTTACAGCACGGAGAGCAAATCGCCGTCTACGGGGACTACGACGCAGACGGGGTGACTTCGACTGCACTCTTGACCCATGCGTTACGTTCCCTGGGGGCGGATGTGCGCCCCTACATTCCCAATCGCTTCGATGAGGGGTACGGGCTGAATATCGAAGCCCTTGAAGCGCTGCACGCCGAGGGGGTAAACCTGGTCATCACTGTGGATTGCGGCATCCGCTCTCTGGAGGAGGTCGCCCACGCCCAATCGCTGGGCATGGACATCATCGTCAGCGACCACCACCACCCCGGAGAAGACCTGCCGCCCGCGCTGGCCGTCATCAACCCCAAGCAGGACGGCGATTCCTACCCCGACAAGATGCTGGCCGGCGTGGGGCTGGCATACAAAATCGTACAGGCGCTGGCCGAGCAGGGGCAGCCGCTTGACCCGCAGGCCTACCTGGACCTGGTGGCGCTGGGCACGGTGGCCGACCTGGCCCCATTGCAAGACGAAAACCGCGCCCTGGTGCGCGCCGGCCTGGAACGTCTGCGCGCTCCGCAGCGGCAAGGGTTGTTTTCGCTCATGCAACTGGCCGGCGTCAAAGCCCATCGCATCACCGCCACCGACATCGGCTTTCGGCTTGGCCCGCGCCTCAATGCCGCTGGACGCCTGGATACCGCCCTGGCCGCGCTGGATTTGCTGCTGACCGAAAACGTCATGCTGGCCGGGCAACTGGCCCAGCAACTGGATACCCAAAACCGGGAGCGTCAGCGCATCACCAGAGAAATTCAGCAAACCGCCGAGCAGATTGCCCTGGCCAAAGACCCCGATGCTTTTCTGCTTTTTGCCGTACACCCCAATTTCAACCAGGGCGTGGTTGGCCTGGCAGCCTCGCGCCTGGTGGAACGCTATTACCGCCCGGCCATCGTCGGCCACCAGGATGCCGAAGTCACCGTGGCCTCCTGCCGCAGCATCCCGGAATTCCACATCACCGAGGCGCTCGACCGCTGCGCCGACCTGCTCGTGCGCCATGGCGGACATGCCGCCGCGGCCGGCTTCACGGTGCGCAACCAGGACTTACCCGCTCTGGTAGAACGCCTGCAAGGCATCGCCCGCGAAAAACTCTCCCAGGTGGATTTGCGTCCCAGCCTGGTCGCCGATATGGAAATTCCCCTCAGCGCCCTGAATGCGGATGTGCTGCAATACCTGGACTGGATGCAGCCAACCGGCTACGGCAACCCCGCAGCGCGGTTTGTCTCGCGTGATTTGCGCGTGGTAAACAGCAGGGCTGTGGGAAAAGAGGGCGCGCACCTCAAACTGAGCGTCACCGATGGCAAAGTCACCTTCGATGCCATTGCCTTTGGGCAGGGGCACTGGCAGGAAGAAATGCCCCCACGCGTAGACCTGCTGTACACCTTCGAGCGCAACGAATTCAACGGCCGCGTAACCCTGCAACTCAATGTGCGCGACCTGAAGCCCGCCGGGACGCCGGACAACTGAAAACGAAGAGGCGCAGCGTTTTGCTGCGCCTCTTTGCATTCCCAGGCGACAAATCAATCCACAAAGCGGTATTTTATCAGCGTCCACACAGCCTCGAAGGCATCCTTCAACCCAATTTTCTTGCCCTCATCGTAATCCCGCGGGTTGAATGTAATCGGCACTTCGAAGATGCGCACTTTGCGCTTCAAAATCTTGGCCGTAAATTCCGGCTCGAAATCGAAGCGGCGGGCGTGGATGGTCATGCCTGCCACTACCTCGCGGCGGAACAACTTGTAGCCGGTTTCCATGTCGGTCAGGATGGCATCGTACAGGATGTTGGTCATCAGGGTCAGGAGTTTGTTGGCCACCATGTGCCAGAACATGGCCGAGCGCCGCGGCGCACCCAGAAAACGGGAACCGTACACCACGTCCGCCACGCCCTCCTGCAAAGGCTTGAGCAAGGAGGGGATATCACGCGGGTCGTACTCCAGGTCGGCATCCTGAATGAGCATGGCATCGCCGGTGGCATGCTGCATACCGGTCACCACGGCAGCCCCTTTGCCCTGGTTGCGTTCATGGTAGATAACGCGCACCTTCTCGTGAGATTCCAGGTCTTTCAAAATGGCGTGTGTTCCATCCACTGAACCGTCATCCACCACAACGATTTCATCCGCCACGTCCACTGCTTCCAGGCGGCGGATAATCTCGCGCAGTGTGGCCTCTTCGTTATACACGGGGATAATAACCGAAAGTCTCATGGCGGCGATTATACCGTAAAAAATGCAACAGAGATTGGTACAATAGACGTATGCTTTCCGACCTGCCCTCTCCTCTGATTTTCGCCCATCGCGGCGCAAGCGCATACGCTCCGGAGAACACCCTGGCCGCCTTCGAACTGGCCTTGCAACAGGGAGCATCTGCCATCGAACTGGATGCCATGCTGTGCGCCAGCGGCGAGGTGGTTGTCATCCACGACGATACGCTGGAACGCACCACCAACGGCCACGGACGCGTGGGCGAAACGCCCCTCGATACGCTGTGCACCCTGGATGCCGGCAGCGCCTTTTCGCCCGATTTCGCCGGGGAACACGTCCCCACCCTGGCCGAGGTCTTTGCGCGCATCGGGAAACGGGCGCTCATCAACATCGAACTCAAAAACTACGCCTCTCCGCTGGATGACCTTCCCAATCGCGTTGCCGCCCTGGTGCAGGCATATGATGTGGCAGAATGCGTGTTATTCTCTTCCTTTAATCCCATCGCGCTCAGGCGCATTCACGCCCTGCTGCCTCAGGTTCCCCTGGGACTTCTGACCACCGCCTCCCGATGGGGACGGCTGCTCAATTCCCCCCTGGGGCGGGTGCTGGTCCCCTACCAGGCGCTGCACCCCGCGAAGGAAGCCGTGACCCCTGCGTTGGTGCAGGCCGTCCACCGGGCGGGATGCCGCGTCCATGTGTACACCGTCAACGACCCGCAGGAAGCCCGCCGCCTGTTTGCCCTGGGCGTGGACGGCATCTTCTCCGATAATCCGCTGATTTTGACGACGGACGGCGGATAATGGACGACGGACGACGGACGACAGACCACCGCACCTGGCACTCCTCCCCCACCCCAAACCCCTCTCCCTAATGGAGAGGGGCTCTCCGCACTTCACACCTGACACCTGACACCTGAAACCTGACACCTGACCCCCATGAACCCTACCCCCGATGAAATCATGGTCACCTGCATGGCGCGGCAACTACAGGACGGCGAACTGGTCGTCCAGGGGCTGGCAACACCGCTGGTCACAGCCGCTTTTCTGCTGGCGCGTCGCACGCACGCCCCCAACCTGTATTTCGCCTCTGCCATCGGACAGAGTTTGTGCCGCGAAGCCGCCCCCCTGAGCCTGACGAATATCGAAGCCCTGTGGCTGGAGCGCGCTGTCCTGCAGGCTGGTTTTGCGCGTGTGGCCACCGAAATCCTGCCCACGCTGCACCCCAAGGAGTTCTTCCGCCCTGCCCAGGTAGACCCCCACGGCAACTTCAACAACATCGCGCTGGGAAAATCCTACCAGCGCCCCCGTCTGCGCCTGCCCGGCACCGGAGGCATCCCGGATGTCAGCCTGAACAGCCCCACCATGTACCTGTACGTGCCGCGCCACTCGCGGCTGACGTTCACTCCGCGGCTGGATTTTCGCTCTGGCCTGGGGCATACGCCAGCACGCACCCACGGCAGCGGGCCGCGCTATCTGGTGAGCGACCTGGGACAGTTCGATTTCGCCAACGGCCGCTTGCGGCTGCGTACCCTGCACCCCGGCGTATCGCTCGAACGCGTCCAAAAGCGCACCGGGTTTCCCCTGGAAATCGCCCCCGACCTGCACGAGACTCCGCCGCCCAGCGCCGAGGAATTGCGTCTGCTACGCGAGGAAATTGACCCGCTGGGCATCCGCCGCCTGGAAACCCTGAGCGGGGCAGCCCGCCATGCAGCGCTGCGGGAAATTCTGGCCGCCGAATCCGCCACGGCGGCATAACCCTTCGCCACATGAGAACCGCCCTTCGCCTTCTTCTCGCCCTGACCATCCTGTTTCCCCTGTGGGGGGCAGCAGGGGGGACACGCGCGGCCTCCCTGGGAAGCGTCCTCCCCCAGCAGCCGGTGCCCCCCGAAAGCCGCGCCCGCTTCCTCCTGGGACAACTCACCCCTCAGGAGAAGGTCGGCCAACTGGTGCTGATAACCTTCCAGGGGCAGTCCGTCGGCCCGGATACGCCCGTATACGACCTGATTACCCGCTATCACATCGGCGGTGTGGTGCTGCTGGCGCGTAACAACAACATCATTGGGCCGGAAAACACGCTGGAAAGCACACAACGCCTGGTTTCGCAGTTACAGCAAAATTCCTGGGTGGCCAGTACACAGCCCAGTTTCGACCCCTACACCGAGCAAAACTACACCCCCCACTACATTCCTCTGTTCGTCGCCACCGCCCAGGAAGGGGATGGTGCGCCCTACAGCCAGATTCTGCACGGTCTCAGCCCGCTGCCCAACCAGATGGCGCTTGGTGCCACCTGGAATCCCGACCTGGCGCAGCAAACCGGCGCGGTATTGGGGAAAGAACTGGCCGCCCTGGGAATCAACATGCTGCTTGGTCCCTCCCTGGATGTGCTGGAAAGCCCCAATCCGGGCGTGCCGGGAGACCTGGGGACGCGCACCTTTGGCGGAGACCCCTTTTGGGTGGGGGTGATGGGGCAGGCATTCACCCGCGGCGTGCATCAGGGCAGCAGTGGACGGCTGGCTGTGGTAGGCAAATACTTCCCTGGGCGCGGCAGTTCCGACCGGGCGCCCGATGCCGAGGTCGCCACTATCCGCAAAACCCTGGAGCAATTGCGTCAAATCGAACTGGCGCCCTTTTTCGCCGTTACCGGCAATGCCCCCAATCCGCAAAGTCAGGTGGACGCCCTGCTCACCTCCCACATCCGCTATCAGGGGTTGCAGGGGAACATCCGCGCCACAACCCGCCCTATCAGTTTCGACCCCCAGGCCTTCAGTCAGTTGATGGCGTTACCCGCCTTGCAGGTATGGCGTGACCAGGGCGGCCTGACAGTGAGCGATAGTCTGGGCAGCCAGGCCGTGCGCCGTTTCTACGACCCTACGGGGGTGAATTTCAACGCCCGCCTGGTGGCACGCGATGCCCTGCTGGCTGGCAACGACTTGCTGTACCTGGGCGATTTTCAGGGCACGGATGACCCCGACGCATACACCACCATCGTGCGCACACTGGAATTCTTCACCCAGAAGTACCGCGAAGACCCGGCTTTTGCCCAAAGGGTGGATGAGGCCGTGCTGCGCATTCTCACCCTCAAATACCGCCTGTATTCCGATTTCAATCTCAGCCTGGTGATTCCCGATTCCAAGGCGCTGGACGACGTAGGCCAGGATACCCAGACCGGTTTCGAGGTGGCGCGGCAGGCCAGCACCCTCATCAGTCCCGACGCGGATGCCCTGGAAACCGTGCTTTCCCGCCCGCCGCAATTGAGTGAGCGCATCGTCTTCTTCACCGATTCCTACGACGTGCAGCAATGCAGCGTGTGTCCTGAAGAGCCTGTTCTGGCTGTGGATGCGATGCAAAAAGCGGTGTTGCGCCTGTACGGCCCGGCCACCGGCGGACAGGTGCAGCCGCGCAACCTGCTTTCGTACTCCTTCGAAAACCTGGTAGCCATGCTGGACCTCGGCCCCGGCAAGACGGAGGTGGAATACCGCCTGCGCAGCGCCCAATGGCTGGTCTTTTTGATGCTGGATGTCAACCCTGAACGGCCTGCCTCCCAGGCTTTGCGCCGCCTGCTGAATGAACGTCCAGAATTGCTGCGCGATAAGCGCGTTATCGTCTTTGCCTTGAACGCCCCCTACTACCTGGATGCCACGGACATCTCGAAAATCACTGCGTACTACGGGCTGTATAGCAAAGGGCCGCAGTTCGTGGAGGTGGCAGCGCGGCTGCTATTCAATGAGATTCGCCCCTTACCCGGTGCATTGCCTGTTTCCGTGTATGGCGTAGGCTACGATTTGATTCAGGCTACCGCACCCGACCCCGCCCAGACGGTTGGCATTTATCTGGATTTGCCGCCTACCGGGGGAGAACCGCAAAGCAGTGCGGAAAACCTCACGCAAATCAATCTGCGCGTGGGAGACTTGCTTCCAGTGCGCACCGGCGTCATCAAAGACCACAATGGACACCCCGTACCGGATGGAACCCCGGTGGAGTTCGTGCTGCAGTACAGCGGGGAAAACGCGCCAGCGCCCAAAACCGTCACCGTCAACACGGTGAACGGAGTGGCGCGCACGACCTTCCCCATCGAGGGGCTGGGCACCATCAGCGTGGATATGCGCACTGAACCCGCGGTGGCAACCACCCCCTTGCAGGTGGATGTGGCTGGAGAGCGCCCCACGGAAACCCCGCAGCCCACCCTTACCGCACAACCCACGGCCACCATGCAGCCTTCCCCCACCCCAACGTTATACCCGGCCAGTATCCGCCCTGCCCCTACCCCGGAGGAAAACAACCTCGCGAACCTGGGCGGCTGGCTGCTGGCCGTTGCACTGGGTCTATTCGTCAGTTGGACGGCCTATCGGATGACGCTGAACGAAGGCCAGGTGCGCTGGAGCATGCGCGCCGGCCTGGCTGCGTTGA
The DNA here is from genome assembly GCA_034435695.1 of Anaerolineales bacterium. Lineage (GTDB taxonomy): Bacteria > Chloroflexota > Anaerolineae > Anaerolineales > DRKV01 > DRKV01. The sequence continues at coordinate 5,171 of DAOTWV010000139.1, read as the reverse complement.
TTGGCGGGCTGGTATGCTACATCTACGCAGTGATTCCCCTGCCCGGAGGTATGTGGCTTCGGGAACACGCCGGCCTGTTTGCAGGCACGCTGGCTATGCTGCTCGGAAACGGCCTGGGGTTGTGGGGCGTCTGGTGGTGGCGCAATCAGGAATCCAGCCGCCTACTGGAGCATGGAAACAATCAAACTGAGGAAAAGTAAAATCAATGCTATCCACACCATGTTGCGCTCAATCGCCAGCGAAAACAGGTCGGTCAGGGTGGGTGGAGGCAGTGCCTGACGGGTACGCAGCGAAGGCTGCCATTCCCCCAACAATGCCAGACGAAAAGCCTCCACGCTTTTCGGGCGGTCATCCGGGTGCAGATTCATGGCCCACAGGATGGCGCGTTCGGTACGCGGACTGATAGCAGGGTTGAATTCCGAGGGTGGGCGCAGGCAGCCGGGGTTCAAGAAACGCTCGCGTGCTTCTACCGGTGGGTGATTGGTCAAAAGGTGGTACAGGGTAGCCCCAAAGGCGTATACATCGCTGCGCACGTCGGTGTGACCGGCATCCCCTCCATATTGTTCCAACGGTGTGTAAAGTGCCGTGCCGCGCCCCTGAATCACCGTTACGGTAGCCTCATCCGATGCCAGCACCTTCACCAGGCCAAAATCCACCAGTTTGAGTAACCCGCTGGGCGTCAATTTCAGGTTTCCCGGTTTGATATCCCGGTGCAAAATAGGGGGCTGCTGACTGTGCAGATACGTCAATGCATCCGCCAGTTGACTGGCCCAGGCGAGCACCTCACTCTCTGGCAAAAACTCCCCGTGCGCCTGCGCCTCGCGCATCAAGGCACGCAGGTCCTTGCCGGGGACGAAGTCCATTACCAGGTAATCGCCTTCCCCAATGGAAAAGAAGTCGGAGACCTTGGGCAGGTTAGGATGGTCCAGGCGTGCCAGCACCAATGCCTCCTGCTGAAACTGGTCGCGAGCCTGTTGCAGCAAATTCTCCGAAAGGGAATAATCGTGAACGACTTCCTTGATGGCGCATAACCGCCCTGCAAGGCGCAAATCCTCCGCCAGGTACACGCAACCTGCCCCGCCTTGTCCAATCACACGGCGGATTTCATAACGTTCGCGCAATACAAACCCGGGTTCGAGAATACGGGGCATCAGGGCATCTCCGAAGCGCTGCCCTTTCGAAAATCGTGGCGAGAAAGGGCAGCGCGCAACTTCTCCTCGCTGCGTATTATACCCACCTTTTCGCTTTCCGCTGCAATCAGGTATAATTTTTCCACATTCGCCATTCCCCATTTCCCGTCCCCCCTGGGGAAATCACATTGAGAGAAATCGCCATGTTCGATATACCCGAAGACGTCCCGTTCCTGGTCGCTCAGGGCGGCAGCCTGAATGGACAACGCTGGCCGCTGCAAACCTCCCTGCTCATTGGCCGCGGCCCGGATTGCGACATCATCATCCCCAGCCGGCAGGTCTCCCGGCATCATGCCCGCCTGAGCCGGGAAGGCTCCCAGGTGGTGTTGGAAGACCTGGGGAGCAAAAACGGCACCTTCTGTAACGGCCAACCCGTGCGCATTGCGGTTGTGCTCGAAGAAGGAGACCTGATTCAAATCGCCCTTGCCCAACAATTCGTTTACCTGACCTCGGATGTCACCATGCCTTTGAGTGGGGAAGTCCATTTTGCGGACATGAAGGCGGCTTCGGCCACCCCAGAGCAGCCAGCCCCCTCTCAGGCGCGTCTGCGCATGGACACACGCTCTCGCCGGGTGTGGGTGCTGGGCAAAGAGGTGCAGCCCCCGCTCTCCGTCGCCCAGTTTACCCTCCTGGAGACTCTGTACCGGCACAAAGGGGAGGTGGTCTCCCGCAGCGACCTGGTAACAGCGGTATGGGGACAGGAAGGGGCAGTAGGCGTCTCCGAGCAAGCGCTGGATGCCCTGGTACGCCGCCTGCGTGACCGCCTGGCAGATTACGACCCTGCGCACGCCTACGTGGTCACCGTCCGCGGACACGGCCTGCGCCTGGAAAATCCCGGACAGTAACCGCCCCCTCTTGCCTGTTCTGTTCTGCGGCGAGGAACAAACAAGTCCGGTATGCGTACATACCGGACTTGTCTTTTTCACAGAGTATGGGGGAGACTCACTGCTTCAGGTTGGCTTCCATCGAAAGCCGCAAAGCCACCTCGAAAATCCGTTCCACCCGCCTGGAGAGGTTCTCATCCCCCGCCTGCTGCGCCTGCGCCATCAAGCCGGTCAACAATTCGACGAATTCGGGGGAAGCCGCCTCAGGGTGACTGGCAAGGGTTTGCTTGAGTTGCTCTTCATCTTCGATAGCCAGCAGTTCCTCAATCAAGGCAACTTCTGCTCCGCCGCTGGCTTTTTGCAACGTATCCAGGATTTGCCCCAATTTGGCCGAGCGCCCCAAATCACCCGCTTGCCGGGCTTTTTGCTGTTCCTCCTGCACCAGATTGACAAAAGTCTGGTCAATGGCGCTCAGGTTTTGCAGCACGGCCTGCTCGATGTCATCCACCTGCAGCAAGGCTTCCAGGTTGCGGCGCGCCACATCCTTGCGGGCCTGCATCTCCTGGTCGATTTCCTGCGTCATCTGCAGAATTTTGGCACGCCGTTCTTCCAGGCGGGCGCGCTCTTCCCCTTGTGCCGCTTCGATGCGCTGGCTGAGCAACTCGAAAAAGGCGTAATCCAGCCCAGGACGCGTCATGCTCACCAGGGTAGCCAGCCGCGTTTCCGTGGGTGCCTCCACAATCAAGTCCAGCAATTTTTCACGTGTGATGTCGTTGCCAAGCGCCTGCAGCGATTCGACTGCCGCGTCAATCTCTTGCTTTTGCTCCTTGACCTTCTGGCCGAATTCGGTCGTATCCAGCAGGCGTTGTTGCAAGCCAACGATGCTGCGCAGGGCGCGTTCATCCCCTGCACCGATGGCTGCCTCGCCGAGGCGCTGCAAAATCATGAAGAATTCCTCGTCAATCAGGGCGCTTTCCTGCTTCACGATTTCGTCCAGCACGTCCTCCGAGGAGACCTGGAGCAGCCGTTCAATCAGCCGCAAACGCTGCTGCTGGGCTTCAATCATCTCTTTGGTGATGCCGTCTGCCTCCAGGATGCGCTCTACAAGCCCCTGGTACGTCAACATGGTCTGCGGGCTGAGCAAATAGGCCTTGCGCTGCTCCTGCGGCAGGGCATTCATCACTTGCTGGATGAGCGAGCCAATCAGACGTTCCTGCTCATCACGCGGCAGGCCGAGTTCCGAAGGCACAAAGGTCAGCAGCAACTCTTTTTGCGGGTCGTGGTACACCAGCGGGGTGACCAGCGGCCCCTGATAGCCGCAAGCCTGGCATTGCGCCAGATTGGGCATGCCAGAAAGCAAGCGCTGCTTGGCGCTGGGGTCCTGGCTGACATCGAAAACCTGCTGCACATCCACCACAATCGGTTGGCGGCAATTTGGGCACTGCATTTGGGTTCTAGGCATGGTTACTCCAAAATTCAAAAAAATAACCGCGCTCAAAGGCGCTTACAAGCCCCAATTGTATCACGCATGGCGTAAGAAGAATGTATAATTTGGACGACGGACGATGGACGGTGGACAACGGACGACGGACGATGGACGGTGGACAACGGACGACGGACAACGGACGATGGACGACGGACGATGGACGGTGGACGGTGGACGGTGGACGGTAGACCGTCGCACCTCCGCACTCCCGCACACCGCACGTCCGCACCCCGGCCTCGATACGCTGCGCTACTCGGCCACCAGCCTCCGCACGTCCGCACATCGCACGCCGCACCCCCGCACCCGCACCCCGGCCTCGATACGCTGCGCTACTCGGCCACCGGCCTCCGCACGTCTGCACATCGCACGCCGCACCCCCGCACCTCACACCTGACACCCGAAACCTGATACCTGCCCCCCATGAACACTACCTACACCATCCTGGGAGCCGGCCGACAAGGGCTGGCCGCCGCCTATGACCTGGCACAATTCGGACAGGCAGCACACATCATCCTGGCCGATGCCGACCTCGCAACCGCACAACGCGCCGCACAACGCCTGCACGCCCTGACTGGCAAAGACATCGCCGAAGCCGTCTCCCTCGACGTGCGCGACGAACAGGCATTGCGTGCCGTCCTGCAGCCCGCCGACGCCGCGCTGAGCGCCGTGCCCTACTACTTCAACCTGCAAATCACCCGCGCCGCCATAGAAACCCGTACCCACCTGGCCGACCTGGGCGGCAAGACCGACATCGTGCGGCAACAACTGGCGCTGGATGCCGAAGCGCGTTCCGCCGGCATCACCCTGGTGCCCGATTGCGGCATGGGGCCGGGTCTGGTCAGCAACCTGGGCGCCTACGCCATGGACCTGCTCGACCAGCCCGAAGAAATCTACATCTACGATGCCGGATTGCCGCAAAACCCCAAACCGCCCTGGAACTACGCCCTGACCTTCCACATCAACGGCCTGACCAACGAGATGGACGGCCAGGCGGTCTTCATCCGGGATGGCAAAATCGCCTACGTGGACACCCTCAGCGAACCGGAGATGCTGGAATTCCCGCCCTTTGGCCTGCTCGAAGCCGACGTGACCTCCGGCGGCACCTCCACCGCCCCGTGGACCTTTCTGGGGCGCGTGCAGCGCTTCGAAAACAAGGTCATGCGCTTCCCCGGCCACTACGAATGGCTGCGCGCCTTCAAAACCCTGGGGCTGTTCCGCGAAGACCCCATCAAAGTGGACGGCCAGCAGGTCATCCCCCGCCGCGTCTACCACGCCCTGCTGGAACCCCAAATCACCGACCCAGAAGTGCGCGACGTGGGCATCATGCGCGCCGTGGGACGCGGCCTGAAGGACGGCAAACCGGCAGAAGTCACCATTGACCTGGTGGATTACTACGACGAGGCAACCGGCTTCACCGCCATGGAACGCCTGACCGGCTGGCACGCCAGCATCGTGATGCACATGCAGGCCAGCGGCGCGCTCACACCCGGCGCGCACCCCGTCGAAACGCTGCCGGCAGAACGCATCCTGCAGGATTTCGCCCGGCGCGGCATCCCCCATCAGGTGCGCTGGGCTGCCCTCGAAGCCTGAAAATCCCCACCAGTCCCTTTCCCCTGTATGGGATGGGCTTCGCGCCCGTCCCATGCCCCCTTCCCCCCTGCTCCCCCCACC
>DAOTWV010000138.1:0-8420 GCA_034435695.1 Anaerolineales bacterium | reverse complement strand
ACGAAGCGGCGAAAACCAACACAACCAGCGGATATCAGCGGCACCAGCGTTATCAGCGTTCTACTTCCCAACATATCTTTAGTGCTCCCGTGGGGATGTAACAAGAGAAAAAACAGCAGACGCCCGTGGGGAGAATCTGCGTTTGGATTTCTTCAGGTTATCCAACAAAAGTATTTTCGCAGTGGTGTACCTGTCACGCATTCCCGCCAAAGTCCAGGGGGTTCTCTGCAGGGAAATGTCCCTACGGGTTTAAAAAGCGTGCCGGACGTGGGGGGGACACGCCCGGCAGTGCTTAGGAGGGCCACCATGCCCGCTCAACATGGGAGGGCATGTTGAGGAGGGTTTGCTCGTGGCACGATACTGTACGAGGAGATACCACTAAAAACGGAGGTGCAAGTATCGTGCTTCTACTATACAACATTTTCGTTTTTTTTGCATTAAAAATAAATGAGAGTTATACGGTTGTATTTGTTATGTTTCTTTCTCTGGTGTTTCACCAAACAGGCTTAACCACTCGGCTAACTCCTGTGGGTTTTGCGGGGGGGCAGGTTTCTCTTCGTCGGCAGAGGAAGGGGCGGAAGAAACCAGGTGGGGTGCGAATTCTGGCGAGGGGATGACGCGCGCCCCGTGGGCGCGCGCGTTGACCTGCACCTGCCGGTCGGAGGTGACGACCACCCAGTTGCGGGCGTCTTTCCCTAGAGAGCGAAGCCGTCTCTCGATGGCGGCATCTGCAGTGGTGCGGTGCGTGATGAAATGTATTTTCACCCGGCCCCTGGAGATGGTACGTTGTTGCAAGTCGGGGGCGCTATCGAAAAACACCTCAATGTAGTGGCGTGTACGTCGAGCATAGGCAATAAGGCGTTCCACAAGTGCTTCCTCATCGTTTATAGCACGCAGAGAGAGGCCGGGAACATGGGGAATCAGGTTGTGCCCATCAATCAGATAGCGCATGTTTTACCTCGCTTGTTTGTTGTTTCTCCTCCAGCAATTCCAGAAAAGCCTGTACTACACTGGGGTCGAAGTGCTTTCCGCTATTTGTACGGATGTATTCTTTTACTTTTTCCTCTTCCCAGGCATGGCGATAGGGGCGGTCACTGGTCAGGGCGTCCCATACGTCCACCACAGCAAAGATACGCGCGGCCATGGGGATTTCCTCTCCTTTCAGGCCGCGTGGATACCCACTGCCATCCCACTTTTCGTGGTGACAGTAGGGGATATCCATGGCTTTCTCGAGGAAAGGGATTTGTTTGAGCAGGTTGTACGCCAGAACGGGGTGTGTTTCCATGATGGCGCGTTCTTCGGGAGAAAGTGGCTCTGGTTTGAGCAGAATATGGTCTGGGATGCCCATTTTTCCGATATCGTGTAGTAAGGCGCCGCGACGCAGGTGTACCATTTCTTCCGGGGCGATTTCCATACGGTGTGCCAGTTCCATGGTGAGTTCAGTAACCCGGCGGGTGTGCCCCTCGGTTTCCTGGTCGCGTAACTCCAGGGCGCGTGACCAGCCCTCCAGTGTGGCTTCATAAGCCAGCGCCAATTGCACATTGGATTGTTGCAGGTTGGAAAACAAAGCCGCGTTATCTACGGCTATGGCTGCCTGTCCGGCTACGGCCTCCACAAAAGAAAGCCAGTCATCAGGGTTTTGGGGTGTTTCTTTGCGGTACACCTCCAATACCCCATGCAGTACACCTTTGGCAATCAGGGGCACGGCGCCATACGTTTGGAAATCCCCGACAGGCGGCATATCTGTGGGGAATTCCGTTCGAGAGGCATAGAAGACCGTTTTGCGTGTCAGGGCTGCCTTGCCAATAGGGGTGTGCCCCAATTGGACAAGGCGCGTATCCTGGAATATGTCCTCCAGGCCGCGGTGGGCGGCTATCTCCAGGGAGTGGGTGGCGCTCATCAACCATATCGCTGCTGCGTCCACATCAATCTGCGTGGTGATTTGCTCCAGGAGGATAGAGAGGGTGAGGTGCCTGTCCATGCTGGCGGTAATGGCGCGGTCGATGGTGCGCAGCACGCTCAGGCGGCGTACCTGGGTTTGCAATTGGGTATACAAGCGGGCATTTTCCAGGGCGATGGCTGCCTGGTCGGCCAGTAATTCCAGAGCGCGCACTTCGTCTTCGTTAAATTCGTGTACTTCCTGGTGGGCCACGTTCATCACACCGACGATGCGCTGTCCAATGCTCAGGGGCAAACTGATGATGGCCCCTTCCCAGCCGGTGTTGATGAAGAGCGGGTGTTTGCTGAAATCAGATACGATGATTTTTTCCCCTCTGCGCACGGTGGTGTGCGTGATTCCATCGGGACGAGGGTTTTTATATGGCTGTTCATGGCGCTTGCTGGCCCACATGGCGGCACCAAAATGTAAGCGTTTCCCATCATACAGGAAGATATGCGCATCGTACCCATGAGAGATACTGAGTGCATGAGAGAGGATGCCCTCTAATGTCTCCTGCAGGTCAAGGTTGGCAGTCATCTGTAAACTGGCCTGCCGAAGTGTTTCCATTTGAATGCGGCGGCGCTGCTCTGCCTGAAACAATCTGGCGTTGTGGATGGCCAGTGCAGCCTGAGTAGCAAAAGTGGCTGCCAGTGTGGCATCTGCGTGGCGGTAGGCCATAGGTTGATTGCGGTGCAGGTTGAGCACGCCGATAACTTCTTCATGTGCGAGCAAAGGAATGCCCATCCAGGTGCGTTCGGCCTCGCTATTTTCCGAGGAGCGCCACAAAGGAGCGTGACGGGTATTGGGGACGATTTTGGGGCGCTTTTCCTGCAGCAACTGGCGCAGGTATGGCATGTGGTCGTAAGGGATGATTTCCCGGGTAATCGTGCTCCCGCGAGCGGCAAGCATGCGGAAGCCCGATTTTTCGCAAAGCAAAATGTTGGCGCTATCATAAGGGAGTACTTTGGCTGCACAGGCCAGGATGCTATCCAGCACTTTGTTCATATCCAGGCTGTGCGAGAGAGAAGCCGTAGCCTCCTGGAGCGTTTCGGCCAGTCGTCTGTGCTGTTGTTCAGCGCTGAGCAACAGGGATTGTTGAATTGCCAGCGCCATAGGGGTGGCAATTTCCGTGGCCGTATGGATGTGTTCCGTCGTGTATGCCCCGGTCTGGCGACAGGCCAGATTCATCACACCGATGAGTTTTTTGTCGTGCCCCAAGAGCGGAATATTGGCGATGCTCTGATACCCTTGCGCCAGCAGGGTACGCTCAATGCCAGAAGGATGGTGATTCACATGTTCTACAGCGTATGCCAGGTTGTTAATCACGCGAGGTTTGCCGTCTTGTAGGGCGGGGGAATGAGCAAATTGTTCCAGCGGCACCTGCACAGGGATGGTTTCCGTTTGCTCTCGTTCCCATCGCCCCAGCACCAATGCCATATTGCGGGGAAAGTCGTATTGCACCACACTGGCGCGGTCTACGGGCAGCAGGCGTTCCAGGTAGGGGAGTACTGCGGCGGCAATTTCGGAGGGGGAATGAGCATCCAGGATACGCCTGTCCATATCATGCAGAATTTGCAAGCGCCTGGCAGTATTCTCCTGAATGCGCTGCGCCTGCCGGATAGGGCTGATATTGGTGAATACGGACAAATACCCCACCAATTCCCCATCTTCGTAGTATGGGCTGCCCGTGATGACGACATCCAGCCGCCGGCCGCTTTTGTGCAGCAGTTGTATTTCATAACTGTCAGTGATGCCTTGCTGGCGGCGCTGGTCAGCCTGAATGATTTTTTCTTTCTCGTGGGCAGGAACCAAATCCACCCCTTGCTTTCCTATCAGTTCTTCCGAGGTGTACCCAAGCAATGCCGCACCCGTCTGGCTGAAAAACGTGAACCTGCCTTCCAAATCCTGAATGGCGACCCCATCGGATGTGTTTTGCAAAATGCTTTCATTCAGGCGCATCAGGCGGGCTACATTGAGCCGCAGGTCATCCACCTCGCGTTGCACGCGCTCTTGACGAATGAAGTGTAGCGAAATGGTGCTGAGCAATGCTACACTGAGCCATACTCCCTCCCCAACTAACGCGGGTTGTGTATACGTGGAAGCCGTTGGCAGTGTCTGATACACCAGAGTCCACCCGCCAAAGACGGACAGCAGCACGGTAAGCAAAATCGTATGCCCAAACGGTAATAACAATGAAGAGCCCAGTAAGACAGCCGCAATAGCCAATGCTATCGTAGCCGGCCCATAGGCAAAATGCAGAATATACATCAATAGCAAGGCCCCGCCGCCGTAAACGAAAATATACGCCAGACGCTGACTGGGCAGTTTGTGCGCGCTCACGCATAGCAGCAGCAACACACAAAGCAACACGCCGCCCATATTCCACAGCGTGCCCTGCAATACGAGAGTTTCCCACCCTACGATAAGCGAGGTAATAGAACACAACAGCCAAAAGGCTTTACGGTGGTATTCTGGTGCATTAGATAGCAAACTGAATCGCAACAAGGGAAGTAACCCTTTCGCAAGAGTGTGTATACACGCCAGGTGCTGTCCACTGGACAGTTTTATAACCGCCGTGCAAAAAGGCCATAGGTCGTCGGGGCATATACTTCGGTAAACACAGCATTGGTGTACCGCTCACCCAACGATGGCTGGTAAATGCTCAGGTGCATGCAAGGCAATATCTCTGGTGACAGCCTCTGAGAAAGACGTGCCCTGCCTCAGGGTATCGGGGAATCCTTCGGAGGTGACAACCGATACTCTATAGTATACTTGAACCGCCTCCTTTTGACACGTATTGGCACATCCAGACAGCACCAGACAGGCGTAGATTCATCCGCAGATAGCGCAGATTACTGAGAAACAAACCGTGTAATCTGCAGACACCATGCGTGCAAATTCGGACATTTGACACAAGAGTGGGCAGTCCCCGATTTATCTCTGGATGGGCACGTCCTTGCCCTTCCAGCAGCACATTTTGTGATAACAGGCCTGCGTAAGAGCATCCCATGAAAAACGGCAAACGCCTTCTCTTTTACCTGCTCCTCAACGTTCTGGTATCGGCATTGACTACAGCAACCGTACTATGGGCCTGGCAGCGCTATTTATGGCCACAAGAACCCCCACCCATATCCGGGCAGGTACGCGTCACTCCAGCGCCCCCGGTCACCCCCGTACAGGGGCAACGGGCGCTACTCCCCTATCAGGTACAACCCGGCGATAGTTGGCAAAGCATTGCTGAGGCCTTTCACACCAGCGTGGAAGACCTGCAGCGCCTCAATGGCCTTACAGATGATGCACCGCCTGGCATAGGACAGGTGCTCATGGTGCCGGGAGAAACCCTCACCCCCACCCCTGTTTCCGCACAGCCGCAGGGTGACCCCCAGGCAGTGCATATCGTGGCCGTCGTCGGAGCAGGAGACCTGCAAAGTGAGTACATTCAACTGGAGTACAGTGGGGAAGGGGAACTTTCTTTGCAGGGCTGGCAGGTACGCACTCCAGACGCGTTGACATATACCTTCCCTGCCCTCACCCTGCATGCCGGTGGCGCCATCCGTTTGCATACCGCCGCCGGCCTGGATACCGTGGTAGACTTGTACTGGGGCCTGGATTCCCCCTTGTGGGCCTCAGGCGAACAAATTGCCCTCCTCACCCCGGATGGCACAATACAAGAGACCTTCCGCGTTCCTTGAGGCCGCTTCCCCCTATTCTCTGCATACAGGAGTTCGCATGGCGCAGCAAGCACTTTACCTCAAATGGCGTCCCAGACGGTGGGAAGAAGTCGTCGGGCAGCAGCATGTCGTACAAACCTTACGGAATGCCATTGCTGCCGGGCGGATAGCACATGCCTACTTGTTTGCCGGGCCGCGCGGTACGGGAAAAACCACCACCGCACGCCTGCTGGCAAAGGCTGTCAACTGCCTGGATGAAGACCTTGCCCGCCGCCCCTGCGATTCCTGTGCCCATTGTCAGGCCGTCAACGAGGGGCGCTTCCTGGATTTGATAGAAATCGATGCGGCATCCAACACCAGTGTGGAAGACGTGCGTGCCCTGCGCGAAAAAATCAACTTCGCCCCCAACCAGGGACGTTACAAAGTGTACATCATCGACGAAGTACACATGCTCTCCACTGCCGCATTCAATGCCTTGCTCAAGACCCTGGAAGAGCCGCCAGCCCACGCCATCTTCGTCCTGGCCACAACGGAAATCCACAAAATCCCGGCTACGGTGCTTTCCCGCTGCCAGCGCCACGAATTTCGTCGCATTCCCCACCAGGAGATGCGCACCTATCTGCGGCACATGGTAGAGGAAGAGGGCTTCGAGGTTTCCGAGGAAGCCCTGGCGCTGGTAGCCCGCCAGTCCACGGGCTGTTTACGGGATGCTATCTCCTTGCTCGACCAGTTGACCTCTGCCGGGCACGCCGTGGATTTGGCCGCTGCTCAGGCCGTCCTGGGCACGGCCAGCAGTCAGGCCGTGGTTCAGGTGGTGGATGCCCTGCTTGCCAATGAGGCTTCTGCTGCCCTCCAGGCGTTGCACGACGCCCTGGATGCCGGCAGCGACCCAAGGCAACTCGCCCGGCAGGTGGTGGAATACCTGCGGAACTTGCTGCTCATCCAATGGGGCAACGCCGATATGGTAGATGTCGCCAGCGACATGCGCAGCCACATGGCGCGCCAGGCGACGGCGTTTCAGCGCCCGTTGTTGTTAGGAGTCATTCGTGCCTTCAACCAGGCTGCCAGCGAGGCACGCGCTTCCTGGCAACCAGCGCTTCCCCTGGAATTGGCGCTATTGGAAGCAATCAATGTGTTGCATGCGGAAGCCCCAGGGACTGCTGTCCCCGCAGCGAGTACCCGCCCCCCTCAGGCGCAGGCGCCTGCCCGGAACGCGACTCCCCCTGGGGCGGCTACCCCTCCCCGGCAGACCGCGTCACCCCAAAGGCAGTCTGTTCCCTCGCATCCCCCTGAGGAAACCTCCAGCCTGCTGGGGGAGGTCGTCTCCCGTTGGAGACAAGTCGTCAAACAGGCCCTCAAAATCGAATCGCCGGTTGCCAATCAGGCTTCGGGAATGCTCAATTCGGGGCAGCCCCTGCAAATCAAGGGGAGTGTACTCGTCATCGGCTACCCCAGCGAATTGCTGCGCAAACGCATGGATGACCCGGAATACCGTCAGGTAGCCGAGCGTGCCTTGCAGCAGGTATTTGGCAAGACGCTGCGGGTAGAATGTGTGGTCTCGGCGGCCACGCGTAAGGAATTGCCGCCGGGAGTAGATAGCGAAGGCATGGTCGCCACTGCCGTGCGAGACCTGGGCGGCGAAGTGGTAGATATGCAATAACGAATTTTCGGAGGTTCGAATCATGGCAAAGAACAAAGGTTTTCGGCGTGCCGGCGGCATGAAAGGACAGGCTGGCATGCTGCAACAGTTACAGCGCTTGCAAGCCCAATTGGCTGAGGCGCAGGAGAAACTGGCGGAAGAAGTGGTAACAGCCACCGCCGGTGGTGGCGCCGTCAAAGTCCACATGACCGGTGGACAGGTGTGTCAGGGCATCGAGATAGACCCTGCCCTGCTGGAAGATGGTGATGTGGAAATGCTGCAAGACCTGATTTTGACTGCCGTCAACATGGCATTGGATGAATCTCGCAACCTGGCGGCTGAACGACTTGGCCCCCTGACCAACGGTTTGCCTTTCTAAACGCTCATGCTGCTGCCAGAACCCATCCAAAACCTTATCGACGCCTTTTCTCGTCTGCCTGGCGTGGGGCCGAAAACAGCCTCACGCCTGACCTTCTTTTTGCTGCACGCTCCAGACGACCTGGCGCTCGACCTGGCCGAGGCACTGCGTTCCCTGAAAAGCGGTATCGCCTACTGTCAACGATGCTTCAACATTACCACCGCTGGACATGAGATATGCGAGATTTGCGCCAGCGCCTCCCGGCGTCAAGAGGTCATTTGCGTCGTCGAAGCCCCGCTGGATGTGATTGCCATTGAGCGCACCGATGCATACGATGGGGTGTATCACGTGTTGCATGGGGTGCTTTCGCCCATCGAGGGTATTGGTCCCGAGGACTTGAAATTGCGGGAACTCTTTGACCGCTTGCAGGCCGGGACAGTGCGCGAGGTCATTCTGGCTACCAACCCCAGCATGGAGGGGGATGCCACGGCCATGTACATTCAGCGGCAACTGGAGGGAGCAAATGTGCGCGTTACCCGCCTGGCGCGTGGCTTACCCGTGGGCGGTGATTTGGAATATGCCGACCAGAACACGCTTTTACGGGCTTTGCTGGGACGCCAGGAGATGGGATAACGCAATCTGAAAATTGTCTGACGAATCCTCTTGACAAAAAGCCCCATCTGCATATAATACGCCTTCGTGCGGGCAAGACAAACCCGCCGGGTTTCGCCGCAAGGCAAACCGATGACAAAGGAATAGAGCGCTGGAGCAACAGATACCGGGGCGTGGAGGACACGTCTGACAGGTCTGGAG
>DAOTWV010000137.1:0-11800 GCA_034435695.1 Anaerolineales bacterium | reverse complement strand
TCGCTGGCCGTGGAAAATGCCCGTCTGTATCAGGATGCCGTGCTCTCTGCGGAGAAGCGGCGCGCCCTGTATGAGGCCAGTCAGGATATTGTGTCTACCATTTCCTCGCCGGAGAAAGTGTGGCAGGCAGTACATCGCGCTGCAGAGCGGGTGATGCCTGCCGAGGCCTTTACCATCACTATCGTCAACCAGAATACCCGGAAATTTGAACCGGTCTATGTGGTGGACCGCGGTCAGCGCTTTTCGCCCGCACCCTTTCCCCTGGAGCACGGCTTGAGTGGTCGTGTGCTGCGTACTGGGCAACCAGTGCGCATAGACAATGTGTATTCCTTCGAGCAAGGAGATACTGTTCCTGTGCATCACTTTGGCCTGCCAGAACGCGTCAAATCCGTGTTGGCTGTGCCCATCCGCATGCAGGGCGATGTGGTAGGCATGCTCAGCGCACAAAGTTACACGCCTTACGCCTATACGGAGGAAGACGAACAGTTGCTTTCTACGCTGGCGAATCACGCCGCCATTGCCCTGGAAAACGCGCGCCTGTTTATGCGCGTGCGCGATATGGCCATTCGCGATGAGTTGACAGGCGCTTTCAATCGGCGTTATCTCTTCCGGCGTGCCACATACGAACTGGCGCGGGCGCAACGCTATCAGCATCCCATGGGGGTCATCATGTTTGATGTAGACCACTTCAAACAAATCAACGATACGTATGGACATGCTGCGGGTGACCAGGTTCTACAAGGCATTGTGGCGTTGTGCAAGCGACAAATGCGCAAGACGGATATCCTGGGGCGTTACGGGGGGGAGGAATTCGTCATCCTCTTGCCAGAAACCGAACTGGAAACCACCCGTTACGTAGCAGAGCGTTTGCGGGTACAATTAGAAGAACACCCTGTTGTAACGGATTGTGGCCCCGTAGCCGCAACGATTAGCATTGGTGTGACGGGGAAACTTCCTTCCGATACAACGCTAAAGACAGTATTCCGTCGGGCCGACATGGCGCTGTATCAAGCCAAAAACGGCGGACGCAATCGAGTATGCCTGGTGATGACGGACGACGTGCATCAGGCGTAGAGCACAGGTATGGGCACTCTGGCTGAGGCGGATATTCCCCCATCGAATACCTTCCCCTGGAAAAAACTCATCCTGAGCGTGGGGCTGTATGTACTGGCGACCATGTTTTCGGTGCGCGCCTATCCCAGTTTTGCTGAACCGGTGTGGTTTGCCTCTGGCATTGGCCTGGCTGTGTTGTGGTTGTGGGGTTGGCGTATGGCACCGGCGATTTTTGTCGGGGGCTTTTTGTCGGCTTTTGTAATGCTGGAGCGCTCCCCATCGCTTGCCTCCAATTACTTCGTTTGGGCGGGGTTCTTTTCTCTGCTGCATACCGGAGAGGTCTCCCTGGGGTATTGGGGGCTGCAGAAAGCCGGCGTTTCCGCTTATCCTATGCGTTCGCTGCGGGATGCTCTCCTGTGGGTACTGCTTGGCAGCCTTTTGATGCCCTTGTTGGGGAGCATGGGGGGGATGTTGGGGGCTGGGCTGTTTGGTTTGGGTTCGGATTTCCTCCACATAGTGTGGGTGTACTGGCTTTCCGGAGTAGTGGCCGTCATGGTGGTGGGCACCTTCCTGGTGGTCTGGTTTTCGCCCCATACTCCGGCGGATTTGCGTTCACTCAGAAGCAGAGCCCTGGCGATATCCGTTGTGGGGGGCACGACGCTGTTTATCTTTGCCGGAGAATACTGGTTCCCGGTATTGCACATTTCTCCCCTGGCTTACCTCATCGCCCCGATGTTGATTGCCCTGGCTGTATTCTACGGTCCACGCACGACAATGCTGGGAATGCTGTTTGC
Organism: Anaerolineales bacterium; assembly: GCA_034435695.1. Lineage (GTDB taxonomy): Bacteria > Chloroflexota > Anaerolineae > Anaerolineales > DRKV01 > DRKV01. Next base: position 9,953 of record DAOTWV010000137.1, on the reverse strand, counting down.
TGCCGTATGCGCCATCGGGTTTTCCTTGCATGGCATTGGACCGTTGTATGCGGAGGATGTGGAAACCACAATCTTCTATGTGCAACTGTACCTGGGCGTTGTTGGGAGCATCGTGATAACGCTCTTGGGTGGCGTAGCCCAGCGGATGCAGGCAGAGCAAACGTTGCGCTACAGCATGGAGGTTCTCCAAGAGCAAAATCGGCGTTTTGCTTTGCTGAACACCATTACCACGCGCGCGTTGGGCACCGCAGATGAAGGGGCATTACTCCAAATGCTGGCCGACAACCTGGGGGAATTGTGGCACGCTAGCGGATGTTACATCACTTTGTGGAACGAGAGCACCCAAAGTGTGCTTCCCGCTGCCGCTTATGGGCCATTTCGTGAAAAATATCAGAGCATGACACCCGCACTGGGGGAAAAAACCTTTACCGAAACGCTTTTACGCGCCGGGCACCCGATATTCGATGCCGATGTGCTCCATTCCGATAACATCAGCCCTGAGATTGCCCGCCAATTTCCTCAAAAGGCTTTACTGGGTATTCCGCTTATTGCGGGGGGGCGTTGGCTTGGTGCGGTGTTGATTGCTTTTGAGGAAAAACAGACGATTACCCAGGACGAACTTGCGTGGGCGCAGCAGGTAGGGGCGCAGGTCGCGCTGGCTTTGGAGGGGGTGCGCTTGTACACGCGTGCACTGGATGGCTTGCGCCGTGAGCAGCGCATGACGAGTATTGGCAGGCTGTTGGCAGAAAATCTGGATTTGGATGTTACCCTGCAGCGAGTAACCGAACTCATGGTGGATTTGGTGGATGCCGACGCGGGCGCTCTGGGGCTGGTCAGTGAGGATGGACAATACATGACATACCCGCATGTGGTTGGCCTGCCTGCCCACCTGACAGCAGGCAAAGTGCCACGCACGGGGGGCGGGCTGGCCTGGCGCATCGTGGAAACCGGGCAACCCCTTCTTCTGGATGACTATCGCAAGCACGTCAATGCCCTCTCTGAATGGAAGCATCAGGACATCCAGGCCTTTTTGGGCGCGCCCATCCAATCGCAAGAGCATTTTCTGGGGGCTATTGGTCTCTTTCGCAGACCGGGGCGGCCTGCCTTTTCGTCGCAGGATGTTTCCCAGATTGCTGCGGTAGGGAGGCAGGCTGGCCTTGCTATTCAGAACGCCTTGTTGTATCGTAAGGAGCATGTTTTGCGGCAGCGTTCTGAGGTGCTACGGAGCATCGCGCTGGATATGAGCACCAGCCATACGTTGCAGGACATGCTGGCGCGGCTGTTGGAGCGCCTGCAAAGTATCGTGCCTTTCGATAGTTCTTCCGTTTTCCTCGTAGATAACGCCGACCTGCGGTTGGTGATGGCGCGTGGCGTTCCTGACCACGAAAACTTGCTGGATGCGCTCTTCCCGGTGGACAATCCCCTCTTCACTGAAATTTCTCGCAGCATGCAGCCACTTGCACTGGAAGACCCACAATCGCATCCCGGATTTGAAGGCTGGGGAGGCACCCAGGAGTTGAAGTTTTGGCTGGGGGTGCCCCTCTTGGAGAATGGAAAAGTCATTGGGTACATCACATTGGACCGCTTTAGCGGAGCCGCGTTTGAAGCGGACGACATCGCACTCGTGGAGGCTGTCGCCAGCCAGGCTGCGGTGCTTATCGCCCGCCAGCGTCTGCATCTGCAGACGGAACAGCGCGCCAGAGAGTTGGCGGTGCTGTATGAATTTTCGCGCCAGTTTGAGCGCCAGATGGACCCGGAACACATTGCACAGAAAGCCTGCCAATTGGCCGTAGAGCGGCTGGCTGCCACCTACGCCTGGGTAGGTTTGGTGCCGGTAGGGGAAATTCGCCTGTATGCAGCGGGGTTCCATCACAGGGAGATGACCTCCCCCATCCACCATCTTTCACAACGCGCTTTTCCTGTGGCGCAAACCGCTTTCGTGCATCGTGTCTTGCGTGCTGGTGCGCCCCTGGTGGTGGAATCGATAAGAGACGAGGCGTTGCTGACCGCCGAAGACCGCCAGGTTTTCGAGGGGCTGGGCGCGAATCGTCTGATAGCGTTTTCTCTACGGCATGGAGGGCAGGTCATGGGGGTGCTGCTCCTGGGGGATTCTGGCGAACAAAGGGAATTCGTAGAACGAATGCGCTTTTTGCAATCGTTTGCCAATCAGGTCTCCGTAGTTTTGGAAAATGCACGGTTGTTCGCCGATACGCGCCGCCACCTGGAGTACATGCAATCTCTGCATACCATCGACATGACCATCAATGCCAGCCTCGATTTGGATGTCACCCTGAGTGTGCTGGTGCGCCAGTTGTTGAACCAGTTGCGGGTAGATGCTGTTGCTGTATTTGTGCTGGATTCACATACCAACCTGCTCTCTTGCCGCATTGGGGATGGCTTCCACACCATCTCCCCTACGAATGAGCGCCTGCGGCTGGGACAGGGGCGTGCCGGTAAGGTGGCGCTGACGCGCCAACCCATCTATTTGCCCGATTTACGCAGCAAACCGCCCTCCAGCGCCTACACCGCTGCCCTGGTCCATGATGAGGGCTTTGTTTCGTATTACGGCACGCCATTGATTGCCAAAGGGCAGGTTAAAGGGGTATTGGAAATCTACAACCGCACGCCACTGCATCCAGACGCGTTGTGGATGGAATTCATCACCGCGGTCGCTGCTCAGGCGGCCATTGCAATGGACAATGCTGTCTTGTTCCAGAACCTGGAGCGCTCTAACTTCGATTTGCGCATGGCGTACGATACCACCCTGGAAGGCTGGTCGCGTGCCCTGGAATTGCGCGATGCAGAGACCGAAGGCCATTCCGAGCGGGTGACGGAAATGACCCTGCGCCTGGCGCGCACCATGGGCATTACCGGAGATAAATTGACGGCTATTCGCTATGGCGCATTATTGCATGACATCGGCAAGATGGGCATCCCCGACCGCATCCTCTACAAACCCGGCCCGCTTACCGATGAAGAATGGAAAATCATGCGCCAACACCCGGTGTATGCCTACACCCTGCTTTCCCCCATCCCTTATCTGCGCGAGGCGCTGGATATCCCCTATTGCCATCATGAGCGCTGGCAGGGGCAGGGCTACCCGCGTGGCTTGAAAGGCGAGCAAATCCCCCTGGCGGCACGCATCTTTGCTGTGGTAGATGTTTGGGATGCCCTCAGCAAAGACCGTCCATACCGCAAAGCCTGGCCGCAGGAAAAAGTCATCCAATATCTGCAAGAGCAGGCCGGCATCCAGTTTGACCCCAAAATCGTGGAAATTTTCGTGCGCTTGTTGGAGGAGGGTGCATGACTCCCACTGCTCCGTTACGTGAATCGCTCATGCTGGAACGCCTGGGGATGCACTGCCTGCGCTGGAATGCCGGGGGGGCTATCCCTGTGGTGTTGTTGCACGGACTGGCATCCACGGCGCGCATCTGGGAATTGACTGCCCCCCATCTGGCTGCTGCCGGCTATCACGTCATTGCACCCGACCAGCGCGGCCACGGTCTGAGCGCCAAACCCCAGGAAGGGTTTGATTTTCCCCATTTTCGCGCCGACCTGCAAGCCATGCTGAAGGAGTTTGAAGCGCAGCACCCCGTCCTGGTGGGACACTCCTGGGGGGCTATGGTGGCGCTGGATTTTTGCGTCCACTTTGCCGATACCCCATTGGCTCCCAGGGCGCTCGTTCTTGTGGATGGGGCGTTGACCTCCCTGCGCGACATCCCCGGCATGGATTGGGAGCAAGTGCGTGCCATGCTCACCCCCCCAGATTTACAAGGCATGCCGAGGGAGGAATTTGTACGCATGCTCAACCGCAATCCCCACTGGCAGCCGGATTCACGCGCGCGGGATATCATCCTGGCCAATTTCTATGTGGATGAAGAAGAGCGCATCACCCCGCGCCTTGCCAGGGAGCATCACATGCAGATTGTGCGCGCCATGTGGGAATTCCCCCTATGGGCGTACCTGCGCCGGGTGACCTGCCCGCTTTTGGGGGTGGTGGCCTTCCCTGGGGAGCCGCGTACCCCGCGTGAGACCCGTTTTGCCACCCTGAAGAGCCGCGGCATCCAACGGGCGCAGCGCGAAAACCCCCGCTTGCGTATCCGGCGCTTCGAAAACACCGTGCACGATATTCCCCTGCAACGTCCGTGGGCGCTGGCGCAGGTGTTATTGGAGTTCCTGGGGGAGTGAATCCATCCCGATAGGGGGACGCACAGGCGCGCCATCTTTTGGAGGTACCTGACTCATGGCGTACTCTGCCATGGCGGTAATGGTCAGGCTGGGATTTACTCCAGGGTTGGCGGGCATCACCGAACCATCCACGACATACAAACCGGGGTAGCCGTGCACCTGGAAATCCAGGCCGACCACGCCCTCTTCGGCTGTGTGTCCAATAGGGCAGCCGCCCATGATGTGTGCCGTCATGGAAGTATCCAGCAGGCTTTCGTTGATGGAGCCTGCCGCAATGGCGTCGCCGATTTTTTCTGCCAGACGGTAGGTGACCTCGTGGGCGATGGGGATGCCGCCGGGGATGCTGGCTTCGTCATCGCGGTGGGTGACCAGCCCGCGGCGGAAGAGTGTGAAGATACTGCGCCCCAGGCGCATTTTTACCCGATTATCCACATTTTGCATCACCAGCAGAATGGTGGTGCGCTGCGCCCAGCCGGGCAGGATGTGGGTGTGGAAGAAATCTCGCGGGCGGGTGATGATTTGGATAGCCGTTTGCAGCAGGCGCATCAGGATGGGGTATTTGCCTTCCACAAAGGGGCCGGTAAGGAAGCGCATCAGAGATGACCCGGCCGGGTAACGCACAGGTTCGACGGTGGTATTTTCGTCCAGGTTGAAGATGGATGTGATGGCAATGCCGCGTGAGAAATCGGTCTCGAAATTACGTGCCACCACGCCAGTCAGCGATTCGCTGTTGGTGCGTACCATATCTCCCAGGCGTGGAGAGATGCGCGGCAGGGAGCGGGTGACATCCCGGCAACGGAAGAGCAGGCGCTGGGTGCCCAACGCGCCTGCCGCCAGCACCACGTTGCGGGCATACACATGTCGCTGGCGTTTGAGCAAGGCAGTGCTCCTGCGATAGGTGAGCATGTAACGCGCCCCGTTGGCGCGCTGCGCTTCCAGTGGACGGATGTCCGTAACTTCGCATTCCGGCCACACCTGGGCACCCCACTTCTCGGCCAGGTAGAGATAATTTTTGACCAGCGTGTTTTTGGCATTGTGCCGGCATCCCACCATGCAGCCCCCGCAGTGGATGCAGCCTTTGCGACGCGGCCCTTCGCCGCCGAAAAAGGGGTCGGGCACTTCCTCGCCGGGGTGCTGCGGGTCTCCAAAGAAAATAGCCACTTCTGTGGAGTGGAAGGTGTGCTCCTGTCCCATTTCCCTGGCGATATCGCGCATCATGTGGTCGGATTTCCACATGCGCGGGTTGACGCTCACTCCCAGCATGCGGCGCGCTACCTGATAGTAGGGACGCAGCACTTCTCCCCAGGCGATAGGGCGCTGCCAGCCCGCTTCAGCAAAGGTCGGCTCGGTGGGCTTCATGGAAACCGTGGCGTACCCCAGGCTGCCGCCTCCCACGCCGGTGCCATGCAGCACGATGACGTCCTTGAAGGGGCTGATTTGCAGGATGCCAAAACTACGCAGAGGCGGCGCCCACAGGTATTTCCAGAATTGCCAGTTGGTGGTAGCGAAATCCTGGTCGCGAAAGCGTTTGCCTTTTTCGAGTACGAGTACCGAATAGCCTTTTTCTATCAGGCGCAGGGCGGAAACGGAGCCGCCGAAGCCGGAACCAATGATGATGTAGTCGTAAACCATGAGGGCATTCCTGGGGGTGATGGCAGAAAATATGTCGGGCGTTATGGTACGCATCTCATTGTAGCAAAAAATGCCGCGTTGCAACATAAAAAAGACGTGTCATTTTGGCAGGTGTACAACGAAGACCTGTCCACCGGACAGGTGGAACAGCAGTCCTGAAAAGCGCATAGCCCCGTGGTGTGACACGAGGCTATGTGTAAGAGGAGGAACTCGTTGTGTTTACCCCTTGAGCGCACCGGCCATCAGGCCGCGCAGGAAGTAGCGCCCCAGGAAGATGTACACCAGCAGGGTGGGCAGCGCAGCCAGGAAAGAGCCGGCCATTTGCACGTTCCAGGCGATAATCTGGCTGCCGGCCATGTTGTTGAGCGCCACGGTGATTGGCCAACTGGAAGAATTGGTCAACACGACCGCAAAGAGAAAATCATTCCACGCCGAGGTAAATTGCCAGATGAGCACCACCACGAAACTGGGAAGGGAAATGGGCAACAGGATGTGCCAGTACACACCCAGCAGCCCGGTGCCGTCAATTCGGGCGGCCTCCAGCAGTTCGTTGGGAATGCCCGCGTAATAGTTTCGGAAGGTGAGCGTGGTGATAGGCAGCCCATAGATGATGTGCGCCAGCACCAGCCCCGGCAGCCCTCCGTACAGGTGGATGCGCTTCATGAATTCCACCAGGGGGATGAGTACGCTCTGGTAAGGGATGAACATGCCAAACAAAATCAGAGGAAAAACCACATTGGCGCCAGGGAATTTCCACTTGGATAACACGTACCCGTTGATGGAGCCCAGAATGGAGGAGATGATGGCTGCCGGGATGACCATGTTGAAACTGTTCCACATGGATGGCGCCAGTTTGCTATAGGCTTCGATGAAATTATCGAAGCGGATGGCGTGTGGCAGTGCCCACATGGTCTTCAGGCTGACCTCATCAAAACCCTTGAGGCCGGTAACCAGCATGACGTACATCGGCAACAGGTAGAAGACTGCAGCCAGGAGCAAGGGCAGGTAGAGCAAATTCTTGCGTTTCCAGATGCGAGCAATCATAATTCGGCCTCCGTGCGCAGCACATGGGCGATGTAGGGCACGACCAGCACAGCGACACTCACCAGCAACAGGATGCCGATGGCGGCACCTCGTCCGAAGAAGTACCCATCGAAAGTCGTTTGCCACATGTAAATAGCGGGCACATCCAGCGGCAATTGTTTTCCGGCTACGGCCACAATCAGGTCGAATACCTTGAGGGAGATGTGCCCCAACACTACCACTGCAGAGAGTGTGACCGGTTTGAGCAGCGGCAGTACGATGCGGCGGTAAATCTGGAATTCCGTTGCCCCATCCACACGGGCGGCCTCATGCAATTCTGCGGGAATGGCCCGCAGGCCGGCCAGGTACATTGCCATGATGTACCCCGACATTTGCCAGATGGCTGCCAACGCGATAGCGGCAATCCCCCATTTGGGCGTCAGGTGCCATTGATTGACCAGAAAATCCAGGTGCAGATTGTGAAACAGCAAATTCAACCCGCTCATGCGGGAGCCTTGCGCCGGATTCATCAACCAGCGCCACACCACACCGGTAACGATGAAAGAAATCGCCATTGGAAAGAGGAACAAACTGCGAAAGAAGCCCTCACCGCGCAAATTTTGGTCGAGCAAGATGGCCAGAAAAAGCCCCAGGATGAGCGAACCACTGACGAACAAGACCGTGAACACAAGCGTATTGCGCACATCGATGTGAAAACGCGGGTCTTGGAAGAGTTCCAGGTAATTGCCAAATCCCTTCCAGGTGTAATCAGGCAGCAGCCCTTTCCAGTTGCTCAGTGAAACGCGCAAAGACCACGCAATGAATCCATACACGAAAACTGCAATCGCCAAAATGGAGGGGGAAACCAGCAAAATGGAGAGCATACGCTCTTTGTTGCGTTGCATGAGAAACCTCCGGGCATGAAAAAGGGGGCGCAGAAAGTTTCCGCGCCCCTAATGAGCCAGATGGGGCTTTTTTTTACTTGCCGCAGGCGCCGGAACTCTGGCAGGCGTTCACCAGCGCGCTCTGGAAGGCCTCCACGTCATGGCTGGCCAGGAAGAGACCCAACGCAGTGTCGATTTCCTGTTTCCAGGAGTCATTGGCTACCACGCCGTGAGTCAACGAACCGACGACGGTATTGCTGGCCCAATCCTGCATGGCCGATTGCAGGTACACCCCAAACAGGTTCGGGTCGCAGTCCGTGCGGGCGCAAATGGAACCTTTGACGGGGTTGAAGGCTTCCTGCCCTTCTTTGGAGCCGGCAATGGTCAGCCAGGCGATGGCTGCATCGCGGTGCGGGGCGTTCTTGGGCAGCACGAAACTATCGGAGAGGAACTGGAAGTTGCCGCCAGTGCCAGGGACGGGCGCCCAGCCGTAATCCTCGTTGGGGGTCTTGCCCAATTCACGGAAGAAGCCTTCTGCCCAGTCGCCCATCACGTTGAAGGCCGCGTCACCATCCACCACCAGTTGCGCAGCATCCTGCCAACTGAGTGAACCGTAATCCGTGTTGGTGTAGGAGAGCACCTTGAGGTAGTTTTCCAGCGCAGCCTTGACCTCCGGGCTGCCCCAGTCGGTGGTGCCGTCCCACAGGCCGCTGTAGGCATCCGGCCCCAGGGAAGCCAGCAGAATGGTCTCGAACAGGTGCATCGAGGTCCATTGTTCACCCATTGCCAGCGGAGTCACGCCAGCGGCCTTGAGGGTATCCATAGCCGCGAACCACTCATCCAGCGTGGTGGGCACGTCCAGGCCGTTATCGGCCAGGATTTTGGGGTTGTACCACAACACGTTGGCGCGGTGAATGTTGACCGGGACGGAGTAGATGTTGCCATCCTGTGAAATCAAGGGGATGAGGGTTTTCGGCATCACGTCCAGCCAGCCGTTTTGCTCATACAGGAAGTTGAGGGGTTCCAGTTGACCGGCCTTGACGTAGGTGCCAATCAATTCCTGCCCGGCGTGTCCCTGCCAGGAATCGGGCGGGTCGTTGGCCTGCAGGCGGGTTGCCAGCACGGCGCGGGCGTTGGTGCCGGCGCCTCCGGCCACGGCCGCATTCACGAATTCGATATCCGGGTATTTGGCTTTGAAGACCTTAATCATGGCCTCCAGCCCGGCGGCCTCGCCGCCGCCCGTCCACCAGGAGAAGACTTCCACCTGGTTTTTCATGCCTTCTTCCCCGCCTTCGGCGGGCTTGGCGGTCGGCTGTGCGCCTCCGCCGCAGGCCGTCAGCACCATCGAAGCGATGATGAGTAAGGCCATCAACAGCCATCCAATTTTTTTCTTGGACATCTCTCTTCTCCTTTTTTGATTGGGGAAACTTTGGAGCCGGGAAAACGGTTTCATCCGTTACAATACCGATTGTACAAAAATTTTGCATCTCCACACAACCCCCTACCGGCCATGCCGCGGCCATACCGCGGCCATCTTTGCCATGATGGATTTGGATACGCTGGAAAAACACCTGAAAGACGCGCTGGCACATCTGTATGATGACCTGGCGCTGGAAGAGAACCCCCTGGTGCGCACCTGGCCCTTCCCCGCGGGAACGCCGCGCCCTCAGGCCTTCCGCGACCTGCTACGCGCCCACATTCGCGCTCTGCGTCCCTCTGGTGAGCACCTTCCCCCGGATGCGCCTGCCTGGAGACCTTACCGCATTTTGCAATACCGCTATCTGGATGAAATTCCCCCGGCGGAATTGCCTGTGCGCCTGTCGCTGAGTGAACGTCAGGTGCGGCGGGACCACAATCGGGCTGTTTCTCTGCTGGCGCGCCACTTGTGGGAGCAGTTTTCTGCTGCCGGGTTCGCCGATTCTCCTATGCAGCAGGATTTTTCTCTTTCCCTCGAAAATCTGTCCCTGGTGGAAGTGTGGCATGGTGTAGAGCACATGTTTGCTTCCGAATTGCGTGCCCGGGGCGGGCAGGTGCATGCCTCCTGGCCGCACCCTGCGCCGCAGGTCTTTGCCGATCGGGTGGTGCTGCGTCAGGTATTGATTGCCATGCTGCGCCGGGCGCTGCAACACGCCAGCCAGGGCACGTTGTTCCTGCGCACCGAGAGGCGCCCTGGTAGTGTCGTGCTTACCCTGAGCGCCGAGGGGGAGGAGCCTCCTGCCTCAGGGT
>DAOTWV010000136.1:0-1891 GCA_034435695.1 Anaerolineales bacterium | reverse complement strand
CCCAAAAGTTTTGCAATTTCAGGATGATGGATTGGAAATCGAGTGTTTGGTTCATGGGTTGGTCGGGTAGTCGGTTGGTCGGTTAGTCGCTTAGTCTGTTAGTCGTCTGGTCGGTTGGTCGGGTAGTCGCTTAGTCGTCTGGTCGGTTGGTCGGGTAGTCGGTTGGTCGGTTGGTCTGTTGGTCGCTTAGTCGCTTAGTCGGTTGGTCGTCTGGTCGCCGCCGATGGCCGAGTGTGAGTGTAACGAGCGTATCGGGGCCGAGGCGGCAGGGACGGGGGAGGCATTGTCGGCTGTCTTTTACTGCAACAAAAGGTAGCCAACAACCGCAAGAACGGTAAGAATACCCATTGCAATGCCTATCCAGGCGCTGACTTTGGCCATATCGCGGGGTTTTTCGCCGCCTACTTTGCCGGTGGAACCGTTGACCCATACGGGGTATTCGCGGTCACGGTAGCGATAATGCCCTACCCAGATGGGAATGAGCATGTATTTGAAAGACATACCGCTCCAATTGACGCCGCCAGTGCGCAAATTGCGCTTCTCTTGCGTGATGTTGATGCGTGCATCCAGGGTACGGCGCAGGTAACGCACCACTTGCTCACGGGCTTTCAGCGAGGCATCCGCCATCGAGAGGTCATAGGTAATCGCAGGTATTCCTGCCAGATAGGCGGGGTTGAAAGCCACCGCCTGTTTGAGGTCAAAAGGCTGTATGGAGCGCAAAAGTTTTTCGGGAAATCCGCGCAACCCAGGGATGAGGACATCGTCAAAATGCTCATATTCCAAGCCAGAGCGCGTTTCCCAGCGCGGCATGTTGTTGTTCCCCGTGTTGACTTCACACGTCCAACGGATTTCCAGGGTGCCGTCGAAAGTCCAGAAAGGGTAATACGCCAGACGCAAATCAAGGTGCTGCGCCAGGGTATCCAGGGCATCTGGAGCGCTCCAACCGCTCTTCATCCAGGTCTGGATGGCGCTTCTGGCGGTTGTTTCATCCACCCGGCAAGGCAGGATGACGTGGGGGTCCAGCATAGCCCGCGTTTCATCGGTTTCGAGCCATTGATGTGCGCCACAATAGGGACAGGCATCCGCGGTGTATCCCTGAGGGAGGAGGCTCTCCGCGCCACAGCGTCCACAGAGCAAACGGGCCTGATTTTCACACCAGCGGTGTCCGCGTTCTGTGGGCAAGACAAAATCAATGACTTGTTCGGCGCTATCGGCAGCAGGCTGATGCGGCACTTCGGTCTCGGTGCCGCAATGCACACAACGCAGGGCTTGGGAGGGGATATCGAAGCGCTGGCTGCCGCCGCATTGGGGGCACAGAAACGTCTGCAAGGCGACGGCATCCTGAGGGGCGGGAGGCTCTTGTGGGGTGGGGTGGTGTCCTTCGGGGAGCACCGTTTCCTGCGCCATTTTGCGGGAGAGCATCACCAATCCACGCCGCGCCGCACCGTTATTGGGGTCGGCTGCCAGAGCGTTTTCGAGATAATCTCGTTGTTCCTGGACATCTTGAGTAGTTGCCGAGAGCCACAGCCATGGCTTGGGGTCTGAGGGGCGCAAAGATGCGGCTTTTTTGAGCAGCATACGCGCCTGCTCCATATCCCCGGCGCGCACCGCGGCAATGCCCGTTGCAACCATCATGTCATAGCGGTCATCATGGGGGTTGGAGAATTCAGGCAACTTTTGTGGTGAGGGGAACATAAAAAAAATCCAGTCCTTGAGTGAGGGGGGCACCCAAGAACTGGATGCCATTATTCTACCCCAAAGGACTCCTTTTGACAAGGGTTTTGCTACAAATGCAGCAAATCCAAATTTACCGCGTAGTATCCGCAGATTACGCAGATTGAACGGATTTTTTCTTCTTTCCTCTGCGTAATCTGCGCCATCTGCGGATGCA
>DAOTWV010000135.1:0-11156 GCA_034435695.1 Anaerolineales bacterium | reverse complement strand
CAACCAGCGGATATCAGCGGCACCAGCGTTATCAGCGTTCTACTTCCCAACATATCTTTCGTGCTCCCGAATCACTTCGGCCATGCGCAGTACAGGTGCAGCAACAGGGCAAAACCTGCCTTTGCAGGCTGGCATCCGGTCACCGAAGGACGACCTGACCGGTGTTGATGCAACTTTTGCGAAGCATCCCCGCAGGGGGTAGTCGCCGGGTTGAACGTCCCATCGAAACCGTTGGGGAACCAGATTTCCCCACAACCTTTTCGCCCCCCATCGGGAGGCTACTCCACCAGCCCCCCCCCAAAAAAAAGCCGCAGGACGGAAATCCGTCCTGCGGCGCAGAGCGTACAGGGAAAGTGGTTACTTGCGGGTTGCGGCATCCATCACGGCCACTGCGGCGATGTTGACGATATCACGCACGTCATCGCCGGCCTGCAGCACGTGGACGGGTGCGCCTACGCCCAGCAGGATGGGGCCAATAGCCTGGGCATTCCCCAGACGTGCCAGCAATTTGTAAGCAATGTTGGCCGATTCCAGCGAGGGGAAGACCAGCACATTGGCATCCTTGACGCGGCTGAGCGGGTAACGCTCGTCCACCAATTCCGGCACGACCGCGGTATCCGCCTGCATCTCGCCATCCACAGCCAAATCCGGCCGTTTCTGGCGCACCAGTTCAACCGCCTTGCGCACCTTGTCCGAAAGCGGATGTGGCGTGCTGCCAAAGTTGGAGAAGGAAAGCATGGCAACGCGCGGCTCGATTTCGAGTTGTTTGGCAAAGTCGGCAGCCAGGCAGGCAATTTCGGCCAGGTCTTCGGCGCTGGGGTCAATGTTGACGGTGGCATCGGTGAACAGGTAAACCCGGTCATCGGCTATCATCAGGTACACACCGGCGGCACGTTTGACGCCCTCACGGGTGTGGTGGATTTGCAGCGCAGGACGGATGACATCCGGGTATTCGTAGGTCAACCCGGAAACGAAAGCATCCGCGTCGCCCATCTTGACCATCATGGGGCCGAAGATATTGGGTTCCAGCACGCGCTTGCGGGCCTCGGAAAGGGTAACGCCCTTGCGCCAGCGGGCTTCATGATAGGCTTTAGCGTATGCTTCCAGGCGCTCGAAGGTCGGCGGATACACGATATGCGGAGTAAAATCCAGCCCCAGGCGCTCGATGTGCTTCTGGATGACCTCAGGATTCCCGACCAGGATAGGCTCGGCAATGTTTTCATCGGCCACATGCACAGCCGCGCGGATGATTTTCGGTTCTTCGCCTTCGGCAAAGACAATGCGTTTATTGGGGGCAGTGGTTTTGGCCTTGTTGACGATGAAGGAGCGCACCTGCTCCCCTTTGCCCAGGCGCATCTTGAGGCGCTCGCGGTATTCATCGATGTCGATGGTGATGCGCGCCACACCGGTTTCCATGGCGGCCTGTGCCACAGCAGGGGCTTCCCACAGCAAGACGCGCGGGTCAAGCGGCTTGGGGATGATGTAATCTTCGCCAAATTTCAAACTGTCCACGCCGTAGGCGCGCAGCACGCTGTCAGGCACATCCTCTTTGGTCAATGCGGCCAGCGCTTTGACGGCGGCCAGTTTCATCTCGTCGTTGATGGCTTTTGCGCGCACATCCAGCGCCCCGCGGAAGATGAAGGGGAAACCCAACACATTGTTGACCTGGTTGGGATAATCGGAGCGCCCAGTCGCCATGATGCAGTCCGGGCGGGCTGCTTTGGCCACTTCATAGCGAATTTCAGGGTCGGGGTTGGCCATAGCGAAGATGATGGGGCGCTCAGCCATCTTCTTGACCATTTCGGGGGTGAGTACATCGGCAACCGAAAGCCCGAAGAAGACATCCGCGCCCTCGATGGCCTCGTCCAGCGTGCGGGCGTCAGTATCGGCAGCGAACATGGCTTTGTACTTGTTCATGCGCTCCGTGCGGCCTTTGTAAATCACCCCGCGCGAATCCAGCATGATGACGTTTTCGGGTTTGACGCCCAGTTTGATAGCCAGTTTGGTGCACGAAACCGCAGAGGCCCCCGCACCATTGACCACCAACTTGATTTCGTCAATGCGTTTTCCCACGATTTCCAGGGCATTGAGCAGGCCAGCGTTGGAGATGATGGCCGTGCCGTGCTGGTCATCGTGGAAGACGGGGATATCGAGCATCCCCTTGAGGGTTTCTTCGATATAGAAGCACTCCGGGGCTTTGATGTCTTCCAGGTTGATGCCGCCAAACGTTGGGGCGATGGCACGTACCACGGCAATCACTTCATCGGGGTCATGGCTGTCCACTTCGATATCGAAAACGTCAATGTCGGCAAACTTTTTGAAGAGGACCCCTTTCCCTTCCATCACCGGCTTGGAAGCCAGCGCACCGCGGTCTCCCAGTCCCAAAATCGCGGTGCCGTTGGAAACCACAGCAACGAGATTGCCCTTGGAAGTATATTCATAAGCCAGATTGGGGTCATCTGCGATGTCCAACACCGGGTACGCTACCCCAGGAGAATACGCCAACCCCAAATCACGCTGAGTGCTCAGGGGCTTTGTTGGCAAGATAGAAATTTTGCCCGGTTTTCCTTTCAAACGATGATATTCCAGGGCATCTTCGCGAGTAATACGGCTCATTGTGTCCTCCAAAATGCACAACATGAGACCGGCCACAGGCCGGATTGCGAAACCGCTTTCACGTTTTATTGTAACCCGAAGCATGCCAAAACGACACGGTAACGGATATGATTTTATTAACAAAAAACCTTGCCACATTTCCCGGAATCATGTACACTTTTACAAAGGTTTCGTAGACCTGCCTCCAGGGTGTGGGAAGTTATCTTGCAAATCGTTTTTCAGGCTGCAAAAATTCTCCCAGGCCTGTTCTCGCCCCACACAGGAGGCCGCATAATTTTCTGCGCTGCACATACACTGGCGTATCATCACCTGAGAGTGCTTTCCTCAGAGTATCGCTCTGATGGCCCAAATCCAGACCTTTGGTCTGATATCCATCCGGCTTGCAGGCCGGTTTTCGCTCAGGTTTGCAATCTCTCCACGGCACAGGTACTGTTGCCGTTTCCGCATCTCCAGCGACGCCGCCACACCCGGCAGTGAGAGGCTTGTTTCTCATAGAGGTTGATGCCACCATCAACCGGCGCGTGTGCCCATACAATTGAGGGAACCTGTCACGTACAGGTAGATTTTGGCATATCCGCTCTTGATGCGATGAGATACGCCACGAATTGTGCAGCCGTGGCCTGTCATGGACAGGTCACGGCTGTTTCCGTTCCTCCACATGGAGAGGCATGAATCGTAAAATCACGGCGCTACGCCTGCAAAAACGCAACCCCAACCGGGTGAACGTCTACCTGGACGGTGAATTCGCTTTCGGGCTGAGCCGCATCGTAGCCGCCTGGTTGCAGGTTGGGCAGGAGTTGAGCGCAGAAAAAATCGCCGAACTACAGGCGCAGGATGCCATCGAGGTAGCCTACCAGCGAGCGTTACGCTTCCTGGAATACCGCCCTCGCACACGTGCGGAGGTGCAGCGGAACCTTCAAAAACACGAAACGCCTCCCGAAGTCATCGAGGAGGTCTTGCAGCGTCTGGAACGCAGCGGCCTGTTAAACGACACTGCTTTCGCTCAGGCCTGGATAGAAAACCGCTCTGCATTCCGCCCGCGCGGCATCCATGCCCTGCGGCAGGAATTACGCCAGCGCGGCGTTCCAGAGGAGGTCATTACTGAGGCCCTACAACATGTGCAGCCTCAGGAGGCCGAACTGGCCTACCAGGCCGGCTTGAAACGAGTACGTCGTTTTGCCTCCCTGCCCTGGCCCGATTTTCGGCGCAAAATGGGCAGTTACCTGGCGCGCCGCGGTTTCCCCTACCCGGTTATCGCTGAAGCGCTGCAACGTCTGTGGGAAGAATCCCACCCCAATCACGACAACGATGCATACGAGGAAATCCCATGAACCCGCTAATCACTCTTCTCATCACCCTGGTGGGCATTGCCATCGGCGCAGCCATTGGCTATTTCGTCCGTCAGTACCAATATCAGGAACAACTCCGCAAGGAGCAAATGGAAGCCGGAAGTATCCTGCAACAGGCCAAATCGGAAGCCCAGGAAATCCGCATCAAGGCGCAGGAGGATATCCTGGCGATGCGCCAGAAGGCCGAGCAGGAAATCGAGCGTCGGCGTGACGAACTCGACCGTTTAGACCAACGCCTGCAAAATCGCCGCGATGAACTCGACCGTCGGGCTGAGCGCCTGGAACGCACCCAGGAGAACCTCAACCGCCGCCAGAGCAGCCTCGACCGCCGCTTCAACGAACTGAAAAAAGCCGAAGAGAAACAGGCCGAAGAACTGCAGCGTATCGCGCAGATGACGATGGATGAAGCCCGGCAAATCCTGCTCGAAAAGGCTGAGCAGGAGGCCCGCGAGGACATGGCGCGCATCATCCGTCAAATCGAAGCCGAAGCCCGTGACGAGGGCGAAAAACGCGCCCGCAAGTTGATTGCCGATGCCATCCAACGCGTGGCCTCCGAGCACGTCAGCGAGGTGACCACCAAAGTGGTCAATTTGCCTTCCGACGACATGAAAGGCCGCATCATCGGGCGCAATGGCCGTAACATCAAGGCTTTCGAACAGGCCGCAGGCGTGGATGTGATTGTCGATGATACCCCCGAAGCCATCACCATTTCCAGTTTCGACCCCGTGCGCCGCGAAGTCGCCCGCCGGGCAATGGAAAAACTCATCCTGGATGGCCGCATCCACCCCGCCTACATCGAAAAAGTGCTGCGCAAGGAAGCCAAAGAGGTCGAGCGCATCATCGAGGAGGCCGGGGAACAGGCCGCCTACGACGCCGGCATCACCGGTTTGCATCCCGCCATCATCAAAATGATGGGACGCCTCAAATTCCGCACCTCTTACGGACAAAACCAACTCGACCACGCCGTGGAAACCGCCAAATTGGCCACCGTGATTGCCTCCGAACTGGGTGCAGATGTCACCATCGCCAAGACGGCGGCTTTCCTGCACGATATCGGCAAGGCCATGGACCACGAAATCGAGGGGACGCACGCCAGCATCGGCGCAGAGTTCATCAAACGCTATGGTGTACACCCCCTGGTGGTCAACGCCGTTGCCGCCCACCACCACGAGGTAGAACAACAATCGGTAGAGGCCGTCATCGCAGAGGCTGCCGATGCCATCTCCGGTGCACGCCCCGGCGCACGACGTGAAAGTCTGGAGCAGTACATCAAACGGGTACGCGCCCTCGAGGAAGTCGCTACCGCCCGCAAGGGTGTCGAAGAGTGCTACGCCCTTCAGGCGGGACGCGAAATCCGGGTTTTCGTACGCCCCGAAGAAGTGGACGACGCCTCTGCCACCATCCTGGCGCGCGATATCGCCAAGGAAATCGAAGAGAAAATGCAGTATCCCGGACAGATTAAAGTCACCGTCATTCGAGAAACGCGGGCCGTGGATTACGCCAAATAACCCCCGCAGCCTCACGCAGCCCGACGCCCTCCCTGCCCAGGGGAGGGCGTTTTCATTTCCAGGCAGCCGGGTGTGCCCCTGAGCAGGAAGGCAGATAATCCCCCAATACACCGCATCCTGAGGCACACAACCTCTGCAACCCTCTGCTGGAAACAGCGTAGAAAAACATCGGTGGCAGGGTCAGGTACACGCGATGCAGAAAGCCGCACATTTTCGCTTTCTTTTTCCCCTGCTGGCAAAAATCAACCCACTCTGCATCATCGGTGCTCCCTGTCCCCCAAAAGCGCACAGACCGGGAAACGGCCAGCGAAATTTGTCCTGACAAATATCAGCGGTTTGCAGAACGTTCATCCTACCCAGAGGATTGCTCATGCAGTACAATGTTCAGGTGTATCGCATGAGCAGGCATGGGTGCAACGCGTTCATCTACGATGGATGAGAAAATTATCATCGAGCCCCAGATTAACGGGAGAAACACTATGGTATCGTTGATAGTCTATGTGACACCTCTCTTGCTCTATGCCCTCGTTGTGCACCGCAAAGAAGGCATTGAAGGCCGCAAAATTGCCGAACGCCTGGGCTTGACTTCAGGAAGCAAGCCCTACTACGCCTGGGCAATGGTACTGGCATTTCTTGGTATGCTGGTAGCACGTCGTGCATGGCAGAGTATCCCCGCAAGTACGTCAGAGCAGCCTCAAATGGCAATAAGCCACTTTGCCGGACAATCTCTATCCTTTGGCCGCATACTATCCGCCGTGTGGTGGGGTATGTTCGAAACAGGGCTGGGGGAAGAATTGCTGTTTCGGGGCTTGATAGCGGGCTGGCTGGGGCGGCGCTTCCAATTCTGGACTGCCAATATCCTGCAAGCCCTGGTCTTTACCCTGCCGCACACGCTGATACTGCTGGTTGATATACGCTTATGGCCCCTTGCCATTGGTTTGCCTTTCTCGTTTGGGCTGATTTCAGGCTGGCTCAGATTGAAATCCGGGAGTGTTTTCCCTGGCTGGCTGGTTCACGGTCTGAACAATGTCGCCACAGCAATCGCATCCATGCACTGAAGAATGCCATCCTGTGGACACGGCCAAAGCCGGCCATCAGCAATCCATCGCCATCGCTTCCGTGCCATCTGGAGGAGATATGCACACAACCGAAAACGCCACACCACCAACCTTCTGGAACATCCTATGGGGGGTTATCCGCCACCCGCGCCGCACCTTTACCCTGCTGCGCGAATCTCCCAGCCGCGCCTGGCTGTGGATGGCTGTCCTGCTCTTGCTGCTGAGTTCCCTGCTTCCCACCCTGCTCAGCGCCCCCATCAGCGCCCGACTGGCACGCGAATCCATCCAGCAATCGATGGAAACCATGCGCCAGCAAAACCCGGAGATGACCGCCGAGCAGGAAAGCCAGATGATGAACGCGGTTGCCAACCCGCTCTTTACCACCATCATCCCCGCCGTTGGAGGAATTTTGGGCGTCATCCTGGGGTGGCTGGTATGGAGCGGTGCGCTGCACCTGCTCAGCACCATGATGGGCGGCGGCGAAACCTTTGGGCAAATGTGGCGCACAGTCATCTGGAGCCACACGCCATACGTACTGCGCGGCCTGCTGCAATCGGTCTACATCGCCACCACCGGCTCCCTGATTGCCAACCCCGGCCTTTCCAGCCTGGTCTCTCCCGTCCAGGATGCCAGCGAGGCCGTACAAACCATGATAAGCACCCCGCCCACCACTGGGCAGTTGGTGTTGCGCGCCTTGCTGAGCAAGATTGACCTGTTCTCCCTGTGGTCCCTGCTGCTGCTGGGCATCGGGGTCACCATCACGGCGCGGCTCTCGCCACGCAAAGGGGCGCTGGTGACTGGCATCGTCGTCGTAGTGCTGACAGCCCTCACGCTGGTTCCCGTCCTGATTAGCGGCGCCATGATGAGCAGCATGGGCGGCGGTCTGTAACCATGGAAGCCCCCCTCATTCGCCTGGAAAACGTCCACCGGCACTTCCAGATGGGGGAAGAAACCGTGCGCGCCCTGGATGGCATCTCGCTGACGGTCGCACGCGGCGAATTCCTGGGGGTTGCCGGCCCCTCCGGCTCCGGCAAATCCACCCTGATGCACCTGCTGGGCGGCCTGGACCACCCCACATCAGGGGAAATCTGGGTCAACGGCCAAAACATCGCCCATCTGGATGAAGACGGACTGGCCGCCTACCGCCGCCAGCAGGTGGGCTTCATCTTCCAGGGATTCCACCTCATCCCGACCATGACCGCCCTGCAAAACGTGGCCTTCCCCATGGTGTTTGCCGGCGTGCCCGCGGCAGAACGCGAAAAACGCGCCCGCGCCCTGCTGCAACGCGTCGGCCTGGGGGAGCGCATGCGCCACCACCCCACCGAACTTTCCGGCGGCCAGCAGCAACGCGTCGCCATCGCCCGCGCCCTGGTCAACGACCCGGCCATCATCCTGGCAGACGAACCCACCGGTAACCTGGATAGCAAATCGGGTGCGGAAATCGTTGCCCTGTTGGAAGAACTCAACCAGGAAGGACGCACCATCCTGATTGTCTCCCACGACCCGCGCGTCATCGCTGCCTGCCATCGCAGCCTCAACCTGCTGGATGGACGGCTGGTGATGGAAAGCGGACGGTAGACCATACCACGTACTTGCCCATGAAACCTTCACGCCTTGCCCTCCTGCTGTTCCTCATCCTCGCCCTGCTGCTCGCACCGGCAGCACAGGCGCAAACGCCGGAACCCTTGAGCATCACCGGCACAGAACCCACCCGCATCGAACAGGCCACCGGCGGGTACCTGACCGTCTACGGCACCGGATTCGATGCCGGCACCGTGGTGCGGCTGTACGGCCACGGCGTGCTCGACACCCAATTCATCAACACCCAAACCCTGCGCGCCTACGTTCCCGCAGGCGTCAGCCGCGGCAGCCACGACATCCAGGTCATCCGCTCGGACGGGCAAAAGGCCTACAAAGGGAATGCCGTCATCATCCACGCGCCCAAAGCCCCCACCGCCACGCCAAAGCCGTCCTTGCTGCTCTTCAACCAACCCGAACTGGTCATCGAACAGGCCAACACCGAACCCCAGGCGCTGCGCCCCGGCCAGCCCTTCCGCCTGCACCTGCGCATCCACAACCGCGGCGATTACACCGCCGCCAACATCCGCATCGAACTATCCGATACCAGCCTGGCCGTGCCAGTAGAGGGCAGCACCCTGCGGGTGATTGACCGCCTGGATTACGGCACAGCCGTCACGGTGACTCTCGACCTGGCGCTCAACCAGAGCGCCCCCAACGGCTACCAGAGCCTGCCAATTGCCATCTCCTACACCGACCTGATTGGACGGGAATACGTCTCCCAGCAAAGCGTGGGGCTGCAAGTTGGCACTGCATTGAGCGCCCAGCCACGGTTGCTGCTCGATTCCTACCAGAGCACGCCCGCCGATATCGCCCCCGGCAGCCGCTTCACCCTGGCGCTCAACCTGCGCAACGTAGGCGGCGCAGCCGCCGGGCAGGTAGTCGCCACCCTGGGCGGACGCGATGGCACCGCCTTGACGCCCTTTGCCCTGCTGGGCAGCGGTAACGTGCGCTACCTGGGCGATATCGCCCCTGACGCGCTTTCCGTACTCACCCTCGAACTGGTCGTCGCTGGCGACGCAAAGGCTGGAACCTACACCCTGCCCCTCTTGCTGGAGTACACCACCCCCGATGGACAACCCTACAGCGAAACCCAGGCGCTCACCCTGGTGGTCAAACAGCCACCGCAACTGCAACTTTCCCTCACCGAAGCCCTGCCCGTGGGCACGGTTGGCGAATCGTTCAACCTGCTGGCCGAGGTGGTCAACATCGGGCGTACATCGGTCAACGTGAGCAACATCGAGGTGCGCGGCCAGAATTTCGAGGTGCTTTCCGGTGGCGACACTTTTTGGGGACCGGTGGATGCCGGTACAAGCGCCTCCGTGGATGCCACCATCGTCCCCCAGCAAAGCGGCACCCAAACCCTGGAAATCGTGGTGCATTACCTGGACGACTTCAACCAGCCTCAGGAGGCCATCTTCCCCCTGGAAATGCAGGTGGAAGCCCCACTCCCCACGCCGACTCCCCTTCCGGGCGATGCCGCGCCCGCGGAGGATGCCTCCCCCTCGGTGTGGGACAAAATCCTGCACTTCTTCAAGGCTTTGCTCGGCCTGGGAGGCTAAACAAACCCCATGCGCTGGCAAGACCTGCTCTACCTCATCCGCCAAAACCTGTGGCGCATGAAATTGCGCGTCGCCATGACCGCCATCGGCGTGCTGATTGGTACGACGGCTATCATCCTGCTTGTGGCGCTCGGCTCCGGCTTGCAGGGCGCCGCCATGCAGGACATCGGCTCTTTTGGTGACCTGACTGAAATCACGGTCTACAACGACGCCTCGAATTTCATCGGAATATCGCCGGGGGACATCTCCAGGTCGCCGGATGTCCTGCTCGATGATGCCATGCTGGATAAATTCCGCGACCTGCCTGGTGTGGTCAGCGTCACGCCGTTGATTCCCGTGCCCGTCGCGGGTGCCACACCGCAATACAAACGCGTGCGCATCCCCTTCGGCAATCTCGTGGGCATAGAAAGCCACGCTGTGGATACCCTGGAATGGGAGGTGGCATCGGGTTCGTTGCACCTGAACAACCGGGAAATCATCCTTGGGGGGCAACTGCTGGAACAGGCGATAGACGTGCGGACGGGCGAACCCATCAGCCCGCCACCCGACCTGCAAGGCAGGGTCATAGACCTGGTGGTGCAGAAATTCGACGCGAACGGCGCGCTCCAGGAACGCCGCCTGCGGCTGCGGGTAAGCGCCGTGCTGGCACAGAGCAGCGGCGAGCGTGACTTCAACATGTACATTTCACGTGCTCTGGCCGAGGACATCTTCCGCTGGGCGACAGGGCACCGTCCCAACTTCCAGCGCGAAGGGTATGCGCAAGCGCTGGTCAAGGTAAGCGACCAGCAGTACACCCTGCAGGTACAAAATGCCATCATGCAAGAAGGCTTCCTGGCCTTCTCGGCGCAATCCATCGTAGAGGGCACCAACCAGTTCTTCCTGGTCATCAAGGTAGTGCTGGGAGGCGTGGGCGGAATCGCCTTGCTGGTGGCCGGCTTTGGGATTGCCAACGCCATGATTATGGCCATTTACGAGCGCACGCGTGAAATCGGGCTGATGAAAGCCGTGGGAGCGCGCAACCGGGATGTGCTGTTCATCTTCCTGGGGGAGGCGGCTTCCATCGGGGCACTGGGCGGCGCGGGCGGCGTGCTGCTCAGCGCGGCACTGGGGGCGCTCATCAACCTGCTGGCCACTTCCTATTTCGCATCCCAGGCCGCCCAAAATGGCGTGGTAGACCCCACCATTCCCACGCTGGTAACCATTTCCCCCTTCCTGGCGCTCTTTGCCGTGCTTTTCGCTGCCGGCGTTGGGCTGGTAGCCGGCATTTACCCTGCGCTGCGCGCCACCCGCCTCAGCCCCATCCACGCGCTGCGCTACGAGTAAGCCTCCCCTCAAGATGAAAATTCACCGCAGGACAACTGCTTGCCAGTTGTCCCCTCTCCCCCGTTGAATAAGTAACAACTCAGCCACCCACGCCCGACGATAAATCGTCGGGCTGCTCGGCCAAAGCCGGATCAATCCGGCTAGCGCCAAGCAGTCGGGTTT
>DAOTWV010000134.1:0-7103 GCA_034435695.1 Anaerolineales bacterium | reverse complement strand
CCGAAGTTCGTTCGGGATAAATCCCTCGCTCAACCCAGAGAAGCCCCGCAGGGGCTTACCCACCCTGAGGCAGGGATTCATCCCGCCGAAGTTAGGGGCTTACGCGCCCTGAGGCAGGGATTCATCCCGCCAAAGAGGAAAGCGATTTTTCTCGCCAACGCGTGACATTCCGCGTCACAAGCGAGGTCACAAATCCTTGCCAATCTTGCCAAAAGAGGCTATCATCTAAACAGGGTCAGCCGATTTTCTCATCTGACCGCAAAAACAACCTCGCCCCATGCACCCCGCATTGGGGCGAAAATATCACGAGCGACAGTGTAACGAGGAGAAGAAAATCCATGCAAACCAAAAAACTGTTCACCCTGCTTCTGGCCGGGTTGATGCTGGCCGGGCTGCTCCTGGCCGCCTGCCAGCCCAAAGCCCCCGAACTGGGCACCGAGGAAAATCCCATCATCTGGGCAGTCGTCCCCTCTGGCGAAACCGACCGCGTCGTCTCCGGTTTCGACCAGATTGCCAAACTGGTCTACGACCAGACCGGACTGGTCATCAAACCGATGGTCGCCACCGAGTACGCCGGCGTCATCGAAGCCATGTGCAGCAACCCGCCTAAGGCCCACATGGCATCCCTGGCCACCTTCTCGTACATCCTGGCCAGCGAAAAGGGATGCGCCGAGGCCGAACTGGTCTCCGTGCGTTTCGGCAGCGCCTCCTACAACGGCCAGATTATCACCCGCGCCGACAGCGGCATCACCAGCCTGGCCGACCTCAAAGGCAAGACCTTCTGCCGCCCTGACCCGCTCAGCACCTCCGGCTGGATTATCCCCAGCCTGACGATGAAAGCCGCCGGCCTCAACCCCGATACCGACCTGGCCCAAATCGTGGACGCCGGCTCCCATGACGCCGTCGTCGCTGGCGTGTATAACGGCGATTGCGACGCCGGCGCCACCTACGTGGACGCCCGCAGCCGCATCGAAGACGACCACCCGGATGTGATGGACGTCGTCACCGTCATCGAAGTCTCCGCCGATATCCCCAACGACGGTGTGCAGTACGTGCCCTCCTTCCCGCGGGAACTGCGTGACAAAATCAACGCCGCCCTGCTCGACCTGCAGAACAGCGAAGAAGGCAAAGCCGCCCTGGATACCGCCTACCAGTGGCAGGGCCTCGAAGCCCACGACGATACCTTCTACGATGCCTTCCGCCAGGTGCTCGACGCGGCCGGCGTGAAACCCGAAGACCTGCAGTAGTTTTCCGATGTTCCCTCATCGGCTGCCCTGAACGCGAACGAGGAGCCTCTACCGGCTCCTCGTTTGCCGTTTGCCCCGGAGAATTTTTCATGCTCGAAGTACGAAACCTGACCAAAATTTACGACGATGGCACGGTAGCGCTCAAAAACGTATCCTTCACCGTGCCCGATGGCGCCTTCCTGGTCGTCATCGGGCTGAGCGGCTCCGGCAAATCCACCCTGCTGCGCTGCATCAACCGCCTGATAGCCCCCACCGAAGGCCAAATCCTGTGGAACGGGGTTGACCTGGCACAACTTCAGGGGGAGGAACTGCGTCAGGCACGCCGCAAAATCGGGATGATTTTCCAGCACTTCAACCTGGTCAAGCGCTCCAGCGTGCTCACCAACGTGTTGACCGGACGCCTGGGATATCTGCCCACCTGGCGCAGTCTGCTGGGACGCTTTCCCCAGGAAGATGTCGAAAAAGCCTGGCAGGCGCTGGAGCGTCTGGGCATCGCCGACCAGGCGCACAAGCGCGCCGACGAACTCAGCGGCGGCCAGCAGCAACGCGTCGGCATTGCCCGCGCCCTGATGCAGGACCCGGAGATGATTCTGGCCGATGAACCCGTCGCCAGCCTCGACCCCGTCCTGGCGCACTCCATTCTGCAGCGCCTGGAAAGCCTCAACCGCGAGGACGGCATCACCGTGCTGTGCAGCCTGCACTACCTGGACCTGGTGCAGCGCTATGCCAGCCGCGTCATCGGGCTGCGGCAAGGGGAACTGGTCTACGAAGGCGACCGCCAGGATATCCGCCAGATGACCGACGCCCAATTCAAGGAAATCTACGGTGAGGAGGCCGAGCGCATCGGCGCAGGGGGCATCACCGGTAATCTGGACTCCCCCGCTGGAGGTGCCGCATGAGAACCACATCCCCTGAAACACCGCGCCAACCCAGTCTGGTGTCCCCTCCTGTGGGCATGCTGGCTTCCCTGATTCTTCCGGGGCTGGGACAGGCCCTGGGGCGCGCTATCCGCCGCGGGGTGCTGCTGTTCTTCAGTTTCGTCACCCTGGCCGGGCTGCTGGCCTGGCGCATCCGTCTGGCAGCCCCGCGCGATGACCTGTGGCGGGACATCCTCCCCAAGGCCTTCCGCCTGCAGCCTTTCCTGATTTTCAACGCTGCGCTGCTGGTGCTGCTCTACCTGTGGATTGCCTGGGACGCCTGGCAGACGACCCGGCATACCGAGGGCGCGCCGGTGGGCATCTTCGCCCTGGTGCTGGTAGCCTTTTTCGCCGTCGGCTGGCAGGTAGGGGAAATTGACCCCGTGAAGTTCGTCACCCAACTGGACGATGCCGGCCCGCCGTTGATGCGCGTCCTGTGGCCCTGGGAACGCGCCATCGAGTACCCACAGGAAATTCAAATCACCGGCGCTCCCATCCTTTCGCCCTGCACCGACCAGCCCTTCGAGGGCGGGCAGCCCAAAGAAGGCGAACCGTACCTGCTGACCGACCCCACTTGCGGCGACCCCAGCCAGCAGGATGGCACGCCTGGCACTACCTTCCACCTCACCGGCTATGGCTTGCAGCCCAACAGCGAGGCCGAAATCTGGTGGGAAGACCCCATCGGCAACGAATTCCGCCAGCGACAGGGCGGGGAATACGTCAAGGTGCAAACCGACGCACAGGGCAATTTCAGCGTGGACATCATCATGCCGTACCGCCTGCTGCCACCCTCCGCGGGCGAAGGCCCCAAAATCTGGACGGTGCAGGCGCGCCAGGTGGTCAGTACCGGCAAGGCGCAGCCCAGCCAGGAACTCAAACTCGCCATCGAGAAAATCATCGAGACCATTTTCATCGGCATGATGGCGACCTTCTTCGGCATTTTGCTGGCGCTGCCGGTCAGTTTCTTCGCCGCCCGCAACCTGATGAGTGCTTCGCCGGTCACGATGGGCATCTACTACCTGACGCGCACCGTGCTGAACATCATCCGTTCCATCGAGCCGCTCATCTGGGCGATTATCTTCGTGATTGTGGTCGGTTTGGGGCCGTTTGCGGGCATTCTGGCGCTCACGGTGCATTCCATCGCCGCGCTGGGCAAGTTGTACTCCGAATCGATTGAATCGATTGACCCCGGCCCCATCGAAGCCATTCAGGCCACCGGCGCGAACTGGGTGCAGACCGTGCGCTACGCGGTCGTGCCGCAAATCATCCCGCCCTTCGTGTCGTTCACCATCTACCGCTGGGACATCAACATCCGCATGTCCACGATTATCGGCTTCGTGGGCGGCGGCGGCATCGGCTTCCTGCTGGCGCAGTGGATTCGTCTGCTGGATTACCGCGCCGCGGGCATCGCAGTGTGGTTCATCGCCATCACGGTTGCCATTCTGGATTACGTCAGCGCCGAAATCCGCGCCCGCTTCGTGTGAGGCGGCTTGGAGAACCGAAGTATACGGGTAGCCGAAGGCAACGGGTAGCCGAAGGCAACGGGTAGCCGAAGGCAATGCCTTCGGCTACCCTGTTAATAAGGGTGACACCTGTCATCTCGTCCGGATGACACATCACCCTGTCACCCGAATGTCACAGGGGGTAGAATTATGTCGCAACGAAACATTTTCGCACAAAAACTTATGGCAAACCAAAACTTCAGCGAAAGCGAACAAATGTACCTGGTCACGCTGGCGCAACTGGAAACGGCAAGCCAGCCGGTGCCGCTCAGCGCGCTGGCGCAGGCGCTGGGCGTGCAGCCCGTCTCGGTGAACCAGATGGTGCGCAAACTGGCCGAGGCCGGGCTGGTGACCTATGAGCCGTATCACGGCGTCTCGCTCAGCCCGCAGGGGACGGCACAGGCGCACCGCGTGCTGCGCGCCCGCCGTCTGTGGGCGGTCTTCCTGGCGCAGCACCTGGGCTATCCGCCGCAGGAGGCCGATACGCTGGCCTGCGCGCTGGAGCACGATACCCCTCTCGAACTGGCAGCGCGCCTGGATGATTTTCTGGGACAGCCGCGCCGCGACCCCCTGGGGAATCCCATCCCCGCGGGAAGTGAGGTTCCCCCACAGGTTGCCGGGCAGCCGCTGACCACCTTTGGGGCGGGTACCGCGCTCCAGGTTTGTGCGCTCCCCCCTGAGGGCGAATCCCGCGCCTTCCTGCTGGCTCACGGGCTGACTCCGGGGGCGCAGGTTCGTCTGCTGGCGGTGCATTCCTCCGGCGATGTCCTGCTGGAGTGCGACGGACACAGGCTGGCGCTGGCCGCCTCGCTGGGCGCTGAAGTGCTTGCCATCCCGCAAACGGAGCATTCATGACCTGTCATACCCCCGCAAGCAGCACCACACTGAACGCACACGGACGCATCGCCCTGGTGGGACATCCCAACGTGGGCAAATCCGTTTTCTTTCAACATCTGACGGGGCAGCGCGCCATCGTCTCCAACTACCCCGGCACTACGGTGGAGATGAGCCGCGGCACCCTGCGTGACCGCCCGACCTGGGAGGTGCTGGATACGCCGGGCGTCATCACGCTGCCGGCGCATTCCGACGACGAGGCCGTCACCGAGCGCGTGCTGCTGGAAGAGCCGCTGCAAGCCATCCTGCAGGTGGGCGATGCGAAAAACCCGCGCCGCACGCTGATGCTGAGCGTCCAACTGGCGGAGATGGGGCTGCCGCTGGTGCTGGCGCTCAACATGCAGGACGAGGCCGCAGCCCGCGGGGTACACATCGAAAGCGCCGCGCTGGAGGCCGCCCTGGGCATCCCCGTGCTGCTCACGACGGCCACCCGCAACCAGGGGGTGGAGTCCGTGCAGCAGGCGCTGGAAGGCGCTCCTGGGGCTACGCTGCGCCTGAGGTACCCGCAGGCCATAGAAAGCGCCCTGGCGCGTCTGGAGCCGCTGCTGCCGCAGACGCAGGTCTCGGCGCGGGCGCTGGGGCTGCTCTACCTGAGCGGCGACGCCTTGTGCACCGCCTGGCTGCGGGAGCGCATGACGGCGGCGGCTTTCGCCGAGGCAGAGGCCATCCGACAGGAGGCCGGTGCTCAGGCCGCTGTGGAGATTCAGCGCACCCGCCTGGCCTGGGTGGATGCGCTCCTGGCGCAGACGGTGCACGTCCGTCCGGGCAACGGGGCACGCATCGGGGAAACGCTGGGGCGGCTGAGTACGCATCCGGTGTGGGGGATGGTCATTCTGGCGGGGGTGCTGTATGCGCTGTACTGGTTCGTGGGGGTGTTTGGCGCCGGTACGCTGGTGGATTACCTGGAAAATTCGCTTTTCGGGGCGCACATCAACCCGGCGCTGACGGGCTGGGTGCAACGCGTCGCGCCGCATCCGTTCATTGCCGATTTGCTGGTGGGCGAGTACGGCCTGTGGACGATGGGGATGACGTACGCGCTGGCACTGATTTTACCGATTGTGAGCACGTTCTTTCTGGCTTTCGGGGTGCTGGAAGATTCGGGGTATTTGCCCCGGCTGGCGGCGCTGAGCAACCGTTTCTTCGCTGCGCTGGGGATGAACGGCAAGGCGGTGCTGCCGATGGTGTTAGGGCTGGGCTGTGTGACGATGGCAACGTTGACGACGCGCGTGCTGGAGAGCAGGCGCGAGCGCATCCTGGCGACTCTGCTGCTGGCGCTGGCTATCCCGTGTTCGGCGCAACTGGGGGTGGTGATGGGAATGCTGGCCGGGGTTTCGTTCACCGCGGCGCTGATTTGGGGCGGGATGGTGCTGCTGGTGTTGTTCGCAGTTGGCTGGCTGGCTGCCCGCCTGATGCCGGGGGAGCGCACGCCGCTGGTGGTGGAACTGCCTCCTTTGCGCTGGCCGCTGCTCTCCAATGTGCTGATGAAGACGCTGGCGCGCCTGGAGTGGTACGTCAAGGAGGTCATTCCGCTCTTTTTGCTGGGAGCGCTGCTGATGTTCGCGTTGGATAAATTGCACATTCTGCAGGCACTGGCTCGCGCCGGGGAACCGCTGGTGCAGGGCTGGCTGGGGCTGCCACCACAGACCAGCGCGGCTTTCTTGATGGGCTTTTTGCGGCGCGATTTCGGCGCGACCGGCCTGTATGTGATGAATGCGCAAGGGATGCTCTCTCCAGAGCAGGTGGTGGTGGCAATGGTGACGATTACGCTGTTCGTGCCGTGCATCGCCAGTGTGTTGATGATTGCCCGCGAGCGTAACTGGCGCACGGCACTGGGCATTTTGACACTGGTCTTTCCGCTGGCGCTGCTGGTGGGCGGGTTGCTGCACCGGGCGCTGGTGTTTTTCAACTGGGGGTTGACGTGAACGATACGCTGACCTGTCCCATGTGCGGGATGCGTTTTACGCCGCACGCCGAGGGCGCGTGCGCAGGATGCCCGCTCAACGGCGGCTGCCGTTTGCTGGCGTGCTGTCCCAACTGCGGGTACGAGGTGGTGGATACGCGCGAATCGCTTCTGGCGCGCTGGGCGGGGAAATTACTCCGCAGGCCACAGACCACAGACCACAGATGAAAGGGATAGACCACAGATGAAAGGGATAAAAAGGATGTGACACAGATGAAAGGGATAAAAAGGATGTAGCACGGGTGAAAAGGTGACTACGCCTTCGACATGAGAGAAAACGATATGAGACCAACTTTCAAGACTTCTCCCCCGCTTCGGTTGAGTGATGTTCGCCGTGGACAATACGCCACGGTGTGCGGTTTTGCCCCCGATTTTCCCGCCGCTCGACAGGCGCACCTGATGGCTTACGGCCTGACGCCGGGTGCGCAGGTGCGGGTGGTACAACACAGTCCGGTTACTGTGGTGCAGGTGGAAAATCTGGAAATCGCGCTGGAACGCAGTCTGGCAGAGGGGATTCGGATTGGGTGACAGCCCCCTTGGATGCGGCACCCTTACTCCCTCACCCTATCCCTCTCCCTAAGGG
>DAOTWV010000133.1:0-3410 GCA_034435695.1 Anaerolineales bacterium | reverse complement strand
GGACAACTGACAAGCAGTTGTCCTACGGTGTCACTGCAAATGGCATTTTTCGGATAGGTACTAAAGATATGTTGGTCAGTAGAACGCTGATAACGCGGGTGTCACTGATATTCGCTGGTTGTGTTGGTTTTCGCCGCTTCGTTGGCCGTATCTGCGGTATCTGCGTTCCGTTGTGCCAGGCCATACCGCGATTCACCAACAAAACGTTTTAGTGCTCCCCCGCGAACCGTTTTGGCCGCACCTGAAAGTGTGGTCGGATGAATCGCTGTTTGGGTGGTACTTCCGCACGTGGGGACGCCGCCGCCGGGAGACGCCGGGCCTGCTGGCCGCGTATCCGCATTTACGGGTGTGGCATTTCCGTCACCCGCGCGAGACGGATGCGTGGTTCACGCAAAGGTGCGGCAGGACGGAGGGCACACCCGTTAACCTCGCGCTGGTGTCGAGGGTGGCGACAAAAAAGGGAGCACGAAAAGATTGTTGGTGGAACTGCAGCCCAGCGTGTGCCTCCAACACATCTTTAGTGCTCCCACGAAAAAAGCCCCCGTTCATCGGGGGCTTTTGTGGAAAAGGATAGCGATTCAGGCAATGCGACGGGCTTCCATGTAGAAGCGTTTTTCGTGCGCTTCGCCCATTGAGAAGGTCTTGCGCGGCAAGGCCCCATCCAATATGACGGTTTTGAACAAATCGCTCTTGTCCATGCCGGGCAGGAAGAAGCCGATGTTTCCGGGTTGGCTGCCCAGGCGGGTTACGGGGGCATCACCGTGGACGTAGTCAATCTTTTCTGCGCCGCCTTGCTTGAGGAAGGCATCCAGGAAGGCTTGCAAAGTGCCCACGGGCAGGTTGGATGTGGGGTTGGCAATTTCGATGGTTCCGAAGCCCTGGGGCGAAACCACCCCAATCACATGTCGTCCGGAATTGCCGGCTTTCACGCGCGCATGCATCTCGGCTTCGTCCGCTGCCGGGCGGTAGGCGTAATTTTCGCCGTACCAGGCCTGCATCTCGGCGAAGATGTCTTTTTGCAGGTTGAAGAGAACGCGGTGAATGGGTTCAAAGAGCAGGCCGTCATCGTGGACGTTTTCGATTTCCACCAGCGCGTAGCGTGCCGGATGGTTCATGCCTACCTGGGGTTTGATTTTCTCCCAGATGGCTTTGGCGGTTGCCAGGGAGTGGTTGCCATCCCCCATGGCGTACAGCAGGACGGGGGTGTCGGCGGGCAGGCCGTACTTGGCGGCAAAGGCTTCGGGTTGCGCCAGATTTTCGAGGGCGGCAACCACACCGCGTTCCAGTTCGGCATCCTGGACGGCGTAGCCGCTGAGGTGGCCGCTGCCCAGCATCAGGTCGAAATCGTACACCGGGGTCAGGCGTTCCTTCTGGTTGCTCAGCGGTTCGATGACGGTGCCTTCGGGGTCATCAATCAGCACCAGAATGTGCGGGAATTCCAATGGCGCGCCCTCACGAATTTTCATGCGCGGTGGCAGGCGTTCCAGGATGGTGCCCTCGGTGGCGCGAATCAGGCTGGTGGCGCCTTTGTTGTAGTCGTAGTGCTCCAGGTCGAGTGCCACCACGATGCCTTTGCGGGTTTTGCCATCCACGGTACGCTCAACGTAAATGATGCCCTCGCGCGAGGTGAAGATACCCTGTTCGAGGTAATCGCGCATGGTTTGCTGGATTTTTTGTACCCGCTGCGGAACATCGTCATTTTCCAGGTACACTTCAGGGAGCACCAGGTTGAGGGTCGAAGGGGCATCGCCGACGATGCTTTCGACTTTTTGCCAGTACTCCGGTTCCGATGTGAACTGGTCGCACGCAATTACAGCCCACTTGTGCAGGTCAATACCTTCACGAGGCAAAAGGATATCGGGGATTTGGAGGCCAATGTGGTTGAAGTTCTTCATGAGATGCTCCTACGAGTGAAAAGGTTTGTACACCGAGGGGGCAGGCACCTGTTCGTGTTTCTTCGTGCCCATTCGTGAAAATTCGTGCCCATTCGTGAAAATTCGTGGAAATTCGTGGAAATTCGTGGAAATTCGTGGACAAAAACGCGCCACGGAATCGATTCCGGGCGCGTAAAGACTACCATTTTTGCGAGAAAATTGTCAATGGCTTTTGTCAGGTTGTGAGGGTGTCAGTCGGTCATATACGCAATTGCGAGCGTGCCAGGGCCAACGTGGGTGCCAATGACGGGGCTGACATCGCTGATGATGCTTTCCACGACCTGGACGGCGCTTTGTGTCATCTCCATCAATTCGCGGGCTTCATTGGCTGCGTTGGCGTGCAGCACAGCGATATGGGCAGGTTTTCCGGCGGTGCGCTCGGTGATAATGTCCACCAGGCGTTTCTTGGCGCGTTTGCGTGTGCGAACGCGTTCCAGGGGTTCGATGTACCCATCTTGCAAATCGAGAATCGGTTTGATATTCAGCGCCGTGCCAAGAAAACGCGTTGCGCCGCCAATGCGTCCGCCGCGGTGCAGGAATTCCAGGGTTTCCGGGGTGAAGATGATTCCAGTGCGCTGGCGGCTGTTTTCTACTACCAGCCGCGCCTCGCTGAGGGAAAGCCCCTTTTCCTGGACGGCGCGGGCGGTGTGCAAAATTTGAAACCCCATGGCCATAGCCGTGCTGTGCGAATCGACGATTTCGATGGGGGCTGTATCGGGGAAATTGGCGCGTGCCTGGGTAGCAGATGCCACGGTGCCTGAGAGTTTCTGGCTGATGAGCACGGTTAACACTTCGTAGCCCTCATCCAGCAGACGTTGGAAAGTTTCCTGGAAGTTGGCCAGGCTAACCTGGGAGGAGGAGGGCATTACCTTTGCTGTTGCCAGGCGCTGATAGAAGGCATCGGGTTGAATGTCCACGCCATCACGGAAGGTTTCTTCGCCCCAAATCAAAATTTGGGGTAGCATGGTGATGTTGTACTTTTCACATAGGTTTTGTGGGATGTAGGCGGTGCTATCGGTGACGAAAGCGATTTTAGACATGTATTATTCCTCCTGTCTCTCGGTGGAAAAATTGAGTGCGTCTCAAATACTGGTGTGCCTCTGGGTAATCCGTACCCTGGCCTTACGGGCGGTATGCAACTGTCTGGTACCTGATTTCATGCGATGGCGACAAAAATCCACAATACATCAAACCCCAAATGTGCATATTGGTTACGAACCTATCCGAAAATTCCTGCGGGGAATGTTGCGGTGAGGCGGCATAGTCGCCGCCTGTGCGATGCCAGCCGGATTAATCCGGCTTTGGTTCTCTGCCCAGTGGTTTATCGCCGGGCTTTATAAGAAAACCCTGGCGACGCATTGCCAGCAATTCCAAATATGGGCCAATGCATCCGCAGATGGCGCAGATTACGCAGAGGAAAGAAGAAAAAATCCGTTCAATCTGCGTAATCTGCGGATACTACGCGGTAAATTTGGA
>DAOTWV010000132.1:0-7035 GCA_034435695.1 Anaerolineales bacterium | reverse complement strand
TCCATGTGCTGCAAGTAGTAATCCACCGAACCGCGCAGGGTATGCGCCACCAGTTTTTCGGCAATCCGCCGCGGGAAACCCAGATGCACCCCGGCATCTACCATGGCTTCCATGAACAGGAAGACATAGGCTGGGCCGGTTCCCGAAAGGGCGGTTGCCATGTCCAGATAATCCTCGTCTTCCATATAGATTTCCTCTCCCAGCGCCCCCAGGATGCTGGCTGCCATTTCCCGCTGGTGCTCATCTACCTGCGGGGAATCCGTCCACACGGTGATGCCTTCAGCAATCTGGGCAGGGGTGTTGGGCATGGCGCGCACCACAAAAGGGTGTTCCAGCGCCGTGGCAATCTTCTCGATGCGCGCCCCGGCAACGATGGACAAGACCAGCGCATTGGCGCGCAACGAGCCCTTCAGTTCGGACAGCACCTCGTCCAGGCGCTGGGGCTTTACGGAAAGCACGACCACATCCGCCAGGCGGGCAGCCACCCGATTATCGGTGTATCCGGCAATCTGGTACTTTTGCTGTAATTTTTCCAGGCGCGCCCGGCGAGGGCCGGCGGCCAACACCCCTTCGGGGGTGGCAACATTCTGGCGCAGCAGGCCGCGTATCATGGCTTCGGCCATCACACCAGGGCCAATAAAGGCGATTTTTTTATCACTAAACATCAGGGCTCCTTCTCAGCCTGCCAGAGACTGCAACGCGAGGCGCAAACGGGTTTCGACATCTGCGGGGGCGTCTTTGGGAATGCGCTGCAAGGCGGTTTGGGCTTCGACGACGCTGTACCCCAGGGCAGTGAGGGCATCCAGCACTTCGGTATCCACGTCGCCCAACGCGGGAATGCCGGCCAGGTCTTCCAGGGATGGTTCCAGGCGGTCTTGCAGGTAGAGCAACATTTTCTGCGCCGTCTTGCGCCCAATGCCTGGAACACGCTGAAAGACATCGGCCTGCTCATTGAAGACTGCACGCCGCACGGCATCCGGTGAAAGAGTGGAGAGGATGGTCAATGCCAGGCGCGGTCCTACACCGTTGATACCTAACAGGGTCTGGAAGAGCGCACACTCGGCAGCATGGGCAAATCCGTACAACGTCAGCGAATCTTCCCGTACCACCAGGTGGGTATGCAGGAAAATTTCCTCCCCTGTGCGGCTCTCCTGTGCCAAACTGGCCGGGACATGCACCCGCAACCCCACCCCGCCGACGGCTACGACCAGTTCCTGCTCTCCACACTGCAGCACCTTTCCATTAAGAGTGGCAATCATCGCAGTCCTCCCTGGCGCGCCATGCGATGGGTACGCGCACTGTGCAAATGGCAAATCGCCACCGCCAGGGCATCGGCAGCGTCATCGGGTTTTGGGGTTTCTTCGAGGTTGAGTAATGCACGCACCATGTATTGCACCTGCTTCTTGCCCGCGCCCCCGTAGCCGGCGACAGCCTGCTTGATTTCCATGGGAGTGTATTCGGAGACATCCAGTCCGGCTTCGGCCAGGCCCAGCAGCGCCACCCCGCGCGCCTGCCCCACGGAAATCGCCGTGGTCACGTTGCGTTGAAAAAACAACTTCTCCACCGCCCCACTTTCTGGACGGTGGAGAGCAATGATTTTCTGCAACTCGCGATGCAACACCAACAAACGCTGCGGCATGGGCAAACCGGCTTTGGTGGTAATCACACCATAGTCCACGGCCTGCAAATCGCCATTGGGGGTCTCGCGCACCAGACCGTAACCGGTAATTGCCGTACCAGGGTCAATGCCAATAACCAGCATCAGGCGGCCATGCGCTCCATGGCTTCTTCGGAGACGCTCAAATTGGAAAAGACTTCCTGCACGTCGTCCAGGTCTTCCAGGGCTTCGATAACGCGCAATACCTGCAAGGTATCATCCACACTGAGTTCCATTTCATTGGTGGGCAGGTACTTCAAGCCGGCCTCTTCCGGCTCGATGCTGGCCTCTTTCAGCGCATCGGCAATTGTCTTGAAGGCTTCCACCGGCCCAATGATTTCGATGGTGTCATCTTCGAATTTGACATCATCCGCGCCGGCCTCAACCGCCAGTTCGAAAATCTCGTCCTGGTCTTTCCCTTCGGCGGGGAAGGCGAAATATGCAGAGCGGTTGAACTGCCAGGCCACCGACCCGCTTTCGCCCATGCTGCCACCGTACCGGTTCAACACATGGCGCACTTCGGCCACCGTGCGATTACGGTTATCCGTTACCACCGAGATGATGAGCGCCACGCCATGGGGAGCATAGCCTTCATAGGTGATTTCTTCCAGTTCTGCGCCGCTTTTGTCCTCGCCCGTACCGCGCTTGATAGCACGCTCGATGTTGTCTTTGGGCATGTTATTTGCGCGCGCACGGTCAACGGCCAGACGCAGGCGGAAATTCGTCTCCGGGTCACCGCCGCCTTCGCGCGCCGCCAGTACGATTTCGCGCGCCAGGCGGGTAAACAATTGCCCGCGCTTGGCATCGTTAGCGCCTTTCTTGCGCTTGATGGTGGACCATTTTGAATGTCCTGACATGAAACAAACTCCTTGTAAAGAGTGATTTGTGTTTGCATTCCCGATTACCACCGGGACACATCGGGGCTGGAAAATGCCCGCCAAATCCGCATGAATACGCCGCTACACACGCCGGCACCATGGGTATCCATGCCTGTAATTGCTGTGCAAAAATTATACCATCTCAGGGTGTACCTGCAACACTGCTTCTCCATTGATGCGGCTGTGTTTCAAGTCCAGCAATGCCTGGGGCGCATCGAGAAAAGTATAGGGCTGCACGGTGGCGCGCACGGGAATTTCGGCGGCCAGGCGCAAAAAGGCCACCCCGTCATCGTAGGTGGCATTGGCCACACTGCGTAGCGTGCGCTCCCCATACACCAGGCGATACGGCATCTCAGGGATGGGTGACATGTGAATGGCGTTGATAGCCAGCGTTCCTCCAGGACGGAGTTTCTCCAGCGCCAGGGGAACAAGCCCGCCGGCCGGAGCGAAAATCACCGCCCGGTCGAGGGGACGCGGCGCCTCATCACCTGCCCCTCCCACCCAGGCGGCTCCTAACTCCCGTGCATGGGCGCGGTGCGCCTCCGAGCGCGTAAAAACGTACACTTCGCAACCCCAATGCCGGGCCACCTGAATGGCCAGGTGGGCACTGGCCCCAAAACCAAACAACCCCACCCGCTCTCCGGGAGCGACATCCGCCAGCCGCAGGGAACGGTAACCAATGATACCAGCACACAACAACGGGGCTGCCTGCATATCCGGGATACCCTCCGGCAAGGGGAGGGTGAATTCCGCCCGCGCCAGCATGTATTCTGCATAGCCGCCATCCACGTGAAAACCGGTGAAACGTGCCTGGGGGCACAGATTTTCCAGGCCGCGGCGGCAATAATCACAATTTCCGCACGCCTCATGTAGCCAGGGAATACCAACCCGCTGGCCTGCATGCCGCCCTTGCACCCCTTCCCCCAGAGCAACCACCGTTCCCACCACCTGATGTCCCGGAATCCTGGGATACGCGGAGGACGCAATATCCCCTTCCACGGTATGCAAGTCGGTGTGGCATACCCCACACACATGCACGCGCACCAAAACCTGCCCCCTCCCAGGCTGGGGAATGGGGACATCTTCCAGTTGCAGGGGGTGCTTTTCGACAGGGCCTGGCTGATGCAAGCGCCACGCTTTCATATTGCACATTCCTCCAACGGAACAATTTGCCCTTTGCCCCTTCACTGGTACGGGGCAACAGGTCCAAAGAGAAGACAGGGACATTCCACGAGGGTGCTGCATAGAAATGCCAGCACCCTCGCGAATACTCCAGGCTTACTCGTCTCTAGTTATGAGTCTTCGTGGCTATTCCTGCCTATTCGTGGCTATTCGTGGATATTCGTGCCCATTCGTGGACTACTCACCGCGAATGAACGCCTCCGTCATCTCACGCGCCACGCTATCCTTGAACTGTTTAGGCGGCGTCTTCATGAAGTACGAAGCCGGCCCAATCAACGGCCCGGCCAGACCACGGTCCAGCCCCAGTTTGGCGCAGCGCACCGCATCAATCATCACACCAGCGGAGTTGGGGGAATCCCATACTTCCAGTTTGGCTTCCACATTGAGGGGTACATTGCCGAAGGTCGTGCCCTCCATACGCACATAGCACCACTTGCGGTCGGTCAACCAGGGAACATAGTCACTGGGGCCGACATGCACGGCTTCCTGTGGCAGGGCATACGGCAGCATGCTGGTCACTGCCCCGGTCTTGGAAATCTTCTTGGACTCCAGGCGCTCGCGCTCCAGCATGTTGAGGAAATCGGTATTCCCGCCAAAATTCAACTGGTAGGTGCGGTCCAGGCGTACCCCGCGGTCTACGAACAGGCTGGTGAGAACACGATGCAGGATGGTAGCCCCTACCTGACTCTTGATGTCATCGCCAATGATAGGCAGGCCGCGCTCTTTGAAGCGGTTAGCCCAATACTCCGAACTGGCAATGAAGACCGGAATGCCATTCACAAAAGCGCAACCGGCCTCGAGTATTTGCTCGACATACCATTTGGTCGCCATCTCCGAACCAACCGGCAGGAAATTGATGACTACATCCGTCTTGGTATCGCGCAAAATACCCACGATGTCATCGGTGGGGCCGGGGGCTTTCCGCACTACTTGCGAGAGATACTTGCCCAGGCCGTCATGCGTCATGCCGCGGTACACCTTGACCCCCAGGTGGGGGACATCGGCAAATTTGTAGGTGTTGTTGGGTTCGGCAAAAATGGCCTCTGAAAGGTCTTTGCCCACCTTGGTATCCACCACATCAAACGCGGCGGTAAACTCGATATCCCGCACGTGATACCCACCCACGGTGGCGTGCATCAGACCGGGAATCTGTTCGTCATCGGAGGCGTTCTTGTAAAACTCAACCCCCTGCACCAGCGAGGACGCACAGTTTCCCACACCGATGATAGCGACACGAACCTTTTTGCGTTCACTCATCGTAACGTAACTCCTTGGAAAATAGTTGGAAATTTTCGGCCACATCGGCATCCAGCCGATACGAACAAAGGCAAGACTATCCCCTATTTTACCCCTCCCTGTCAGCCTGTGCTATAATCCGAACACCACAATCCACTATCTGAAACCCGTTTCATGTCAAAATCCACGCAAGAACACTGGTTGAATACCCTGCTGGAAAGCAGCACCCTCCCCCCGGAGGAAAGCATTCCCCGCCTGCTGGAATTGACCGGGGAAGCGGGGGCAGGGCTGGTAGTCTTTCCCAGCGCCGGAGAACAAGCCCCGCTGGAGTGGTATTTTGCCTCAGACATGCCTGCCCCTCTGCGCGCATGGTTGCAAGACGAATCCCAACAAAGCACCCTTCAACACATTTTTCATAAAGGCGTCCTGGCCAGCAGCCCACAGCATCAGTGTGAAAATCACACTGGGGAAGAATTTTACCTGGGGGATGACGCGCCCACTTCAGGGATTATCGTCCTCCCGGTAACCTCTCAGGGATACCGACTCGGCTTGATGGTGGTCTGCCCAACCCAGGGGGAATCCGCATTCCCCTGTGCCTACATTTCCCGCTTACAACAACTGGCGGGGCACATAGCACAGCCCTTGTTCGTGCAAAGTTTACGCGCAGAAAAAAAACACCTGCAAAAGCAACTCTCCGAAGTAGAGCACCTCAAAGACGAATTCATTGCTATCACCTCCCACGAATTACGTACCCCGCTTGGGTTGGTGCTGGGACACGCCACCTTCTTGCGCGAGATGTTACACGAAGAAGCCTACCTGGAGCACGTGAAAGTCATCATCCAAAGCGCGCTGCGCATCAAAGAAATCATCGAAATGGCCACCCAGGCAGATAACTACCAAAGCGGCATGGCGCGGCTGCGTCCGCAACAAGTGAATTTGAACGCGCTGATAGAGACCTTATGCGCTGCCCGGCAGGGAGATGCCGCCGAAAATGGCATCATGCTGCGCTTCGACCTGCCCCCTGCCCCCGTCAACGTAGAAGGCGATGCCGAGAAAATCCGCATCATCGTCAACAACCTGCTGGAAAACGCCCTTACGTTTACCAATCCGGGGGGAAACGTCGTGGTTCGCCTCTCTACGCTCAATGACTATGCGCAGATTGCGGTGCAGGATGACGGCATCGGTATCCCCGCGGAAGACCTGGAAAACATTTTTACGCGTTTCTACCAGGTCGAATCGCACATGACACGCCACCACGGGGGTATGGGGCTGGGGCTTTCGGTGGCACGAGACCTGGCAGAACTGCACAAGGGACGCATCGAAGTTAGCAGCCGGGAAGGTGAGGGCAGCGTCTTCACCATCTACCTCCCGCTTTCGGAATAAGGATGCTCGCTTGGTGTTGTGGACAAAGTATTGAGCAAAAGCGCAAAGCACCTGGAATAATTACATGCCCAACGGAAAAGTTCACGCCACCGCCACCGTGATTACGGCAGCGGTGAGTACTCCCATTTTGCTGACTCTCACCACACCGCCACATGCGCTTTCCTGGGCTGGCGGCTGTCTGTGCGGTCTCATTCTGACCCCCGACCTGGACCTGGAACGTCCGACCAAATCGCATGCCATCGTGCGGCATTCCGCCGGACGCGGCTGGATGTTGGTGTGGTTTTTGTTCTGGTATCCCTATGCCCGGCTGCTGCCACACCGCTCCCCGTGGAGTCATGCACCGGTCATTGGTACGTTACTGCGTGTGGCATACCTCGCGTTGCTTCCCATGCTGGGGATGTTCTTATGGCACCGGGAGCCATACCTGCCACATCTCTCCCCTGCCGTCCTGTGGGCGCTTGGCGGCCTGATGTGCGTGGACGCCCTGCACGCGTTGATGGATTG
The DNA here is from genome assembly GCA_034435695.1 of Anaerolineales bacterium. Taxonomy (GTDB): domain Bacteria; phylum Chloroflexota; class Anaerolineae; order Anaerolineales; family DRKV01; genus DRKV01. The sequence goes on along the minus strand of DAOTWV010000132.1, from coordinate 195 downwards.
GGTATTCTAGGGGCAAATGGACAGCAAAAGCCTTGTCAAAGACCTGTTGGTCGGGTATAATGCCGCCTGCATTCGGGGCGTGGCTCAGCCCGGATAGAGCGCACGGTTCGGGTCCGTGAGGTCGGCGGTTCAAATCCGCCCGCCCCGACTGCTTTTTTTTGACCGGCTTACCCGAGGCCGGTTTTTGCTTTTAAA
>DAOTWV010000131.1:0-4195 GCA_034435695.1 Anaerolineales bacterium | reverse complement strand
GGGAGCAAGGGTGCGAAGTGCGACGTGCGGCGTTCCCCTCTCCCTTAGGGGGAGGGGTTGGGGGTGGGGGAAAAGAGTCAGGTATCAGGTGTCAGGTGGTTTGTAGGACATGCGTCTCGCTTGTCCGGTGCGGCGTTCCCCTCCCCCTTAGGGAGAGGGATAGGGTGAGGGAGCAAGGGCGCGAAGTGCGGGGTGCGACGTGCGGCGTCCGTCGTCCGTCGTCCGTCGTCCGTCGTCTGTCGTCCACCGTCCACCCTCTACCGTTCCTCAAACACCGCCACCACCGGGTCGTGGTCGGATTTGCGGCGCGGGGAAGTGTCGTTTTCGTCCGGCAGGGTGAAATCGGCGTTGACGTGCAGCACCTCGACGCGCGCCAGCGCATTCCACATGGGTTCGGTCACCAGGATGTGGTCGAGGGTCTGCGCCTCGCCCTGGTAGATGTAGGTGTAGCGTTCCGCTTCCGGCAGGCTCTCGAAGACATGCCGCAACCCGGCGGCGCGCAGCGTATCCAGCGGCAGCGAATCGTAGAACGAATTCAGGTCGCCCAGCACCACAATCCAGGCATCCGGGTTTTGCGCCTGGATGTCCTGCACCAGTTTGACGTTCCAGGCGGCCTGGGCGTTGCGGCGCGGTTCGGTGGCCTCCACCCCGCCGGCCATCGAAGTGAAGTGGTTGTTGATGACGTACACCTCGCGGCTTCCGATGCGCACATGCAGCATCAGCGGCGGGCGGCTGGTCAACCCTTCGGGGGCGTCGAACTGCTGCACATCCAGGATTTCGGCCTGGTCGCCGCGCACCAGGTAGCCCACGTCGATGCCGCGGCTGTCGTGCCCCTCGATGAGCACCGCCTGGTAATCGTACCCGGCCAGCGCCTCCTGCGCGGCGATGTCTTCCAGCACACCGATGTTCTCGATTTCCTGTAAGGCCACGATGGTTGGCGCGCCGGCCGCCTGGATGGTGGCAGCCGCCTTTGCCAGGTCGCGCTGATACTCGGAACGGGTCGGCAGCGGCGGGTTGGAGGGGTGCGGGACGCGCGTATCGAAGAAATTCTCGGCGTTCCAGGTCATGATGCTGAACTGTCCCTCGGCGGCGGGCGCAATCGTCGGTAAGGTGTGCTCCGTGGGCACGACTTCCATCGTCAACGGTTCGATTTTGTACCGGCCGTACGTGTAGGCCAGCGGGCCGCTGACGTTGCGGATGGTATCGCCCGCGTTGGCGGCGTATGGCAATTCGTTCAGCGTGGCATACGAGGCCGAAGAACCGTCATCCACCATGATGGCGAAGCCGTTTTCGTGCCAGCGCAGCAGGTGCGTCTGGGCGTGTTCGGGCAGCACGAAGACCGTCTCGCCGTACTTGCTGGTGGGGCCTTCCACCACGCCCTCATCCACCGAGACCAGCATGCCTTCCAGCGCCTCGTAGTAGGCGGCGGCCTCGCTTTCGCTTTCCGGCGGATTCAGGGGGATGGGCGCGGGCAGGGCGTTCCCGGAAGAGAGCACCACCACATCGGCGGAAGTCGCCGGCTGGAGCGCGGTTTGCTGGGACGGTTCCCGCACCTTGCCGGTGACCTGCACCAGGTCGCCGGATTGCACCGGCGGGATTTCCTCGCCCGTCAGGATGAACAGCCCCTCGGAGGTGGATGCGGACTCGTCCGGGGTTGTGGACTGAATCCAGAAGCCGCCCAGCCCCGGAAAGATTCCCGTGACCACGCCCTCGGTGGTGAGCGTCTCCCCGACGTACGGGGAGCGCGTCCCCTCGCCCTGGACAGCCCACACGGGCACCGCGCCGCCGGGGAAGATGTAGCGCGTGGCGCTTTGCGCGCCCTGCGGCCACTCATCGGCGCTGACGGATGCGCCGGCAATGGCAACCGGCTGCGTGTTGCCGCTGTCCACGCGGAAGGTGGCGCTGACCTCGGCGCTGGCACCCTCGCCGGCCAGTTCGGGCAGAGTCCACATCAGCGCGCCGCTCTCGTCCACCTGTCCATCCTGGCCGATGCTTTCCAGCGTCAGGCCGGGGGGCAGCGGCAGGGTGATGTGCAGGTTGTGGACGGTATCCGGCAGGTGGTTGAAGGCCGTGAGCGTGACCTGTACCGTATCGCCGGGCTGAGCGTTGAGCGGGGCGTTGGTCTGCAGGCGCAGTTCGGGCGGGAAGATTTCCTGCAGGTCGCTCTGGGTACGCGGGTACAGTTTGCGTTGGCCGTCGCGCTCTTCCAGAATGCCGATGGCGCGCATGTGCTGGCCGGGCTGGAAGGCTTCGACGTTGATGTTCGTCAGTTTGTCCACGTACAGGGTCAGGGTTTCGCCGTCTTCGCCGGTCAGGTCAATTTCGTAACTGTAGGTGAACTCGTCGATGCGGGTGATGAGACCGTCCACCTGCAGCAGCAGGCCTTCCATGTCTTCGCTTTGGGCTTCGCCGGGCGCGGCGGGGCGCGGCGCGACGGGGGCGTTGTCCACCGGTGCGGCCAGGATTTCCACGTCATCCGGGACGGTGACGGGCACGATTTGGGCTGCGCCGCGGTACGCGCCAATCACGCCGTGGACGCGCACGCGCGCCCCGATGTTGACGTTGACCGTCCCCTCGCCGCCGAAGACCTGCACCTGAATGCCGCCGCTTTCGTCCTGGATGTAGAACTTGGTGTTGCCGCCGCCGGCGTAGTAGCCGCCGGTGTACATCGTGGCGGTGCCTTCGAGGGTCAGTTCGGCATCCTGCAGGGTGCGGGCGGTGGCAATCGGGATGACGCCCCCGGCCACTTCGGTGAAGGCGGGCGCGGCGAAGGCGTAGCCCTGCCAGTTTTCGGCGCTGGCACGCGCAGAGCGCACCGCCGCGGTGAAGTACGTCCACGGCAGGGAGACGGGCAGTTCCAGGGCGGCGCTTTCGCCGGCGGGGAGCGTGCCGACTTCCCAGGTGAGGGTGTTCTCTTCGGAAACGGTAACCCCCGCGGGGGCGTCCGTCACCGTCACTTCGGGGGAGAGGGAGAAGGCCACCTGGACGCCGGTCAGGTTTTCGGCGGCGACGTTTTTCACCGTGATGCGGTAGGTGAATTCGCTGCCGGGCGCGGCGCTTTGGGGGGCTTCCACCTGCAGGGTCAGTCCGGGGGCAAAGGGCGGCACGAGCGGGGAGCCGCTGTTTTGCGGGGCGGGGGTGTCCAGCACGGCGAAGTCGGCGGCGTTGTCGTCGCTATCCACGCCGTTGCCGATGCTCTGCCCCGGCTGGCGCGCCAGGATTTGCCCGTTCTTGAGCGCCGGGGCGGGCTGACCTTCGGTGAAGGCGGCGGGAGCCTTTGCGCCCCAGCCCAAACTGTCCACGGGGGTGCCGTCGCGCTGACGCAGTTGCAGGCCGCCGTAGGCCAGGTTGAGGGCCTGCTCGAAGGGCGCGTCGGGGGTTGCGCCCACGTCCTGTTCGGCATGGACGAGCAGGGTGTAGCCATGCGGCGGCAGCAGGACGTGTTCTGTCCAGCGGTACACCAGGGCGGCTTCGCTGCTTTCGTTGAGTTGATACCACACGCTCCAGCCCTGCAGGTCAACCGGCTGGTCGGTGGGGTTGTAGAGTTCGATGTATTCGGCGTTGTTGTTGCCCTTGACCCCGGCCATCATTTCGCTGATGACGGGGTGGTCGGCCCAGTTGGCAGGCAGGGTGGGCTGCGCAGGCTGCGGTTGGGCCGTCGGCGCGGGGGGCGTGCTTTGGGTGGTACACGCCGCGAGCAGGATGGCGATGAGCAGGAAGGGGAGGAGTTTTTTCATGGTGGTTGGGTGGTCTTTTAGTCTGTTGGTCTTTTAGTCGGGTAGTCTTTTAGTCTGGTAGTCTTTTAGTCTTTTGGTCTTTTGGTCTGTTGGTCTGGTAGTCCGTGTGTTTCCGTGTATTTCCGTGGCTGTTGGTGGGGCAGTCCGTGTGTTTCCGTGGTCTGTGGTCTACCGTCCACGGTCTATCGTCTACGGTCACTGATTGTACCGCGATTGTGCCGGGGCGCGCAAAAAAAAAAGCCGCCCGCACGGGACGGACGGCTTGTGGCTAAGGAGATGCGTATTGTTTCCGCTGGTTTCGATACGCGGGCTGCACCCGCTACTCAGCCAGCGAGGCTTTGCGGCGGCGCAGGGCAAACGCCAGCCCGCCCAGGGCGAGCAGGGTGAGCAGGGTCAGCGCGCCGTAGCCTGCCGTGAAGGAACGCGCCCCGAAGGTCTTCAGCGTGAGCGCGGTGGGG
>DAOTWV010000130.1:0-15543 GCA_034435695.1 Anaerolineales bacterium | reverse complement strand
GGCACAGCCCGCCACATCCGGGGCTTTCGACCTCAATGACTGGGACAGCGTGCTGGCCGCTGCCAAAGGCCAGACCGTCAACTGGTACATGTGGGGCGGCTCGGAGAGCATCAACACCTTCGTGGATGATTTCTACGGCCAGGCGCTGCAAGAACGTTACGGCATCACCCTCAACCGCGTCCCGATTGCCGACACGGTGGACGCGGTCAATCAGGTGCTGAGCGAAAAAGAAGCCGGCAAGGAAACCGGCTCGGTAGACCTTATCTGGATAAACGGCGAGAACTTCTACACCCTCAAGCAGGCCGGGATGCTCTACGCCGGCTGGGCGCGTGCCCTCCCGAACAGCGCACTGGTCAACTGGGATAACCCGGCCATCAACCGCGATTTCGGCGAGCCGGTGGACGACATGGAAAGCCCGTGGTCTTCGGCGCAATTCCAGTTCATCTACGATTCCGCCCGCATGAGCGCCGCCGACCTGCCGCGCTCCTACGCCGAACTCAAGACCTGGGCCTGCGAACACCCCGGACGCTTCACCTACATCGCCCCCGGTCCCGGCGCATTCCAGGGGACGCGCTTCGTCAAGGGGGCGTTGTTCGAACTCAGCGGCGGCGCAGCCCAATGGGGCACATTCGACCAGGCCCTGTGGGATAAGTGGTCGCCTGCGCTGTGGGCTTACTTGAATGAACTCAAGCCCTGCCTGTGGCGTCAGGGAGAGACCTACCCCAAGGACGAGAACGAACTGCACAGTTTGTTCGCCAACGGCGAGGTAGATTTCTCCATCACACAGGCCATCGTGGGCGCGGGCGCGCTCATCGAGCAGGGGCTGGTTCCCGAAACGGCGCGCGCCTTCGTTTTCGACAACTACATGATTGGCGACTTCAACTACGTCGCCATCCCCGCCAATGCGCCGCACAAGGCGGCCGCACTGGTGCTGGCAAACCTGATTCTCGAACCGGAGATGCAGGCCGCCCAGGTGCTGCCAGAAAACGGTTTTGGCCTCGGCTTCGGCATTGACGTGACGCGCGTCAGCGACCCGGCGCAAAAGCAGGCGCTGGAAGCCGCGCTGCAAAAACTGGGGCAGGCGGCTACCCCGGCCGAAGACCTGGCGAAATCGCTGGTTGGCGACGCCGCCGCACCTTACCAGTCGCTGGTGGAGGAAGGCTGGCGCGATAACGTGCTGATTGGGAAATAGATTCTCCCCCTCCCCCCTACCTCCCCCCACCCAACCCTCCCCCACCGGGGGGAGGGCAGGGGTAGGGAGTGGTTGGGTGGGGGGTAGAATCCACACCATGCCCCGCAAATCCTCCCTGTTCCTCAGCCTTGCCCCGGCGCTCTTCGTCACCGGGGCATTGACGCTTTCCGGCGCGCTCTACGGCCTGGCGCAGAGTTTCGGGTACCTGCCGCTGGCCGGCGGCTGGCATTTCAGCGCGCAGGCCTACCGCAACCTGTTTGCAGTGCGCGAATTCTGGGTCTCGCTGGGATTTTCGCTGTGGGTCAGCGCGGCCTCCACGCTGCTGGCGGCCGTTGGTGCGCTGGCGCTGGGGTTGGTGCTCAGCCGCCGCAAGGCCGCCGGCGATACCTTCGCCCTGCACTGGAACCTGGCCTTTCCGCATCTGGTGTGGGCGGTGGGGCTGCTGCTGGCGCTCTCGCAAAGCGGCCTGCTGGCGCGCTGGGCAGCCGCCGCGGGGTTCATCGATGCGCCGGCGCAGTTCCCCGTCCTGGTGCGCGACCGCTATGGCCTGGGCATCATCCTGCACTACGTGAGCAAAGAAATTCCCTTCCTGACGCTCATCGTGCTGGCCGTGCTGCGCTCGCAGGCCGAGGGCTATCAACTGGTGGCGCAAAACCTGGGGGCCTCGTGGGGGCAGCGTCTGCGCTGGGTGGTGTGGCCGCAGGTGCGCCCCGCACTGGTCTCCGGGGCGCTGCTGGTGTTTGCCTACATCTTCGGGGCGTACGAGGTGCCTGCCCTGCTGGGGGTGCGCTACCCGCGCGTCCTGGCGGCGCTGGGGCTGGAATACTTCCTCGACCCCGACCTGCACCGCCGGGCGGAGGGGATGGCCGTCGGCGTGGTGCTGGCGCTGGTGGTACTGCTGGCCGCACTCGGCAGCCAGCGGCTGCGCACCGCCGGAGAGGAATCTGCCCGATGAAACGCATCCTGCGCCTGAGCGTTTACGCCCTGTTGCTGGCCCCCCTGGGGCTGTTTGCGCTGTACGCCTTTTCGCAGCGCTGGTTTTTCCCCGCCCCGCTGCCGGAGCAGTGGAGCGCGGCCTCCTTCGTCCGCCTGCTGGGGAATGCGCGCCTGCGCGGCGCGTTGGGGCAGAGTCTGCTGCTGGGGAGCGCGGTCAGCCTGCTTTCGCTGGTGCTGGGCTTCCCGGCGGCGCGTACTTTGGGCACGCGGCAGTTTCGGGGGCGGGAAATCTTCTGGTTCCTGTTCTTCCTGCCCACCGTGCTGCCCCCGCTGGCGATTGGCATGGGGTTGAACGTGCTCTTCCTGCGCCTGGGGTTGGCCGGGACGCTTCCGGGGGTGGTGCTGGCGCATCTGGCTCCCGCGCTGCCGTACACCATCTTCACCCTGGCGGGCGTCTTCCGGCGCTACGACCCCAACTTCGAGCATCAGGCGCGCACCCTGGGGCTGGGGGAAGCGCGCATCTTCTGGCGCGTCACCCTGCCGCTGGTGCTGCCAGGCGTGCTGGTGGCAGGGCTGTTCGCTTTTCTGATTTCGTGGAGCCAGTACCTGTTGACCCTGCTGATTGGCGGCGGGCGGGTGTTGACCCTGCCGATGCTGCTTTTCTCCGCCGTTTCGGGCGGCAACCCCGCCAGCATCGCCGCCCTGGCGTTGATTTTCGTCGCCCCGCCCGTCCTGGTCATCGCGCTGACCGCCCGCTGGCTGGATGAGCAGGGCGCGGCCATTCAAGAGCAATACTGATGACAACCCTTACCCTGCACAACCTGACCAAATCCTATGCCGGACGACGCGTCATAGACGGCCTGAACCTGGAAGCGCCTGGCGGCCAGATTACCGCCCTGTTGGGGCCTTCTGGCAGCGGCAAATCCACCATCCTGAAGATGATTGCCGGGCTGGAAACCCCGGATACCGGCGATATCCGCCTGGATGGGAGCAGTTTGCTGGAACTGCCGCCGCAGCGCCGCAATGCGGTGCTGATGTTCCAGAAGGCCTACCTGTTCCCCTTTCTGAGCGTGGGGGAAAACATCGCCTTTGGGCTGCGGGCGCGCCGCCTGCCGAAGGCGCATATCCAGGCCGAGGTGGCGCGTATGCTGGCGCTTATCGGCCTGCCGGGGATGGCAGACCGCCGTCCGGCCAGTTTATCGGGCGGCGAACAGCAGCGCGTCGCCCTGGCGCGGGCGCTGGTGGTGCGGCCGCGCCTGTTGCTGCTGGATGAACCCCTCAGCAGCCTGGATACGGCCGTGCGCACCGAACTGCAGGCCGCCATTCGTCACATCCAGCGGCAGATGGGCATCACCACCATCCTGGTAACGCACGACATGCGTGAGGCGATGGCGATGGCTGACAGGGTGGCCTTGCTGCTGGATGGGCGGTTGCAGGCCTGTGATTCCCCAGAGCGGTTGTATCAGCGTCCCCCTTCGCGGTGCGCGGCGCAATTTTTGGGTGTTTCCACGTTCCTGGAAGGCGTGCAGCGCGGCCCCTGGCTGGAGACCGCTATCGGGAGGCTGCGAGTGCCAGAGGCGGCGCGCGCCGATGGACGGGTGGTGTATGGCATTCGGCCAGAGCACGTGCAGGTGAGCCTCGCCCCCTGTGAGGGCGGGGTACCGGCGGATGTGGTTGATTGCATTTATCGGGGGGACTACCTGGAAGTGCAGGTGCGCAGCGCCGGGGTGCCGGTGCAGGTGCATTTGCCAATGCCTGCCCAACGGTTGCGCGCAGGCGAGCACCTGTATCTGCGGTTTCCGCCGCAACATCTCTTCCCCCTGGATGCAGAAGAAACCTGAGCGTCCACCCCGGCGACGAAAATCACAGCCCCATCGGCCGGGTTGCCCTGCGGCTATTGCATGCCCGCCTGCGCAGGCAGGTTTTGTAATTGTTTCTGCGGCCTTCCACTACCGGACGATGAGAAAATGGGGAGGCGGGTCTCCTCTTTCAGCCCTGCTTGCCGCGGGCGATGCGTTCGCGCAGATGGGCTGGCCATTGTGCGATGTCCTCAGAGGGGTAAATGCGCAATTCTGGGCCGTTTTGGGTCAGTAAATCGCGGGTGCGGCATTTCAGGATGGCGCGCGCGGCCGCCAGCCCTGAAGCCGTTACTCCAGAGACACCGTGACTCAGGGTGCTGGCGCCTACCATGAGCAGGTTCTTGATTTCGGTCTGGATGGGGAAAGCCCCCGGCCCCACCTGAAAGCGGCTCTTGGCGATGCCGTACAGGTTGCCGCGGGTGGCGTTGATGTAGAACTCGTTGGTCAACGGGGTGCCCAGGTTCCAGAAGACCACATGCTGGCTGATGCCGGGGATGCGTCTCTCCAATGCCTGGAACATGCGCCAGGCCAGGTCTTCTTTCATGGCTTCGTATTCGGCAGGACGGTTGCCGGGGGAGCCGCCTGCCCATTTTTCGAAGGCTTCGTAGCCAACGAAGGTGAAGGCTTCCAGGGTGTGGTGTCCGCTGTGCATCTTGCTGGGGTCTTTCAACGTGGTGGCGGTCAGGAACATGGCCGGAGGGCGTTCTGCGTGCAGCATGTAATCGCCCAACCCCAGTTTGTAGAGTCCGTCCACGTCGGCGTGGTCGTAGAACCAGAAGTTGCCTGAATCCATGCCCGCGGCGCGCAAATCCATGTCCACGGCGAAGAACAGGCTGAGGGCAGAGGTGGAATACTCTATGCGCGCCAGTTTGCGCTGCAGACGGCGGCTGAGGTGTTCGCGTCCCACCAGGCGGGAAAAGGTGACATCCGGGTCGGCGTTACTGATGACATAGCGGGCGCGGATTTCGCTGCCATCGGCCAGGCGCACGCCGATGGCGCGCCCGTTTTCCAGCAAGATGCGTGCGACGGGGGTTTTGAGGCGGATTTCCCCCCCGGCGCGTTTCAGCGCCCGCACGAAGGCGCGTGGAATGGCAAATCCCCCGCCGCGCGGGAACCAGCCTCCATTGAGGTAGTGCATGGTGATGCCGGCATGCACGAAGACCGAAACCTGCGAAGGAGGCATACCGTGGTCGCCAGACTGCCCGGCAAGCACCCCTTTGAGTACCGGGTCGGTGATGAAGGCGTCAATCAGGTCCTGCCCGCTGGCACGTGCCCAGCGCAGCAGCGAGACCGCGCCGCCAGCAGCCTGTAAGGCGTCCCCAGCCCCGCGCACGCGTCCCAGGCGATTGAGATTCGTCATCAGCCCGGTCAGCGTGTCGAAGTACGCCTGGATGCCCTCGGCTTCCTGGGGAAAGCGTTCCTGCAGGCGGGCAATCAGGCGCTCTTTGCCTCTGGGGATGTCGAAGCGCTCTTCTCCGATGAAGATATGGTCGAAGCCATCGGGATTGAGTTCACAAAATTCCAAATCACGCGAAACGCCCAGCCCTTCGTAGATGCTGCGCAGGTATCCCCCCGGCTGCAAATCGCCGATGTAGTGGACGCCAGGGCTGAAACGGTAGCCGTTGAGCGTGAAGGATTGTGTCCACCCGCCGGGAATTTCGTGTTGTTCACACACCAGTACTTTCAGCCCGCTTTGCGCCAGCGGTACGGCAGCGCTCAGGCCGCCCGCGCCAGAACCAATCACAATGACATCGTAGTCCATGCTGCCTCCTGGAGAAAATCGCGCCTGGCAGGCGCTTTACAAGCCGTGTTGCGTTTTCAATTCGTCGTATTTGCGGCGCACTTCTCGGATATCGTCCCACATGAGTGCCTTGGGGGAGCCGGGTTCCCGCGATGGGTTGCGCAGCAGATAAGAAGGATGGAAGATAGGCATGACCAGCCGCCCCTCGATGGTGCGCCATTGTCCGCGCAAACGGGTGATGCCGCGCTCTTGCAGCACCGATTGACAGGCCACGTTCCCGGTGAGGAGTACAATCCACGGGTTCATCAGGCGCATGATGGCGAAGACGTAGGGGCGGTAGTACGTAATTTCTTCGTTGGTGGGGGCGCGGAAGGTTTTGCCGTTTTCCCCTGGCGGCATGCGGAAAACCGAATTGGTGATGAAGACGTCTTTTTCGGGGTCGAAATCCACGGCGCGCAGGATTTTATCCAGGAGTTGCCCGGCGCGCCCCACGAAAGGCTTGCCCTGGATGTTTTCCTGAGGCCCAGGAGCCTCGCCGATGATGAGGATTTTGGCCTGTGGATTGCCCCGACTGATGACCACGTTGGTGCCCGCGTTCGCCAGTGGGTCATCGGTCATGTGGTAAAGCGCATCAAAGACTTCTTCCAGGCTTTGGTACGTATCGGCGTGGTTTTGGTCGAAAAGATTGTGCATCATGGAGTCACCTGCCTGTGTGTTTTGTAGGATTGTACCAAAATCTGCCGTCTCTGGCTGGTCGGGAAAATTGCGCCCGGCGGTTGGAAACCGCAGCAACGAGTGCAAAACCTGCCTTCGCAGGTTAGCGTTGAGTCTCCAGGGCGCGCAGGAGGGTTTCCACCGCTGGGCGGTCGGTGGGGTCGTGGCTGCGGTAGGCCAGCAGCACGCGCCCGGAGGAGTGTATTACGAAGTCGCCGCCCAGTTGGGTGGTGTCGTCTCCGTGGGAATCGCCCCCGTGGATGCCGCGCAGGTTGCGCTGCAGGTAGAGCCACAGCGTGCGCAGGTTGCGTGAACGCCAAAAGGAGCGTTCCAGGCCATAGGCGCGGTAAACCTCGCGCTGGCGGTCGAGTAAGACATCGAAGTCAGCGCAGGTCTCACGCAGCCATTGCTGCACGGCAGGCAGGGTACCAAAAGAGACAATCGCCACGCGGGCGCGTCGCTGGCGAAAAGCGTGCTGGTGCTGGCACAACTGTGCCACATGCTCGCGGCAGGGTATTCACCCCAAATGCCGCAAGAAAACCAGCACCACATGATGCCCGTCCTGGCGCAGGTCGCTCAACGTGCGTACCGCGCCGTCGACGGTGGGGAGACGAAATTCTGGTGCGTACTTCATCGGGAAGTTCTCTTTCAAGTAATGGCTTTCCAGGCCCAGGCCAGCCGCTGGAAGGCGGTAAAAATCACCAGGGCTGCAAACCCGCTAAACAATACACTTGCCTGTGCCGGAAAACACAGGAAAAGGCAATAAGCCACCACGGTTTCGAAGCCGCCAATCAGACCGGCGGGCATGACCACGCTGGTTTGCGTCTCTGGCGTGCGAGCAGCGCGTTTTTCCAACAGGGCGGCCAGATACATCCACGAAGCACTGTTGACGTAGAAACTGGCCAGCATGAGAGAAAGCGTGAGATAAACGGCCTTCCCGCCCACCGACCAGGCCAGCCCGATGGGTATCAGCGCGTACACCGTGAAATCCAGCAGGATATCCAGATAGCCGCCAAAATCACTTTGTTGCTCATGCAGCCGTGCCAGCAGGCCATCCAGACCGTCCAGGGCGCGGTTGAGCAGCCAGAATACCAGCGCTCCCCAGTACCATCCTGTGGCAGCCATACCGGCGGCGGCCAGGCCGAGAAACAATGCCGCCCAGGTAATCCCATTGGGCGGGACATGTTCCATGCGTTCTGCCAGTGGAGTCCCCAGACGGTCTTTCCACATGCGCAGGGAATTATCGAACATCGTTGAACCTCCAGAAATCAAATCGCCAGATGCGGGTGCTCACGTCGGCGCTGCCATTGCAAAAATGTGCGACTGTAACGTATCTGGTCGCGCGCCCCATGCCGCAGTAACTCAGGCAGGGACATACGCCCGAAGAAATGCCGCCTGTATGCGCCGTCTCCCATGAAACCCCGCTGCGGACTGAGCAACGAGAGGCGGATTTTGTTGCGCGGCAGGTGGGTGGCTCCATGCAAGACAGCCCTGAAAGGGGCGGGCAGCCAGGGAAAGGCTTCGAACAAGGCGCGGCTTTCCTGCACCACGGCGGCCACCTGGGTCGCATCTTTGGGGTTTACGCCCTCGAACAGGGTATCCACTTTCTCTTGCAGGTGGAAGAATTCTGCAAATCCGCCTCCGGCCAGTCGGTTGTGTTGCAGTAACGTGAGGAAAGTGCCCCTGTCGGCTGCGCGCATGCGTGCGATACTCAACATCAGGTATTCCAGATATGCGCCCAACAGCCATTGCACGGAGTACACCCGCCACAGGTCGGGATGCGCCCAGGATTTGATGGCATTGGCGCACAGGCGGTCGTGCATGGCGATGTACCCCTGGGTCATCCGCTGGTATTGTGCAAAACGCTGCGGGTTGAAATCGTCATCCCGAAAGGCGCACAGCAGGGCATCGGCCAGCACCATGACAGCCATGTGGGTGACGTACAACCCTTTGGAGAAAAGCGGGTCGATGAAACCGGCCGCGTGCCCCAGCAAGGCCCAGCGCGCGCCGGCCACCTGCGTGGACGCGTACTGCAGACGCGGCGCGCGGCTCCAGGGACGCACTGCTTTGGCACCTCGAAACTGCTTCTCCAGGGCCGGGAAACGGGCAATATGGGCGGCAAACTCGGCTTCGGGAGACAGGGCATCCTGCTGCGGATGCACGCGCGGGTCGAGCAGCAGGCCAACGCTGCACAGGGGATTCGTGGATGCCGGATGATTGTTGAAGGGAATCACCCACAGCCAGCCACCCTCGAAGAGGTGATGCAGCGTCCCTTCCGACCACAGAAAAGGCACCCCGGTTTGCCGGCGGGGGACGGCAACCTCATCGAAACCAGGGACATCCACCATGTGGGTGAACATGCCGCGGGTGTGGGTCTGCAAATCATAGCGGCGCAGGCCCAACTTCTGGGCAATCAACGAGCGAAAACCGCCGGCATCCACCACAAAACGCGCCCGGTAGCGCGCACCTCCCTGTGTGGTCACCAGCACTCCATCACTGCGGATATCCAGGTCGGCGACAGGGGTGTTTTGCAACACATGCGCGCCCAGGGAAATCGCGAGCGCGGTCAAAAAATAGTCGCTATCCTGCCGATAGATGTGGACTTCGTGCCCATAGGGCTGCCGCGGAATGACGGCTTGCAGCACCCCCGCGGGAGACGGATACTCCCCCTGGGTGTGCTGCACAAACCCAAAGTGCCGCTTCACCCCGTGGGAAGTGCCGGCATACCCCAGGTAATTTTCGGAACTGCAGTATGCCAGTTCGGGCACATCGTAGTAGTGTGCCAGGGCGCGCATCATTTCCGATGTCTCCAAAATGGTGGATTCGCCAATGGCGAATTTGGGGTGCTGCCTTGCTTCGAAGACGATGACGGAAAGCCCCTGACGCGCCAAAATGGCCGCCAGTGAGGCTCCGCCCATACCAGCGCCGATGATGGCCACATCGTAAGAGGATTTCATGGGTGCACGTCCTGGAAAAGGTGGTGGGAGGGGAGCGCAGTCAACACCAGCCAGACGCCCCCGGAAGGGCAAACCTTACGCACGCCAGAGCAGCGCACCGCACAGGGATGCAGCCCAGGCGCACATTTCGGCGTGTAAGGCATCTTCGCTTTCCCAGAAGGTGGTCAACTGGGAAGCGTATGTCGCCATAGCGGATATCCAGGCCTGCAGGTTGGCCTGCGATAGCGGAAAGCGATGCAAACAGGCGGAAGTCGGCAGGCAGGCCAGCAACTCGCGGGCGCTGGCGGTGCGGGCATAAGGGTAATCGGCGTAATACCACAGGGGGCGTGCCAGTTTTTGGGCAGCGCGACGCACCAGCCGGTGGTCAACGTGTCCTCCGAGGGTAAGCGGCACCACCAGGCGCGCGTCTGCCGGCACCAGATTTTCCAGCCGCCGCGTCAAATGTTCGACCAGGGGTTCTTCTGCGGGGGCTATCTCGCCGAACAAGGTTTCGTCCGATGTGTACAGGTGTCTTCCGGAGGCGTCCCGGCGGTAGATGCAATCGGGAATGGTTTCGTGCTGCCAGGTAACCCCCAGTAGCGTGCAGGCTGCCTGGTCTTCTTTCCGGCGTTGAGCGACGGTCGCGAAGCCATCCGTGCCCCAGCGGGTGTGCAGCGCCTGGGCAAAGGCCGAAAAGGATGAATCCGGCGGGTCACCTGCGCATACGGTCAGGATGTGCACCTGGTCGCCCGCTGTGCTTTGGGCTGCAATCAGCCCCCCGCATGAGTACACGGCATCATCCAGGTGAGGGGAAAGGTACCACCATTTCACGTTTACGCCTCCTGGCTGTCCTGAAGGGCTTTTCGGTAGGGTGGGACAACTGGCAAGCAGGTGTCCTGCGTCCTGCAGTGTGGGACAACTGGCAAGCAGGTGTCCCACGGGGTGTCTTGTCTTTCATCTGGCATAATGTTATCATTACTTCATGCACACCGACCTTCAGGCGCGTTATCGCACTCGTCAGATTTTGCTCTTCGTCATCCTGGCGACCCTGCCATGTTATTGCTTTGGGCTGGTGCTGGCACAATTTGCCCCCGAAGTCACACCTGTACCGCCAGCGACCTTTACGCCAATTCCCTCGTTCACGCCTGTGCCCACGCGCACCCCCACAGCCACCGGAACACCTACTTTCACTCCGACAATCACTCCTACCGCATCGATAACGCCTACCCCCACCGAGACGGGTACCCCCACCGCTACTTCCACCGCGACGGATACCCCCTCGCCTACCCCTACCTCCACGGATACCCCTACCCCGCTGCCCAGCGCAACGTGGACGCCATCTCCCTCCCCCACCGTGACTCCTTCCCCTACCAAAATATCCCTTCCCACCGGCACGCTGGAGGTTATCACCATCACCGTCAATCCAAAACATTGACCTTTCCCCCGCCTATGAACACATTCTTGAAAGACCTCATTTCCGCCCCCGGGCTTTCCGGGCACGAAGCGCCTGTGCGCAGTCTCATCGCAGAAAAATGGGAGACGTTGAGCGATGAAATGCACACCACACCCATCGGCAGCCTGCATGCCCTCAAACGCGGCAGCGCCCCCGAACCGCGTCCCAAAATCCTGATTGCCACCCACATGGATGCCATCGGTTTGATGGTCACCCGCCTGGACGGCGCCTACCTGCACGTCACCGAAATCGGCGGGGTGGATGAGCGCGTGCTGCCGGGGCAGCGTGTCATTGTGCATGGCAGGCGAGACCTGACGGGCATTGTGGTGCAGCCTGCCGACCGGCTGCTGCCGGAATCGCTGCATGGCGAGCCTGTGCCCATGGAGTACTTGCTGGTAGATACCGGCCTCCCGGCCGGAGAACTGGCTTCCCTGGTGCACCCCGGAGACCTGGTATCTTTCGCCCAGCCTCCGCTGGAATTGGGAAAACACACCCTGGCGGGGCACTCACTGGATAACCGCGCTTCCGTTGCTGCACTGACGTATTGCCTGGAATTGCTCCAGGGGCGAGACCACGCCTGGGATGTGTGGGCAGTGGCCACCGTCCAGGAAGAGGAAACCCTGGGAGGCGCGCTCACCTCGGCTTTTGACCTGCGCCCTCAGGTGGCTATCGCTGTGGATGTCACCTTCGGCGATGGCCCAGGCTCTCCCGATTACCTGACCTTCGCCATTGGAGAGGGCATTCCGTTCAACTGGGGACCCAACGTGCACCGCGGGGTGTTCAAGCGGCTCAAAGAGACGGCTGAAGCCCTGGAAATTCCCTGGCACACTGAATACGCACCGCGGCATTCCGGAACAGACGGCATGGCCCTGCAAATCGCGGCGGATGCCGTGCCTACCATGGTGGTGAGCATTCCACTACGGTACATGCACACCCCGGTGGAGATGATTTCCACCAAAGATGTAAACCGCGTGGGACGCTTGCTGGCTGAATTCATCGCTGCCCTGCCCGCTGACTGGCAACCCACGCTGGATGACGAAAACGGGGACGAACAAAGCAATGACTGACCTGAACCTGCTGGAGAAATTGTGTAACGCCTGCGCCGTCTCTGGCGACGAAGGCGAAGTCCGGCGTATCGTGCTGGAGGAAATTCGCCCTTACGTCGACGAAGTCACGGTAGACGCGATGGGCAACGTGCTTGCCGTCCGGCGCGGCAAAGGCGAGAATTTGCCGCGTGTCATGGTGGCGGCGCACATGGACGAAGTTGGCTTCATGCTGATTGATGGAGGCAAGGATGGCCTGTTCCGTTTTGGTCTGGTGGGCGGCATAGACCCGCGTTACCTGCCCGGTAAGTCGGTGTGGGTTGGACGTAAACACACGCCCGGCGTCATTGGCGCCAAACCAATCCACCTGACGACCGCAAGAGAACGCCGCAATGCCCTGAGTGTAAAAGAACTGCGCATAGACGTTGGGCCGGAGCGCAAGAACCGCGTCAAGGCTGGCGATTGGGCTGTCTTTGCCACGCCCTTCGAATGCGATGGCCGCGTTATCCGTGCCAAAGCGCTGGATGACCGCTTTGGGGTGGCGAACCTGATTACTTTGCTCAAAAACGCACCTGATACCATCGACCTGCTGGCGGCCTTCACCGTGCAGGAAGAAATCGGCCTGCGCGGCGCGTTTGCCGCGGCCTTTACCCTGCAGCCCGATATAGCCGTGGCGGTGGATTGCACCCCCGCCATAGACCAGCCCCGCTGGGACGAGGAGGAAAACACGCAGTACAACACGCGTTTGGGGCATGGCCCGGCCATCTACATCGCAGACCGACGTACCATTTCCAACCCCCGCCTGGTGCAGCATTTCACCTCCGTGGCCGAAGCCGAGGGTATTCCCTACCAGTATCGGCAGCCCGGAGGCGGCAGTACGGATGCCGGAGCCATTTTCCATCGCCGTGAGGGCATCCCCGTAATTTCGCTTTCGACTCCCGGACGCTATCTGCACACACCCATCTCCCTGGCGCTTGTGGAAGACTGGCGCAACACATACCGCCTGCTGCATGCCGCCCTGAGCAAAATGCCAGCCATGCCTGGACGGTAGGTGCCCTCCCCCAACCATACGACCCGCAGACCAGAAGAGTGAAAACCATCATGAAAACTCTCATCCAAACCCTTACCCAAATCCCCGGCCCTTCGGGATACGAACACCAGATTCGTGCCGCTGTAGAGCAAGAAATTGCCCCCCATGCGGATGACTACCGGATTGACGCCCTGGGAAACCTGATTGCCCGCAAGGGCAGCGCTAACGAACAGGGTGTGAAAATCATGCTCTCGGCGCACATGGACGAAATCGGCGTTATTGCCTCCCACATCGATGAGAACGGTTTCGTGCGTTTCACCAACATCGGCGGCGTGTACCCGCGTAACTGCGTCGGGGGGCATGTGCGCTTCCTGAACGGCACCCGCGGCGTCATCGGGCTGGAACGTACCGATGGACGCGCTGATGTCCCCCCGCTTTCGAAAATGTACATCGACGTGGGAGCCAGCAGCCGCGAGGACTGCCCGGTCAAGGTAGGGGATGTGGCGGTTTTCGAGCGCACCTTCCTCGATTTGGGCGAGCGTCTGGTTTCCAAAGCCATGGACGACCGCATCAGCGTCGCCATTCTCATCGAAACTCTGCGGCAACTGGAAGATACGCCCCATCAGGTGTACTTCGTCTTCAGCACCCAGGAAGAAATCGGTACGCGCGGCGCGGCTACTGCAGCCTACGACGTCAACCCCGATATCGGGCTGGCTGTAGATGTCACCCTGAGCGGCGATACCCCCAAAGGCTACAAAATGGAAGTCCACCTGGGGAAAGGCCCGGCCATCAAGGTGCGGGATGGCGGTATGCTTGCCGACCCGCGTGTGGTGGACTGGATGGTGCGCACGGCCGAAGCCGCTGGCATCCCCTATCAGCGCGAGGTGCTGTTAGGCGGAACCACGGATGCGCGCAGCATCCAGGTAACGCGCGCTGGCGTCCCCGCAGGCTGCCTCTCCATCCCCTGCCGATACGTCCACACGCCCTCCGAAATGGTGGATTACCGCGACGTGCAACAGAGCGTGCAATTACTGCTGGCGCTGTTGCGCGCCCCCGTTACCCTGTAAGCGCGTATGAGACGCCGCGCTTTGTATCTGTTACTTCTCTTTGGTGGAATGCTGACCATCCTGGGGGGAGGCTGCGCCCTCCTCCAGGGACCCCCTCCTCCCCCCGCGGCGGCTACCGTTTCCCCGGTTTCGGCAACTCCCGCGGCATCCACCCCCTCCCCGCAGCCGACGAGCATCCCCACGCCCTCCGGCCCCATTACCCTGACGGTGTGGCTGCCACCAGCGTTTGACCCTGCCGCCGATACGCCGGCGGCGGAACTCCTGCGCACCCGCTTGCAGGCATTCGAGCAGCGGCGTCCAGACGTGCGCGTGCAGGTACGCATCAAGGATACCGATGGCACGGGGGGCATGATGCACAGCCTCTCGACGGCTGCCGCGGCTGCGCCCGATGTCCTCCCTAACCTGGCGCTCGTCTCTCAGGATATGCTCGAAACGGGGGTGCTCAAGGGACTGTTTTACCCCTTCGACAATTTGATTTCCCTCACTGATGCGGATTGGTTCGATTTTCCCCAGCAATTAGGACAATTTCAGGGCAGCGTCTTCGGTATTCCCTTTGCTGCCGATGCGCTGGTGATGGTGTATCGCCCCGATAAGATTGTCGAACCACCCGTTGATTGGGCTACCTTGACGGAGACTCCGGCGCCACTGCTGTTTGCCGCCAACGATTCCCAGACGGCGTACCCTCTGCTTCTGTACTTCGCTGAAGGGGGAGGCCTGCAAGATGAGGCCGGGCGTCCGATTTTTCAGCCTGGTCCACTGAACGAAGTCCTCGCGCGTCTGGATGAAGCCCATCGCGTTGGCCGATTCCCTGTTTATTTGCTGCAGTACAGCACCGCAGAAGCCGTCTGGCAGGCCTACGAAGGCGAGACGGCGGCCATGAGCATCGTGTGGCTTTCTTCGTTTTTGCAGAGCAACGACCACAACAGTGCCCTCGCGTTGCCGCCCACCCCGGCAGGGACGCCGGCATCCATTGGAACCACCTGGTTGTGGGCTATGCCTTCTGCCAAAGAGCAGGAATTGAGCGCAGAACTGGCGGCTTATCTCACCTTGCCTGAATTCATGGCGCAGTGGTGCCAGGCCGCGGGATACCTGCCAACGCGTAACAGCGCCCTGGCATTGTGGACAGAGGATGCACAACGTACTTTCCTGTTGCAGGTGGTACAGGCAGCGCGTCCCATGCCCCCGGCATCTGTGCGCACAGTGCTCTCGCCATTGCTTTCTACGGCGGTGGAACAGATTTTGCAGGAGAAGAGCACTCCTGAGGAGGCCGCCAGCATGATTTTGGAGAAGTTTACTTCTTCTCCATAACGGAAGAATGTGGTGTGGGGGAGAAGACAATGCCTACTGACACAGTTGCAAGCCAAAGCGCCGGTCGCGCGCTGTCCTGAGCGCCGTCGAGGTGGTGCAATTCACAGCGCCCCGGCGGTTCAGCCGCGAACGTGGGTGGCGGCGTTATTGCTTTTCCTCAAGTCACTGCTTAGCCTGTGGCAAAACGTGCCCCAAAAATTGCCCCGCAACGCCACCAGGACACGAAGCGGCACAAAAAAACCTTGCGATTCTTCGTGTCTTTGT
>DAOTWV010000129.1:0-11228 GCA_034435695.1 Anaerolineales bacterium | reverse complement strand
CCCGAAGGGGCGAAGCAATCCCCCTCAGACCGCCAGGAGACTGCTTACCCCTGCGGGGCACAGGTCGGCGGTTATGCCGCCTCGCAGTGACATCCCCATAAGAAATTTTCGGATAGGTTCTAAACCCGACTGCATGACGCCAGCCGGATTGAGCCGGCTTTGGCCGCTCAGCCCGACGATTTATCGTTGGGCGTGGGTGGCTGAGTTGTTACTCTTGTGGCTGGAAATCGGTTCCACGTTGATTCTAAGTGTACAGCGCCTGGGAAGAATGTCAAGCGGGAGTTTCTGATTCAGGAGAAACATATCCGCGCCTTGAGGAGGGGAACACGCCCTTGCGGGTGCTCTTGGCCCTCTCTGGCTGTGCGCGTCTCACTGTTGTTCCGTTTCCCATGTCTGGATGGCCGCCTGGTACACTCGCCGCAGGGGGAGGTGATGTTGCTGTGCCAGTCGGCGGCAATCTTCGTATTCCGGGGCTGCGCGGCGGCTCCCATCGGGGAGGGTGGCAATTTTCAGGCGTACCGTTCCCCAGGGGGTGTGTACCGATTGAATTTCGCGCCCTACGGTGTGCCGCTGGACGTGTTCCACGCGCACCCCCAGCGTGGAGGTGTGCACGAAGAGCAATGTTTCCAGGGCGCTGGCATCCTGAGGCAGGCAAAGCACCTCGACGCGCGTGGCAGGGCGGTTTTTTTTCATGAACAGGGGTTGAAAAGCCACATCCAGCGCACCGGCACGCAGCAAGACCTGCTGCGCATAGCCAAGTGCTTCTGGTGTCATGTCGTCCACATCGGTGGAGAGCCGAACGATAGTTTCGGATGAGCGCGCGGATTGCGTACCGGGTTCGCCAAGCAGCAGTCGCACGAGGTTGGGCGTTGCGGTGTCGCGCCCGCCAGCGCCGTATCCAATGGCGGAGAGGCGCATGGGAGGAATTGCGCCCCATTGGGTGACCAGCGCGGCAAGTAAGGCTGCGCCTGTGGGGGTGACCGTTTCTCCGGGTTCGGGGCGTCCTTCGATGGGCAGGCCTTTCAACAATTCGAGGGTGGCCGGTGCAGGGAGGGGAATGTGCCCATGCGCGCCTTGTGTTCCCCCCGTGCCCATGGGCAATGGCGAAGCGTGAATCTGTTGTACGCCGAGGGCATCCAGTCCGGCCAGCACACCGGTCACATCCACAATGGTATCCAGGCCGCCCAATTCGTGTAAGTGCACCTCTTCCAGGGGCAGGCCATGGATGCGGGCTTCGGCCTCTCCCATGCGGTGGAAGATGGCAATAGCCTTTTCTTTCAGGTGCGAGGGGAGCGTGCTGTGGCGGATGACGGTTACGATTTGAGGCAGATGGCGCTCGGTTTGCCTGTCCTCCACGATGACATCTACCCTGGTAGCGCGGAAGCCGTTTTTGTACACTGTGTGTACGCGCAGGTCGAAGCCGGGGAGGGACAACTTTGCCAGGTCGGCGCGCAGGCGCTCCAGCGGCAAACCGGCATCCAGCAGCGCGCCCAGCAGCATGTCGCCGCTTGCACCGCCGATGCAATCGAAGTAAGCGAGAGGGTAGTTCATGGTTGGGTGAGGGGGTGGAGAATTTTCCAGGCCATCATTGCCGCGCCGAAGCCGTTGTCGATGTTGACTACGGCCACGCCAGGGGCACAACTGTTGAGCATGGCGAGCAGGGCGGCCAGGCCGTCGAAACTGGCACCGTAGCCCACGCTGGTGGGAACGCCAATCACAGGGCAGGCAGCCAGCCCGCCTACCACGCTGGTGAGCGCGCCCTCCATACCGGCAATGCTGAGAATGACGGCTGCATTGTCAATAGCCGCCCGGTGTTGCAGCAGACGGTGAATACCGGCCACACCCACATCGTAGGCGCGGCGCACCCGGCTGCCGAAAAATTCCAGGGTTTGCGCGGCCTCTTCGGCTACGGGAATATCCGCCGTGCCCGCACTGAGCACCAGCGCGTAGGGCGATGCTTCCGGAAGGGCAGGCTGTGCCGCACGACTGAGGGTCAACAGGCGGGAAACTGGGTCATATCTGGCCTGAGGCAGGCGCACCTGGACAGCGGATGCTACGTCAGGTGTGGCGCGCGTTCCCAGGACGCGGTCATGGTGTGCCCACAGCCGTTCCATGATTTCGCTGACCTGCTGCGGGGTTTTCCCCTGGCAGAAGACGACTTCGGGAAGCCCCTGGCGCAGGGCGCGGTGGGTATCGAGTTGCGCATAGCCAAGGTGCGAGTCCAGGGGCAGGCTGCGCAGGCGGTCGAGCGCCTCTTCGGGGCTGGTTTCCCCGTGTTGTACGGATTGGAGCAGGGCACGCAGGGTTTCGCTATCCATGCGTGCCTCCAGTGGGGTTGAGAAAAGTGAACATGGGAAGATTATACCCGCCTGTGGCGCGTACCAACGCGGGGAGCACCGCCCCTGTCCCCTGCGGCTTATCGGTGGGGCGGGGCAGAAAGGGGGACTTCTCCGACAATTGCTTGCACCCCCACGCCGCGGGAGCACGCGGTATGGCCTGGCACACCGGAACGCAGATGCGGCTAACGCAGCGGCGAAAACCAACACAACCAGCGGATATCAGCGGCACCAGCGTTATCAGCGTTCTCCTGACCAACATATCTTTGGTGCTCCCCACGTCGCGGTTCAGACGAGAAACACTGCAAATTGGGGTAGAATTACGGTATGAACCCGCTTGATTTCATGTATCCCCTTGACGCGTTGTTGATGTTCGCCATTGCCATTGGCTGGGGGATGGCGCTTTCTCGTCGTTACAACCTGCGTTGGAGCCTGTGGGGCATTGGCGCCGCCACTTTCTTTCTCTCGCAGGTCGTGCATCTGCCGCTTTTGGCCATAGTCAGGAAATTGCTCTACGGGGGAGCACCTCCCGGAGGGTGGGAACCCTCGCCGGCGGCCTTTGTGGGGTACGCGCTGCTGTTGGGGCTGCTGGCGGGTCTGAGTGAGGAAATTCTGCGCTATGTGGTGTTGCGCTGGTGGGCCAGGGAGGCGCGCTCCTGGAAGCAGGCCCTGATGTTCGGCGCAGGGCATGGGGGCCTGGAGGCCCTCATCCTGGGGGCGCTTTTGCTGGTGAATTTCTTTGCCATGCTCGCCATCCGGGATGTGGATTTGCGTACCCTGGTGCCCGCCGACCAGTTGGCGTTGGCGCAGGCACAGGTGCGTGCCTTTTGGGGGGTGGCCTGGTGGATGCCGCTGCTGGGGGCCTGGGAACGTTTCTGGACGCTGCCTGTGCATGTTTTCCTGGCTGTGCTTGTGATGCGCGCTTTTACACATCGCAAGCGTGGGTACTTGTTGGCTGCCATTGGCTGGCACACGCTGGTGGATGCCGGGGCGGTGATGGCGGTGCAGACCTGGGGCGCGGTGCCCACTGAGGGGCTGGTAACCGTTTTTGGGGGACTCAGCCTGCTGGGTATCTTCTTGCTGCGGGAAGCGGACCCGCTTACGGTGGAAGCCGCCTCCGGGGAGGCGAATCCACCTGAAAATCCGTCCGTCCTCCCACTGCCTCTCGATGTGGATGACGATACCCTGGAAAATTCGCGCTATCTCTCATGATTCACACAAACAATCTCACCAAACGTTTCAAGGATGTATTGGCCGTTGATTCGCTTACCCTGGACGTAAAGCAGGGGGAAATCTTTGGCTTTTTAGGGCCAAACGGTGCCGGGAAAACCACTACGGTGCGCATGTTGACGGCGTTGATTGCCCCGACAGCGGGTACGGCGCGCATCAATGGCTTTGCTGTGGGGCAGGATAACGCACAAATCCGCCGCAGCGTTGGGCTGTTGACCGAAACCCCTGGTCTGTACGAAAACCTGAGCGCAGAATACAACCTGCGGGTGTACGCCGCGTTGTATGGGGTGGCCGAGCCTGAGAAACAAATCCAGAAGTACCTCACCATGCTGGGGTTGTGGGAACGGCGCAATGACCCCGCGGGCACGTTTTCCAAGGGCATGCGGCAGAAACTGGCGCTGGCGCGCGCCTTGCTGCATGAACCGCGGGTGCTTTTCCTGGATGAGCCTACGGCAGCCCTCGACCCTGAGGCGGCGCACCTGGTACGCGATTTCATTTTGGAATTGCGGCGTGATGGGCGCACGATTTTCCTGTGTACGCATAATCTCGCAGAAGCAGAGCGGCTGTGCGACCGCGTGGCTGTGTTCAAGACACGTTTGCTGGTGGTGGATACGCCGGCAAGCCTGCGCCGCGGGGCTTTAGGCCGCCGCGTTGTTTTTCACTTGAAAGGGCAGGCTGCTCCCTTCGTGGAAGCGGTGCGCGCCTTACCTTTTGTGGACGCGTGTGAGGCGCGCCAGAACAAACTGGTGTGCACGCTGGATAACCCGGAAGGGCGCAACCCTGACCTTGTCCGTTTTCTGGTAAGACAGGGCGCCGATATCCAGTTCGTCGGGGAGTTGCGGCGTTCTCTGGAAGATGTGTATCTGCGTTTGATTGGGGAGCAACGGTCATGATAAAAATTCTGGTCTACAAAGAATGGGCAGAGGTCTTCAAAAACCGTATGGTGCTGTTTACGGTGTTGTTTTTGCCGCTGATGTTGAGCGCCTTGCCGCTGGTCATCCTGGGAACCATGGGAGACCTGGCCGGCGAAGGGACGTTGAACGATATTCCCCCCTCGGCGTTGGGCATGTGCAGTCCAGGGATGAGTGCAGGAGAATGCCTGCAGGTCTACTTGCTGAGCCAGTTTGTGCTCATGTTCATGCTCATTCCGCTGGTGATACCCGTGAGCATTGCGGCTTACAGCATCGTCGGGGAAAAGCGCGCCCGTTCCCTGGAGCCGCTGCTGGCCACGCCCATCACGACCTGGGAATTGATAACCGCCAAAGCGCTGGCCGCCGTCCTTCCTGCTGTTGGAGCAACCTGGCTGGCGTTTCTCCTCTTTGCGGTGGGCGGTGCGGTGATGGCGGCTTCTCCGGCTGTCGTGGGGGCTTTTTTGCATCCCCTGTGGCTGCTGGCGGTGATTGGCGGCGGCCCGTTGCTGGCATTCTTTTCCGTCACCCTGGCGCTGATGGTATCCTCGCGCGTCAATGACCCGCGGGTGGCAGAGCAACTGGCTGGCGTGGTGGCCGTTCCCTTGCTGCTGGTGCTTTTCGGCCAGATGAGCGGCTTTTTGGCACTGAAACCCGGCCTGGTGGTGCTTTTCCTGCTTTTTCTGGTTCTCGCCGATGTGGGAATGGCTTTCCTGGCGGTACGCATATTCGACCGGGAAAACATTCTGACGCGTTGGAAATAGATCCACATTCATACCAAGGTGCGAAAACCATGATGGACAACGTTTCCCCCTTACACACCCGTGTGCTTCGCCTTTTCCTTTTCCTGGCTTTGCTTCTGTGTCTGGTACCCTCTGTGTATGCACAGACGGAAACCCCGCCACAGATGGATTTCTCCCTGAACCGCGATTGGGGGTATGGCGGTTTGAACGGGCAAATCCAGGGACATTTTTCGGCCCGTGTGCGCGGCCCGGATAATTTGCAACGGGTAGTGTTTTATCTGGATGACCAAGTGCTGGGAGAAGTCACTGCACCGCCCTTCAAAATCCGCTTTGTGACCGATGATTATCCCCTTGGAGAGCATGTCCTCTATGCGGTAGGCTACACCGCCGACGGCCAGGTTCTGACCTCCAACCGGGTACAGCGGGTGTTCGTCTCGCCGGAACAGGGCTGGCAAGAGGCGGGACGGATGGTTATCCCCTTGCTGGGACTGGTCTTTGGGGTGATGCTGCTGGCTGCGCTGGTCTCGTTTTTGGGTGAACGGCGCAGGGGGCCGGGTGCGCCCCGTTCTTATGGCCTGTTTGGAGGCGCTGTGTGTCCCCGATGTGGCCGTCCCTTTGCCCGCCATTGGTGGGCACCCAACATGGTGACCGCCAAGTACGACCGCTGCCCGCATTGTGGCAAGTGGAGTATCGTGCGGGCGGCCTCTCCCCAGGCGCTGCGCGAAGCCGAAGAGGCCATGTTGCACCCGCACACCCCGCAGACGGCTTCGCCGGAGGAGAGCCTGGAGAAGGCGCTGGATGAATCGCGCTATCTGGATGAATAGACCCCGCGGCGCGCGTGCACGACACGCGCGCCCGTCCCTTCGCCGGGCGCGAATGTTTGTTGGGGCGTTCCAGGGGGGTGATTGGCTCGGAACGGCCTTTCCCGTCCGTTTTTGCGTGTTTTGCTGATGTGTTTACCGGCGGCGGTGGACTGCAGCCCGCAGATACCAGGTATTTTCGGCGGTATCGGTCAGGGCATTCAGGGTATCCGCGATGGCAGCCATGCCGATTGCTGTCAGGATACCCCCAGGAATGAAGCACAGGCCGTAGATGGAAGTGACGGCTATGAACGTCTCTTGGGGGTACTCTGCCAGCAGACTGCCGGGAGAGGCATTGCGTGAGAGCGCATATACGCCAATCGTCAGGCCGCACAATCCCAGTCCGAGCACGATGACGACCGCTATTGCCAGGATGCGCAACCCCGTGGCTACAAAGCGTGCAGATGTGTATTCTGGAGCCTTCATCAGGAAACCCGCCTTTGCCGAGAAAACAAAAACCGCCCAGGAACGCCTGGGCGGCTTACAGGGCGATGTGCTTTCACCCCTGTGCGCCGTCTCGACGGCGCTGATTTGGGTGGCTGATGGGACTTGAACCCACAACAGCCGCATCCACAGTGCGGTGCTCTGCCTATTGAGCTACAGCCACCACAAGCGGGCAGATTTTATCACGAAGCCTTGTTCTGGGCAAGGATTTTTTGCAGAGTTTCTACCAGATTTTCGAGGCTCACGGTATGCTGTTCGCGGCGTTGGAGGTCTTTCACGCTCACCTGTCCATTGGCGATTTCCTCCGGCCCGGCAATCACTGCTGCCGGCGCACCGATGCGCTGCGCGTGTTTCAATTGCTTGCCCAGTTTTGCAGCCTCCGGGTAGAGCGCGGCAGGGATGCCGGCCGCTCGCAATTGGGCTGCGAGGCGCATGCTGTCGGGCTGGCTCTCAGCATCGAAAACGGTCACCAGCACGGGGGCAGGGGCGAGAGTTTGGGCATCAGGGATGCGCCCAAATTTTTCCAGCACCAGGGTGATGACCACATCGCCCATGGCGAAGCCTACTCCCGCCAGCGGACTGCCGCCCACGGCTGCCACCAGGTTATCGTAGCGTCCGCCGCCCAGGATGGCGCGAAATTCCCCGTGGACATCGCGCGCCTCGAATACGGTGCCTGTGTAGTAATCCAGCCCGCGCACGATTTCAGGCGCGTAGCGCACGTATTCGCGTACGCCCAGCGCTTCCAGCGCGGCAAACAGGCGCACCAGTTCTTCGGATTCTTGCCATAGCCCGGAGTTTTCCAGGATGGCGCACAACCCATCGAATTGTGATGCCTCTAGCCCCACAGTTTCCAGCGCGTAGTCGCGCCATTTTTCCGCCGACATCTTCTCGCGCCGGTCAATCAGGCGCAGCACGGCCGGGCGTTGCGCCGCGGGAATGCTCAGGGTATCCAGTTGTGCATCTACCAGGCGGCGGTTGTTGACCAGGATTTGCACTTCTGAAGGGCGCAGACCCACCTCCCGCAGGAAGGTTGCCCCGATGGCAATCAGTTCGGCGTCTCCTTCCGGGGTATCAACGCCAATCAGGTCTATGTTCCACTGGAAAAACTCCCGCGTCCGCCCCTTCTGCGGGCGCTCGTAACGCCACATGGGGCCAAAAGACCACCAGCGCAAGGGATAGGTCAACTGGCGTTGCTTTTGCGCCACCATGCGCGCCAGGGTAGGAGTCAACTCCGGGCGCAGGGTAATCCACTCCCCGCCGCGGTCTTGAAAGACGAAAGCCTGCTCTTTGACCAGTTCTTCCCCCGATTTGGCCGCATACAGGTCCATGTATTCCAGGAAGGGGCCATCGTATTCCTGATAACCGAACAGGGTGGATACGCGTCCCATGGTGCGGTACAGCCAGGAACGGATGCGCATTTGTTCGGGGTAAAAATCACGTGTGCCTTTGACGGATGAGATGATTTTCATGGCGCAGATTTTAACACAAAATTTCAGTTTTCGGATATCCTGACCTGAATGGGGAGCACTAAAGATATGCTGGTCGGTAGAACGCTGATAACGCTGGTGCCGCTGATATCCGCTGGTTGTGTTGGTTTTCGCCGCTTCGTTGGTCGTATCTGCGTTCCGTTGTGCCAGGCCATACCGCGATTTACCAACAACGCTTTAGTGTTCCTCCTGAATGAGGTGCAGAGTTTTCTTAAGAACCCATCCGAAAATTCGCTGTAGTTGTTGCTGCGAGGCGGCGTAGCCGCTGTCTACCCTGAGCCTATCGAAGGTCTGTGTGAGACAAGGCTCAGCCTTGGCCCACAAGTCTTGGCCAGGGTATTCTGGGGGGGGATTTCATCGCCTCGACCGGGCTTTAAGTTCCTGTCTGTGGTTATCCTACCCAATTTGGGTATAGGTTCGTATAATTAGCGCAACTGCTCAGTTCCGGCGACTGAAGTCGCAGCGATGCCTGTGAAGTCGCCCCTTCGACCTGGCTGAGGGCAAGCCTTCGGCGCCTGATTTCTCATTTGCGAAGGCCGGTTTTGCCATCGTCGCTGCGTATGCACTGAGCCTGCCGAAGTGGTTTTCAGCCGCCGGATAGTAAAAAACAGGATTGGCTGAGCAGTTGCTCATTGGCAACCGGGGTATACTCCCCGCACGGTGAATGCCTCGTCTGTCCTTACTCACACGAAAAGAGAGCGTATGAACCTTCAGATAATCACCGATAGCGCTGCCGACCTCTTGCCGGAAGAGCGCGAAAAACACAATGTACAGGTCGTTCCCCTCACGATTCATTTCCCTGAGGGTGAAATCCCTTCGGAGGCGATTTCCCCGGATTCGTTTTACGACCGTTTGAAAGCGATGTATCCTCGTATTCCCACCACTTCCATGCCTTCGCCAGGGCAACTGGGAGACCTGTATCGTCGGGCAGTAGAGGCCGGAAAGCACGTGCTTTCATTGCACCTCTCCTCGGGACTGAGCGGCACGTTTCAGGCTGCGGAAAAAGCCCGTCAACTCAGCGCCCCTGACGGCGTGACCTGCCACGATTGCGGCACGCTTTCGGGTGGGCAGCGCTTTCAGGTTTTGGCTGCCAGTATGGCGGCGCGTGCTAACTGGTCGCTGGAAGCCATTTTGAAGCGCCTGGAGCGCATTCGCGCCGCTTCGGAGGTGGTGTACACCCTCGAAACCCTGGAGTACCTGTCACGCGGCGGTCGCATCGGACGGGTGCAGGCGCTTGCCGGGGCACTGCTCAACATCAAACCCATCATTCGGGTGGACGACGATGGCCGGTATAGCACCGTTGGAAAAGTACGTTCCATGCGCAAAGCGGTGAACAGTATCGTCCAGCACCTGCAATCTCTGTATGCCGATGTCCCTCTGTGGGTATCTGTGATGCATGGACAAATCAGCGCACAGGCCGAGGCCCTGGCGCAGCGTGTCGAGGAACGCCTGAATGTTGCCCGCCTGGAGGTGCTGCGCATTTCCCCCGTGCTTGGTGTCCACACTGGACCGGGTATCGTGGGCGTGGCTGCTCTGCCAATGCACTTGATGGAGGACCTGGCGTGAACATCGTTACCTGGAATGTGAACGGGCTGCGCGCTGCCCTGCGAAAAGGGGTGTGGCCGTGGGTGGAGGAAACTGCCCCTGATGTGCTTTGTCTGCAGGAGACGCGCGTCTTCCCGGAGCAACTGACCCCCTCCCAGCACGCCCTGTGGCAGGACTGGCATGTCACCTGGAACCCGGCGGAAAAAGCAGGGTACAGCGGCGTGGCCACCTTTTGCCGTACGCAACCGCTGGAAGTGCATCTGGGATTGGATGACCCCCGCTTCGATGTCGAAGGGCGTGTCATTCGTACCCGCCATCCCGACTTTTACCTTTTCAATGTGTACTTCCCCAACGGCGGGCGCGGACAGGACCGCGTGCAATACAAACTGGATTTTTACGCCCGTCTGCTGGAAATTTGTGATGACTTGCACGCTGCCGGCCACCACGTTATTGTGTGCGGCGACTTCAACACTGCGCACCAGGAAATTGACCTGCGCAACCCCAAAGAAAACCAGGAGACTTCCGGGTTCCTGCCGGAGGAGCGCGCCTGGGTGACGCGCTACCTGGAACACGGCTTTGTGGATGTATATCGGCACCTGCACCCGGAGGAAGAGCAATACACCTGGTGGACTTACCGCATGCGTGCCCGTCAGCGCAACATCGGCTGGCGAATTGACTACTTCCTGGTTTCGGAAGGGCTGCTTCCCCAGGTGGCGGATAGCGTGATTCACGACCAGGTGCAGGGGTCTGACCATTGCCCCGTATCGCTGCACCTGAAGGGGTAAAGTTCAGGAATTCAGGGCTTCTGCCAGCGCCTCTGGCGTGGTGACTGGAGTACGGCATACAAACCCGCGGCACACATAGGCTGCGGGTTTGCCGTTTACGAGAGGACGGTTTTGTAGCAGGGGTGGTGCCTCAGGCGGAGGGGGAAAATCGCTGGCGGCGAAGACGAGGCGCGGGCGATACTCTTGCCACAGCCTTGTGCGCAAAGCCTGGGTAGATGCGTCGTGAGATGCCCCGATGAGGGCGACTTCCAGTGGCGGGTACACCGCCCACTGCATTGCGCATAGCCAGTATGCAAAGGCGGTGGGGTAACGCGCCGCGGCGCTGCGCACCAGCCCGAAACTGCGCTGGGCGGCCTCGTAGTAGCGTCCTTCGCCGCTGAAGGCGTGCAGTTGCAGCAGCAGCATGGCGGTCAGGGCGTTGCCGCTGGGGGTGGCATTGTCCTGTACGGATTTGGGACGCGCCAGTGGAGTGGGGTGGTCGTCGGGAGTATCGAAGAAGCCGCCGCCCTCGGCATCGGGAAAATGGGTCAGAATGTTTTCGGCCATCTGGCGGGCGGCCTGGTACCAGCGCGTTTGCGGGTCGCTCTGGTAGAGCGCCAGCAGCCCCAGCCCCAGGGCGGCGTAATCTTCCAGCATGGCGGTGTGGGCGGCCTGCCCGGCGCGCCAGGCGCGGTGCAGCCGTCCATCGGCGCGCCGCAGGTGGGTGAGCAGGAAATCGGCGTTCTGGCGGGCGGCCTGCAGGTAATCGGCGCGTCCCAGGTAACGGGCGGCCTCGGCCAGCGCGCTGAGCGCCAGCCCGTTCCAGGCGGTCAGCACCTTGTCGTCGGTGGCGGGGCGCACCCGTTGGGCGCGGGCAGCCAGCAATCGGGCGTGCAGGGTCTCCAGGCGCG
>DAOTWV010000128.1:0-15663 GCA_034435695.1 Anaerolineales bacterium | reverse complement strand
CGCACTTCGCACTCCCGCACCCCGCACATCCCTTCCCATGCTCACCGTGCAGCATCTCACCATGCGTTACGAAACCCCGCAGGGACCCTTGCCGGTCCTTGCGGGGCTGAATTTCGCTGTGCAGCCGCGGGAATTTGTGTGCGTGTTGGGGCCTTCGGGTTGTGGCAAGAGCACCCTGCTGCGGCTGCTGGCGGGGTTGGAGTCGCCTACGCGCGGGCAGGTGTTGTTGAACGGGCAGGCGGTAACGGAGCCGCGTCCTGAAATCGGGCTGGTATTTCAGCAGCCCACGCTCATGCCGTGGCGCACGGTGCTGGAAAACGTGCGCCTTCCACTGGAAGTAGACGGGCTGGCAGCGGATGCCGCGCACCGGGAGGCGCTGTCCGTGTTGAACCTTGTGGGGCTGACGCAATTTGCCGAAACCCTGCCGAAAGACCTGTCCGGCGGCATGGCGCAGCGTGTTGCCCTGGCGCGGGCGCTGGTAACCTCCCCGCAGGTGTTGCTGCTGGATGAACCTTTCGGCGCACTGGATGCCCTGACGCGTGAACACATGAGCGCCGAATTGCTGCGCATCTGGCGTGCCCGACGCACGACCGTGCTCATGGTGACGCACTCCATCGCGGAGGCCGTGCTGCTGGCCGACCGGGTGCTGGTGCTCTCCCCGCGGCCAGCGCAATTGCGCCTGGATGTGCCCATTCCGCTGCCGCGCCCGCGCAGTGATGCGTTGCGCTACGCCCCCGAATTTGTCGCATTGGAGCGGCAAATTCGCGCTGCACTGCGGTAAGCACGGGCAAGGGGGAGGCAGGGAGCGCTAAGAAGTTGTTGGGGTTCACGCGAGATGGGTAGGCGACGGCATTGCCGTCACCTACCCTGACCAACATATCTTTCGTGCTCCTGGGAGGAACGTCATCTTGTGAGAGATGAGCCAATAGTGGTATCATCGGGACACATACCACTTTCCCCCTGACAGGAGGCCTTTTTCCTGATGAAACCGCTCCGCAAAATCATTCTTTTGGCAGTCATGGTGCTGGTTGCGCTGGCAGCCCCCCTGGGGGCGGCGCGTGCACAGGACGGCGTGCGCTTCGACACCCTGGAAGTAGACCTGTGGCCGGAATACGACCAGCCCCGCCAAACGCTGGTCATTTACCGAATTGATTTGCCGGCCGATGTACAGCGTCCCGTGGCGCTTACCCTGCGCATTCCCCGCGCAGCGGGAACGCCCAATGCAGTAGCCGAATCGCAAACGCCCACCGATACGCTCTTCAACGTGCAGTACAGCACCTCGCAGGATGACCGCTGGGTGTATGTGCAGTTTTCGGCCAGCATGCCCCACATCCGCCTGGAGTACTATGACCCACAATTGCAGGTGGATGGTGACCAGCGCACCGTGGATTACACCTGGCCGGGAGACTATGCGGTGAACAACCTGCTCATCCAGGTGCAACAACCGCGCACGGCCACGCAGATGCAGATTACTCCCGCGATGGGGCAGCCGGGCACCAATCCGGCGGACGGGTTGACATATTACACGGCTTCGTTTGCCGCCCTGGAAGCCGGGGAATCGTTCTCGCTCAATGTGCAATACCAGAAAAGCGATGACGTACTCAGCGTTTCGGATGTGCCTGTTTCCCCCATGCCCACAGAGAAAAGCAGTTTCTCGCTGGTAGACTACCTCCCCTGGATTTTGGGCGGCTTGGGAGTGCTGCTGGTCATTGGTGGCGGGGTATGGTATTGGCGTGGTACCCGCCCGGAACCACAAAAGCGCAAACGCCGCCGGAAGTCCGCACGTGTGGAACGCGGGGAAGAGAAAACCTCTGAAGGAGAGGTGCGGTACTGTCCGCAATGCGGTAAACGCGCCGCTCCTGCAGACCGTTTTTGCCGCACCTGTGGCACGAAATTGCGTTGAAATCTGATATCTGGCCCCTCAGCCCGGTGACGCTCTTCACCGGGCTTTTTTTGTTTTTTGGGATGCTCTGCCAGAATGTGAAGCCATACCTGCCTATTCCGATAGGCTTAAGCGCTTTTTCACCCCTTTTTCATGCCTTCCATCGCCAAAAAGGGGGGAGATTCTCAGGGGGGATTAATTTTCTTGTGTGAAAATTTGCATGACAAATTGTGCATCTCTTCACGTACCGCGTCGCATGGAACGCTCATCTTACGCTAAGAGAATACCCGTATCCTGCCCGTGTGTTGGGCGACAATGTGACAGCAGGTTAATCCTTTTTTTTCGCTAAGGAGGCTCTTCTCATGGAAAACGCAACCAACCGGTACAAGTTCATCATTGGCGGTTTATTGATTGTGGCTGCCATCGTGTACCTGATTGTTTCTTCGACGCAGGCCAGCGCACAATACTTCCTCACCGTGGACGAGATGGTGCAACGCGGTAGCGAAGTCGTAGGCCGCGATTTGCGCATCTCCGGTGCGGTGATTGGCGATACCATCCAGTATGACCCGCAAACGTTGACGCTCACCTTTGAGGTGGCTGATGTTCCGGGCGACAACGCCGAAATCGAAGCGCAAGGGGGGCTGGCAGCGGTGCTGCATCAGGCGGTGATTGACCCTAATCGTACGCGCGTCAAGGTGGTGTATAACGGCGTCAAGCCCGACCTGCTGCGCAACGAAGCCCAGGCTATCATGACGGGGCAACTGGGCGAGGACGGTGTTTTCTACGCCGAAGAACTGTTGCTGAAGTGCCCCACGAAATACGAAGAAGCCGTTCCGCAACAAACTGGTGGATAGGAGTTGACCAACTATGTTAGCCAATTTAGGCTTTGGTGCCGTATTGATTACGGCCATCCTGGCGGTATATGGCGTTGTCTCCGCGGTGATGGGGGTGCGGCGGAATAACCCGGCGCTGGTGTACAGCGCTCGCAACGCCATGCTTTTGACCTTCCCCCTGCTCACGCTGGCCTCTGCCGTGCTGGTGACGTTGCTGGTAACCGGCCATTTCGAAGTGGCCTTTGTCACCGAGGTGACCAGCCGTGCCATGCCCACCTACCTCAAGGCCACCGCGTGGTGGGGAGGACAGGCCGGTTCGCTGCTCTTTTGGGCCTGGCTGATGTCGGCTTTCACCTCCGCGGTTACCCTGCGCAATTGGGAACGCGACCGCGAATTCCTGCCCTGGGTGATTGTGGTTGGCATGGTCACCCTGGGGTTCTTCCTGTTCCTCATCCTGGCTTTCGAGAACCCCTTCAATCGTTTGTGGGCGCTGCCTACCGGCAAGGTGGAGCCGCATCTCTTCCAGCCCCAGGGGGCTACGCTCTTCACCCCACAGGATGGCAACGGACTCAACCCCCTGCTGCGGCATCCGGGCATGATTATCCATCCCCCGATGCTGTACCTGGGCTTCGTGTCTTTCGTCATCCCCTACGCCTTTGCCATTGCCGCGCTGGTGACGGGCCGCACCGATGACCGCTGGATTCGCCTCACCCGCCGCTGGGCATTGTGGGCCTGGTTGTTCCTCTCCCTCGGCCTGATTTTGGGCGGCCGCTGCGCCTATGACGTGCTCGGCTGGGGCGGCTACTGGGGATGGGACCCGGTGGAAATCGCGGCCTTCATGCCCTGGCTTTCCGGTACCGCCTTCCTGCATTCGGTGATGATTCAAGAAAAGCGCGGTATGCTCAAGCACTGGAACATGATTCTCATCATCACCACCTATGCCCTGGTCATCTTCGGCACCTTCCTGACGCGTTCCGGTGTGCTCTCTTCCGTACACGCTTTTGCCCAAAGCGCCATCGGCCCGTCTTTCTTTACCTTCATCGGAGCCACTTTCCTCATTTCGATGAGTTTGCTCTTCTGGCGCTGGAACAACCTGAAGGCGAAAAACCAGATGACCTCGCTCCTCTCTCGTGAGGCGCTTTTCCTGCTCAACAACCTGGTGTTCATGGGCATTCTGGTCATCTGCTTCTGGGGTGTGATTTTCCCGCTGGTTTCCGAACTGGTCACCGGGCAAAAGGTCACCGTAGGCCCGCCGTTCTACGAGCGTGCTACCGCTCCGCTCTTTGCTGCCATGCTGCTCCTGATGGGCATCGCCCCGCTCTCGGCCTGGCGGCATTCCACCGCCAAGACGCTGGGACGCGCCATGTGGAAACCGGGCGTAGCCTCTGTGGTTGTCCCGCTGGGCGCATTTGGCACCGGCGTTCACCAGTTCGCGGCGTTGCTGACCTTTGAACTGGTCGCCTTTGTGGTCTTCGTCACGCTGTACGAATTCTGGCGCGGCGCGCGGGCACGCGCACGCCAGAAGGGCGAAGCCTTCCCGGTCGCCCTCTCTCGCCTGGCAGCGCGTAACCGCCGGCGTTATGGCGGGTACATCATCCATCTTGGGGTGGTGGTCATGGCCGTCGGCATCATCGGCCTGGAAGTCTTCCAGACGGAGACGCAGGCCACCATTCCGCAAGGCGGCGAAATCACCCTGGGCGATTACACCATGCGCTACGATTCGCTGGCGCTCTTCGATACCAACGACAATCGCAACGTGGCGCGTGCCGTCGTCAGCGTGTACAAAAACGGTGAATACGTGGGCGAACTGCATCCCCGCCGTGATTTCTTCTACGATTTCCAGCAGCCGATGACTATTCCCGGTGTGCGCAGTACCTGGGAAGACGACTTCTACGTCCTGCTGGTGGACTGGATGCCGGTGACCGCTGAGGGCGCCACCTTCAAAGTCTTCCACAACCCGCTGGTGAACTGGGTGTGGTTTGGCGGCCTGATTTTCATCCTGGGGACGCTGGTGGCGGCCTGGCCGGCGAATGAGGCGGAAGATATGCTTCCGGTTCCGGTCACGGCTGGTACTTCCTCCCCCGCACGGGCGCGAGCATACGGAGATTAAGCCATGAAACGCTTGTGGTGGACCCTTCCCATTTTGTTGATTGCTCTGGCCGTTGGTGTTGTCACGGCACAGGCGCAAAGCGGTACCCCGCATGTGCCTACTGATGACGAAGTCAACGCGGTTGCCAGTCAGTTGTATTGCCCGGTGTGTGAAAACATCCCCCTGGACGTGTGTGGAACCCAGGCCTGCGCCCAATGGCGCGAACTCATCCGGGAAAAACTTTCCCAGGGATGGACGGAAGATGAAATCAAGGCCTACTTTGCCGAGCAGTACGGAGACCGTGTGCTTGCAGAGCCACCACGGCGTGGCTTGAACTGGCTGGTCTACGTCATCCCGCCGGTACTCATCCTGCTTGGAGTGTTCGTGCTATTCCAGGCCATGCGTTCCTGGAAAGTTTCGAGTGACGAAGCCCTGGAGCCAGAGGTGCCTTCTCTGGATGACGAATACGCCGCGCGCTTGGAAGAAGAACTGAAGAGGCGCTAAGCGACCGCGCTACATCATTTTGCAGAGCATTTTCTGGAGGTTGTATGACCCAACAAAACATCGCGCCCGCTGCCGAACCTGAGAACACATCGGGGAGGCTGACTGTGGGGTGGAGTCTGGCCTTTGCTGGTGTGTTGGTGCTCCTGGTCTTCATCGGCCTGATGCTGCGACGCGCCCAACAAGGCCCCATCCAGATTGGCGATACGGTTCCGGACTTCGTGTTGACCACCTTCGAGGGTGAGCAAATTCATTTGACCGACTTGCGCGGCAAAGTCGTGGTGCTCAATTTTTGGGCATCCTGGTGCAAGCCCTGCGAACAGGAAGCCGCCGACCTGGAGGCCGCCTGGCGGTTTTACAAAGACCAGGGGAACGTGATTTTCCTGGGTGTAAACTACGTGGATACCGAGCCGGAGGCCAAAGGCTACCTGGCGAAGTTCGATATCACCTACCCCAACGGCCCGGATTTGGGTACGCGCATCTCACAAGAATTTCGCATCCGGGGCGTGCCGGAGACCTACACCATCGATGCACAGGGGCGCTTACAGAATGCCCAAATCGGCCCCTTCTCGTCGGTGCAGCAAATCAAATCAGTCGTAGATGCAGCACTGGTGCAAAAATAACGAGGCGACATGGACATCGGTTCGATTTTTCTCATTCTTTCTCTGGCTCTGCTGGTAGCCATGTTCGTAGCGCGGCCTTTTATGGAATCCAGCCGCAGCCTGAGCAATCAGGAAGAGCAAGAAATTTCTTCTCTGCTGGCGCAGCGTGAAGGCATTTTACGCGCTTTGCAAGAACTGGATTTTGACTACACCCTGGGGAAAATTCCTGAAGACGATTATCCCGTGCAGCGCAAGGCCCTCCTGGCGCGTGGCGCGGAAATCCTGCGTCGTCTGGATGCGCTGGCACCCCAAAAGGCGGATGGCACCTCCGAAGCAGAGGCGGTGACAGACCGTCTGGAAGCGGCTATCGCCGCCCGCAGGCAGGCAACCGTCCCCGCAGGAGATGTAGATGACCCCCTGGAGGCTGCCATTGCTGCCCGTCGGCGTGCCCGTC
The DNA here is from genome assembly GCA_034435695.1 of Anaerolineales bacterium. Lineage (GTDB taxonomy): Bacteria > Chloroflexota > Anaerolineae > Anaerolineales > DRKV01 > DRKV01. Next base: position 9,302 of record DAOTWV010000128.1, on the reverse strand, counting down.
AGGATAAGGCCGTCGGTTTCTGCACCCAATGCGGCGCTCCCTTACAGCGCAGTGACCGTTTTTGCCCTCGCTGCGGTACGCCTGCAGAAGCATGACCTTTGACACACCCGCACCCTGCCGGAAGCCGTTGCCACATCGTGTTCGGACCTTCCAGCGGGGGGCGTGCGGATACGAACTCACACATTGCGTACTCTCTACACACCATGTACTTTGCAAAGGTTGACAATGAATTTCGCTCGTAAACTCTGGTTGATTCCCCTCCTTGGCTTGACGGCCCTGGTGCTTTCAGCCTGCTCCTTCTCGATGGCTGCGGATGTGACTCCTCCTCCTGGGGCGCAGGTTTCTACCGTCGTGACACCGCGCCCGCAACCAGGCGCCATGGACACATCCTCCCTCTACCCCCTGGTCGCTCCTGACCCGGCAAACGGAGCGGCTATCTTCGCGGAAAAATGCGCTCCCTGCCACGGCCCTCAGGGGTTGGGTGATGGCCCTCAGGCTGCACAATTGCCCAATCCCCCTGCACCTTTGGGGCAGCCCGATTTTGCCCGCCAGGCCACTCTCGCCGAATGGTACGCCGTGGTCACCAGTGGCAACATCGACAAGTTCATGCCGCCTTTCGCCAGCCTCTCCGATGGGGAACGCTGGGATGTGGTAGCCTATGCCCTCTCCCTGAGCACGCCTGCAGATGCATTGCAACGCGGTGAGAGCCTCTATCAAGAAAATTGTGCCCGTTGTCACGGCGAAAGCGGTAATGGCGATGGCCCGGATGCTGCTCAGGCTGGCGACGTGGCCGTCTTCACCGACCAGGCCTTCATGGCGCAACTTTCGGCCGCCGAAATGGCTTCTGTCATTGCCAGCGGCCAGGGCAATATGCCCGCTTTTGGTGACCAACTCAGCCAGGAAGATATCTGGGCGCTTACCGGCTACCTGCGCACGCTTTCCTTTGCAGGCAATGGCGCAGAAGTCGCCCAACCGGCTCCAGAGACTACGCCTTCCGTCGAGGTAAGCGGCACACTTACTTCCACCACGGCTACGGCTACCCCAGAGGTCGTTCTGGGGACTATCACCGGGCAGGTGACCAATGGCAGCGTAGAGAACGGCGAAGTCCCGGCCGGGCTGCCCGTCACCCTGTACGTGGTGGAGAACATGACCCCCGTCTTCACCCGCACTGCCACGCTGGATGAAAACGCCACCTACACGTTCGAGGATGTGGAGATTGACCCGCACCGCGTCTTCGTGGTGACCGTGGATTACGCCGGGGCAACCTATGGTTCTGATATCGGTGTGTTTGAACAGGATAGCACCGAATTGCAGTTGCCCGTCACCGTGTTTGAACCCACGCAGGATGTCAGCGTACTCTCGGTAGACCGTCTGCATGTCTTCTTCGATTTCAGTCAGCCGGATGTGGTGCAGGTGGTGGAGTTGTACGTCATCTCCAATAACAGCACCCAGGCAGTGGTTCCCGCCAATCCCGGCGAAGGAGTGGTGCCCTTCACCCTGCCCGAAGGCGCCACACCGCCACAGTTCCAGGATGGGGCGCTGGGAGGCCGTTACATTCAGACGGCTGATGGCTTCATGGATACCCTCACAGTGCGCCCCAGCCAGGGGCAGTATCAGGTGCTCTACGCCACTACTTTGCCCTACAGCAAGAAAATCACCTTCCGCCAAACCCTGCCGCTGGACGTAGACGCGGTGCTCTTCATGGTGCCGGATGGTGTCAAAGTCAAGAGTGATTTCCTGCAGGACAGCGGTACACGTGATGTGCAGGGTGTGACCTATCGCACCTATACCGGAGCCCAAATCGCTGCTGGCGGAAACCTGGAGGCTGTGCTTTCCGGGAAAGTAGGCGGTGGTGGGGTTTCGCTGTCCACCTCTTCAGGTTCCAGCCTGGCAATCGGCCTGGGGGCCTTTGGTGCTGTCCTGATTGGTGCCGGCATCTGGCTGTATCGCCGTACCAATCGCGGGGAATCGGAAGAAGATGTGGATGATGAGGATGCCTCTGCCGATGAAATGGAAGACCCGCAGGTGGTGATGGATGCCATCATTGCGCTGGACGACCTGTACAAAGAAGGCGAACTTTCCGAAGAGGCTTACCACACCCGTCGGGCGGCGCTCAAGGCCCGCCTCAAAGCCCTGCTGGATGAGGAAGAAGCGTGATACAGGTTCGCAAACTGGTCAAACGCTTTGGCCCCAAAGTGGTGCTGCGAGGCCTGGATTTTCAGGTGGATAGCGGCGAATTTGTGGCTTTGCTCGGCCCCAATGGGGCTGGAAAGACCACTTTCCTGCGCATCCTGACCTCGCTCTCGCGCCCCACGCTGGGGGAAGTACATGTTGCCGGGTATGCCCTGCCCTCCCAGGCGGCCTCCGTTCGTCGCCGCCTGGGGGTGGTCTCCCACCAGCCGCTGCTGTACGGTGACCTGACGGCGGAGGAAAACCTGCGCTTTTATGGCCGCATGTATGGCGTGCAGAACCTGGATGCACGTATCGCCGAGGTGCTCGATATGGTAGGGTTGCTTCCCCGGCGGCGTGACCTGGTGCGCACGTTCTCGCGCGGTATGCAGCAACGCCTGGCTATTGGGCGCGCCGTCCTGCACGACCCGGAAGTGATGCTGTTTGATGAGCCACACACGGGTTTGGACCAGGATGCCTGTGCCATGCTGGACGAAGTCTTGCGCAACGTGGCCGCACGCGGCCGCACTGTGGTGATGACCTCGCACGACCTGGCGCGCATCGGTGACCTTGCCTCGCGCTTCGATGTCCTCTCCGGTGGACGCATTGTGGCTTCCGCCTCTCGTCAGGAGGTTGCCCCTGATGCCCTGCTGGGTTTCTACCGTCAGGCCGTTGGCCGCCAGGAGGTAGCCCTATGAGCGCGGATATCCCCAAAACCGAGGTGCGTCCCGGCCTGTCACGCACCACCTTTGCCATTCTGTGGAAAGACCTGGCGGCGGAACTACGCAGCCGGGAATTGCTTTCCGCCATGCTGGTTTTCGCGCTACTGGTCATCCTCATCTTCAACTTTGCACTGGACTTGAAGCCAGCCATCCGTCGGGAAGTGACCGCCGGCGTCCTGTGGGCTACCTTTGCCTTTGCGGGAACACTGGGATTGAATCGCTCAATGGCCAGTGAAAAAGACCGCGGCTGTCTGGATGGCCTGCTGTTGGCCCCTGTAGACCGCAGCGCCATTTATTTTGGCAAGGCATTGGGCAACCTGGCCTTCATGTTCGTCATCGAGGCCATTGTGCTGCCGGTGTATAGCGTGTTGTACAATGTAAACCTGCTCAATCCTGGTTTGGTGTTGATTGTGGTATTGGGTTCCATCGGGTACGTGGCTGTTGGAACGCTGCTGGCGACGATGTCGGTGCAGACCCGCACGCGTGATATGCTGCTGCCCATTCTCTTGTTTCCGTTGGTCATCCCCGTGTTGATTGCCGCGGTTAAGGCCAGCGCGGGTTTTTTGGATGCCCTTCCGTGGAGCGACATCGCTCCCTGGTTCAATTTGCTGCTGGTGTATGATGTGATTTTCGTGGCACTGGCATTCATGGTGTTCGATTACGTCGTCGAGGAGTAAACATGCAACCTAAACCTGCTGCTCTCAAAATTTTGGATGTGGTCAGCGCGTTGTTGATTGTCGCGGCCACGGTCATGGTGTTCTTTTACGCGCCCCTGGAGGCTGTGATGGGAAACGTGCAGCGCGTTTTCTATTTCCACGTTGCCCATGCCTGGGTGGGGATGCTCGGTTTTCTGGTGGCTGCCGCTATGGGGGTGGCCTACCTGCGCACTGGCAACCCGAAGTGGGATGTGGTCGAAGTAGCGGCGGTGGAAATCAGCCTGGTGTTCTTCTTCGTAGCCATCGTCACCGGCTCGATTTGGGCGCGCCCGGCCTGGAATACCTGGTGGACGTGGGACCCGCGCCTGACGACGGCTTCCATCGTCGAATTGCTGTACGTCGCCTACATGATGTTGCGCTCTGGTATGGATGACCCCGACCGCCGTGCCCGCTTTGGGGCTGTCTATGTCATCCTGGCTTTCCTGAGTGTTCCTCTCACCTTCATCTCCATTCGCCTGTTGCGCACCATTCACCCTGTGGTAATTGGCGGAGGCGGCGGCGATGCCCAGGGCGGCTTTGACATGACGCCAAAGATGCTGCAGACTTTTCTCTTCAGCCTCTTCACTTTCTCCGTGTACTTCGTGGATTTGTTGTGGCATCGTATCCGCCTGGGGAATCTGATGCAAAAAGTGGAACAACTGCGCCTCAAGGTGGCGCGCTAGCGTAAGGAGGTTCTCATGACCTGGTTATCTATCCTCGCCCAATCGCAAGGCCCGGCGGAAACGACCGGTTACATGGTTTTTGGATATGCCGTCATTTTTGTGGTGATGTTTTTGTACCTGGGCAGCCTGATGCTGCGCAAACGCAACCTCGAACAAGATATCACCTTGCTTGAATCGCTGGAGAAGGAACAATGACGCATGGAACTACCCAGGGAAACCCCCTGCCGGCTTATGGCAGTGTGGTTGAATCCGCGTGTGGCGGTCCCATGGAGTTTACCCCTGAAACCCCGTATGCCGTTTACGAAGGCAAGGTCTTCTTTTTCTGCTTGCCGGCCTGTAAGGCCACCTTTGAACAGCAGCCGGAAGCCTTCCTGGCTGACGACATTCCGCATTTCTAGCAGCGGGATGCCGCGTGTGCTGCGTACCACCGCAGGAACGCAAAAGGCCGATGAGGTTTCCTCATCGGCCTTTTCACTTTCTTTGTAAATGGACATTTCAGGATAGCAAAGTTTCCAGCACGTGCTGGGCTTTCTCCTGCACCTTGACGTGCAAACTCTGCCCGTGGGCATCCATGGTGACCACGACGGGGAATTTTTCTACCTCAATCACCCACATGGCTTCTGGCACGCCGAAATCCAGTTTGTGAACGGTGATAACGCGCTTGACGGACTGGGCAATCAGTGAGGCCGCTCCTCCCACCGCGTGGAAGTACACTGCCGGTACTTCCTGACAGGCTTGCAGCGTCTTTGGCCCCATACCGCCCTTACCAATCACCCCTTTGAGGTTGAAATGCCGCATCACATCTCCCTGATACGGTTCCTCGCGGATGCTTGTGGTTGGCCCGGCGGCCACGAAGCGGTAATTGCCCGTATCCACTCCCGCTACGACCGGCCCGCAATGGTAAATCACCCCGCCATCGAGCAAAGGCTTGATGGCCTCATACACCTTCAGGTCGTCTTCCGTAGGCTGACGGGTTTTCTTGATAAATGTGTCTATCATCCATTTGTGGACGGCATCGCGTCCGGTCATCATCACGCCGCTCAAGGCAACTGTCTCGCCGACGTGCAGACTGCGGATGGTTTCATCGCTGATAGGAAGCGTTAACTCGCGCATAGGTATTTCTCCCGCAATTCATACGTACTCGTGTCTATTCGTGCCCATTCGTGTCTATTCGTGCTCATTCGTGGACGTATTCGTGCCCATTCGTGTCCATTCGTGGACGTATTCGTGCCCATTCGTGGACGTATTCGTGCCCATTCGTGTCCATTCGTGGACTTATTCGTAGCGCACTTCGTCCCCGTCAATCACCATCCGGCGACGACGGTACGCCCAGCACATATACGACACCGTGACGAAGTAACTGGCTGGCAGGCGGTGCAGCCCTTTGATTTTTGTGCCCAGCACCGTGGTTTTCCCGCCGAACCCCATCGGGCCGATGTCCATCTGGTTGGCTTCTTGTGTGATGCGCTCCTCCAGGGAATCAAGGGTGGGGTCGGTGTTGTGTTCCTCCAGTGTACGCAGCAGGGCTTCTTTGGATGCCATGTACGAAGTACCACGGTCGCCTCCTACGGCGATGCCGAGCACACCGGGGGCGCATCCCTTCCCCTGTGCCTGGTAGACGGCATCCAGCGCGACCTTGCGCACCCCTTCCAGGTCGCGCCCGGCTCCCAGGCGATTGTCTGGCAACTTGTACTGGGCACCCACGTTTTCGCAGCCTCCGCCTTTGAGCATCAGGTCTACGGTCAGCGGCTGGTCGGCATCCACCTCTTCGAAGTGAATAGTGGGGTAGTGTTCGTCGCCGCTATTGTCGCCGGTATTCTTCCCCGTTACGGCATTGACCGAATTGGGGCGCAGATAAGAACGCCGCGTAGCCTCGCGCACAGCCTCTTCGATTTGGGCGCGCAACTTGCGCGTGCTCATCCCTTCCGGGTAGTGGACGTAGAAAATCGGGGTGCCTGTATCCTGGCAGATGGGAGTTGAATTGGCGCGTGCCATTTCCACGTTGCGCAGAATGGTTTCCAGTGCCCCGCGGGCCGCAGAACCCTCTTCTTCCTCTTCGAGCGACTTGCGCAGGGCTGCCTCCACATCCGGTGGCAAACTGGTCGCCGCCAGGCGTACCAATTCCAGAAATTGTGGCGTATAATCTTGCATAGCGTTGTACCTCCGGTGGTGACATGAATGGTGCAGGCCGGGAATTACAGCCTGTGATAACCGGAACTTTTGCGTTAGAATTATATCACCGTTGCGGAACCGTTTCCCTACCCTTCGATGACTACAATGACCATTCCTCTTTGGGCGCTTTTACTGCTGCTGCTTGCCGGAGCGGCTACTGGATTCCTGGCCTGGTATGCCTGGTGGCGGCGTGAAGTGAGCGGCGCGGCGGCTTTTGCGGTGTTGATGGGGGCGGTGACGCTATGGACGTTGACCTACCTGGCCGAATTGCTGACCCCCACCTGCATGGGCAAGTTGCTGTGGACAGATTTGGAATTTACCGCCATCGCACTTTCCCCACCTGCCTGGCTGGCCTTTGCCATGCAATATACCGGCCTGGAAAAACGCCTGACTTCGAGATTTCGGTGGGGGATTTTGGCGTTGCCCACTGTGACGGTGCTCATGGTGCTCACCAATCCCTGGCATCGCCTCATGTGGGCGGGATTCACCTGTACCCCCGGCCGCACTGACCTGCAAAATGTGGCTGCCCCCTGGTTTTGGGTACATACCTACTATTCCTACCTCCTGATTCTGGCTGGTATCGCGCTCTACGTGCGCATGTACGTACGCAGTACGGGATTGTACCGGCGGCAGGCGTTGATTGCCGTACTGGGGGCATTGTTGCCCTTTGGCATCAACATGCTGTACGTTTTCAGCCTTGTTCCCCCGCCGCCCATGGATTTTACCCCCTTTACGTTTACCTTGAGCGGATTGATTTTCGGGTGGGGACTGTTCCGTTTTCACATGCTGGATGTCGTACCGGTGGCGCGCGACCTGCTCATCGAAAGCATGCCCGATGGCATGTTCGTGGTGGACGAGCACGGACGCATCGTAGACATCAACCCAGCCATGCGCCGCATCCTGGGGTTGTTGGGTTCCGAACCGGTTATCGGCCTCCCGGCCACGCGTTTTCTGCGCCCCTGGCGTGACCTGGTGCGTAAATACCTGCGCACAGAGCAGGCCACTGGTGAAGTCAGCGCCGGACAGGGCGAGAATCGCCGCTGGTACGATTTACGCATGTCCCCCCTCCACAACCGTCGTGGACGGACGGTGGGTCGCCTGGTGTTGCTGCGCGATATCACCGAGCGCAAACGGGCGGCCGAAGAACTGCGTCAGGCCAATGAGGAAATCCGCCGTTTCAACGAAGAACTTGAATCCATGGTACAGCAGCGTACCGAAGAATTGCAACAGGCCTACCAGAAACTGGAAGCCCTCGACCGTACCAAAACCGATTTCATTCAGGTTGCAGCCCACGAATTGCGCACCCCACTGACGGTTTTACGCGGCTATACCCAGGTGTTGTTACATGACCCTTTGCTGGCAGAGCACGCCGACAAACGCGCCTTGCTGGAAGGCATCCTCAGTGGGGAACAGCGCTTGCACCAGATTGTCAACGATTTGCTGGACGTCAGCCGCATTGATGCCCGTTCCCTGAAAGTTTCCATGGAGCCAGTGCGGCTATACGATATTGCCATCAGCGCCTTTGGCATTATCGCCGAGGCCGCAACTGCTCGCCACATTGCTTTTTCTGCTGACGACATTCGCTCCCTGCCTCTGGTACATGGCGACCCCGACCTGTTGCGCCGCGCTCTCTACCACCTCTTCACCAACGCAGTCAAATACACCCCTGACGGAGGGCGCGTCTGGCTCGAAGGACGGGTACTACCGGAGGACAAACAGGTTGAACTGGTGGTAGCCGATACCGGCATTGGCATCGCCCCCGAACACCTGGAGATGGTCTTCGAGAAGTTCTACCGCACGGGGGAAATTGCGCTGCATTCCTCAGGACGCACCAAATTCAAGGGCGGCGGCCCTGGCCTGGGGCTGGCAATCGTGCGCGGAGTCATTCAGGCACACGGCGGCAAAATCTGGGCGGAAAGCCCCGGCTACGACGAAGAAACCTGCCCTGGCAGCCGCTTCTACATACGCCTGCCGCTTTCTACGCTTGCATGAATCACTCCCCGCACCACAGGTGGCTCATCTGCCCCCCAAACGTACTGTGGATGATTTTCCAGTGCCGCCACGGAAGCGGGGATGCGGTGCTGTCCAGCGTGAGACTCCCTTCCAAAGGCATAGTACCTTGCCCGCAGGTAACCCTGACCAACACCTCCAACCGTGCCCGCTCCTCCGGCGGGTTTTCTGTTTCCCCTGTGATTTCCATCCCTTTCAGGGTAAAATTGCGCCCCGCGATGCGCTGCACACAAATTTCTGAACATCCGGCCTCGACATCAAACCAGGCAAAATGTTCCCAGCATGCCTGCGCTGCCTGCACATCCCCCGCGGCGACAGCGTGTACGTAGGCTTCAGCCACCGCCTGCGGACTGCGCGCGAAGGTTCCAGTACAATCGTCGTGGAACAGCGAGCGCACGAACAATACGGCACACAGCATACTGAGCACCAGCACCGCGCCCAAAATGCCCATGCGCCTGCGCCGCTCCGCGCGTTCACGATAAAATGTGTCTGATGGTTGCATAGTCGGTTCGTCGCGTAGTCGTTTAGTCTTTTGGTCGCCTGGTCGGTTAGTCGCGTAGTCGTTTAGTCTTTTAGTCGCCTGGTCGCACAGTCGGGTACGGCGTACAGGGTACTGCGTACAACGTACGGGGTACGCTCCACCGTCCACTGTCCACCGTCCACCGCACACGGTCTACCGTCCACCGTCCACTGTCCACATTCTCCATTCATCATTCATCATTCTGCATTCTCCATTCTCCATTCTCCATTCTCCATTCTCCATTCTCCATTCCGCCTTCATTCTACTCCCTCCGCATGGATTCCAAAACCCTGCACACCCTCGAATACCACAAAATCCTGGACAAACTGGC
>DAOTWV010000127.1:0-5350 GCA_034435695.1 Anaerolineales bacterium | reverse complement strand
GCACATCGTCAACGTAAAAACACAACACATCCAGCGTGATATTTCCCAACACGAGAATATCCAGCGCATCCGGCATACCTGACCCTCCGTCGTCCGTGGTCTGTCGTCTGTCGTCCGTGGTCCGTCATCCGTCGTCCGTCGTCCGTCCTCCGTCGTCCAAAACAAAAAGCCCTGTCGCTGAGTGAGGGGGGCACCCAGCGAGCAGGGCAATCACATTATGGCATGATTCGGTGAAATTGGCAAGGGGATTGGCAATTTTTTAAGTTTAGGCTTGTAGTCGCCTGGTCTGTTAGTCGCGTAGTCGTCTGGTCTGTTAGTCTTTTAGTCGTCTGGTCTTTTAGTCGTGTAGTCGCCTGGGCTGGTACGTAGTACGTGGTACCCGGTACGTAGTACGTGGTACGTGGTACGTGGTACATGGTACGTGGTACGTGGTACGTGGTACCGTCTACCGTCCACCGTCCACCGTCCCCAAAAACAACACCACCGGATGTACAGCCTGGCGCGCCGCGCCGTCGGCAATCTGGTGGCGGCAGGAAGTCCCGACGGCGGCCACGATAGTGCCGGCCTCCGCGGCGCGCACCGCCGGGAAAAGCCGGTCTTCGCCAATTTGCATCGAAAGTTCGTAGTGCTCGGCCTCATAGCCGAATGCCCCCGCCATTCCGCAGCACCCCGCGTCCACCACCTCGACTTCGTAGCCCAGCGCCCGCAAGAACGCCGCGCTGGCCGCACCACCCACCGGGAGACCATCATCGGCGGGCGGACGCGCCTTCTGGTAGCAGTGTGTGTGCAGCAGCACGCGCCCCCCCGCCCTCGGATGCGCCTCTCGCAGGCGCGCCAGCGCCGCCGGGGAACGCAGCAAAAACTCATCCAGCATCCAGGCGCGACGGGCAAGGGACTGGGCCGACGCCTCGCCGGGGAAGAAATCCAGAAGTTCATCGCGCAGCGTGTAGATTTCCGAAGGCTCCACCCCCAAAACGGGCAGCCTGCCCTGCGGGTCGGCGGCCTGCACGGCATCCAGCAGACGCCGCAAGTGCGTCTTTGCCTGCGGCAGGAAGCCTTTGGAAATCAGCGGACGCCCTGCCCCCAGCACCGGCAGCACCTGCACATCGAAGCCGGCGCGCCGCAGCGCCTCCAGGGCAGCCCGCTCCACCTGCGGCTCGGTATAGCGTGTGAACGCATCCGCCAGATACAGCACCCGCTTCCCGCCGGAGGAAGTAGCGGCAGCGGGAACAGCGGCAGGCCTTGCAAATTGCGGCAACTGACGCCCCGCCGCGATTCCCAACCGGCGCGTTACCCCGCTGCGCAGCACCGCATTCGCCAGCGGCGCAAAAGCCGCCCCCAGCGGCGCAAGGCGGGGATAAAACGCGAACAGGTAATCCCGCAGCGGGCGGCGGTGCGTGCGATAGTAACGCGCCTCGAAAGCGTACTTCAACTTCGCCATATCCACCGCCGAAGGACACTCCGCCTTGCAGCCCTTGCAGGCCAGGCACAAATCGAGCGCCTGCCAGGCGGCCTCTTCCGCCTCCGGCAGTGCGCCGGAAATCAGCGCCCGCAGCAAATTGGCGCGCCCGCGCGTGCTGTGCATCTCCTCCCGCGTGGCCTGGAAGGATGGACACATCACGCCGGTATCCTTGCGGCACACCCCCGCCCCGTTGCACTGCTCGATTGCCCCTGTGATGCCCCCTTGCCGGGAGAAATCCAGGGGGGATTGCCAGCCCTGGGCGCGGTAACCGCTCCCATAGCGCAGATTCGCATCCATGGGGGGCGCGTCCACCACCTTTCCGGGGTTGAGGATACCCTGGGGGTCAGCCGCCCCCTTGAGTTCCCGGAACAACGCCAACAGGGGTTCTCCAAACTCATCGGGCAGCCACTCGGAACGCGCCAGCCCGTTGCCGTGTTCCCCCGTGACCGTGCCCCCCAGCCGCAAACCGGCAGCCGTAGCCGCCCGCGCCAGGGAACGCAGGGCTGCCAGGTCCTTCTGGCGGCGCAAATCGAGGATGGGGCGCACGTGCAGGCAGCCCGCTGAGGCGTGGGCGTAGTAGGCCGCCTCTACGCCGTGTTCGGCGAAAACGCGCTCCAGCGCACGGACGTACTCCCCCAGGCGCTCCACGGGCACGGTGACATCCTCGATGAACGCAATCGGCTTGGCATCGCCGGGACGGGACATGAGCAGCCCCAGACCCACCTTGCGCACGCTCCACACCTGCGCCTGCGCTTCGGGAGTCAGCGCCAGGGTGGCGCGGGGGCCGAGTTGCGCAACCTGTTCGCGCAAGCGGCGGGGGTCGTCGCCGGCAAATTCCACCATCAGCAGGGCCGCGGGGTCGCCCTCGACGAAGGTCAGGCGGCTGGCGTAGGCGGGGACAGCGCGGGCCAGGTGCAGCAACATGCGCGGCAGGAGTTCCACCGCCGAGGCGCCCAGCGAGAGCAGGCGCGGCGTGTCGTCACAGGCATCGGCAATGCTCTCGTAGGGCAGGACGCCCAAAACGGTGTGGCGGGGGCGCGGCACCAGGCGCAGGGTGACGCGCTTCAGCACGCCCAGGGTGCCTTCCGAACCGGCGAAGAGGGGCGCCAGGTTGAGGTGCTCCGGCGGGATAGGGGGGTAGGCTTCGCCCTCCCAGCGCGGCGGGGCGGCAGGCGACCACGGCAGCAGATAGTTGAGGTTGTACCCCGAAGCACGCCGCCAGACCTGCGGCCAGTTTTGGCGCACCGTTTCGGCGTGCTCAGCACGCAGGCGCAGCGCAAAGCGGTACAGCGCGCCCAGGGTGCCTTCCTGCCGCGCCCCAGTCTGGGCGGTCTTCAAGGAGAGGGAATGAAAGCGCGCCGCCTGCCCGTCGGCCAGCAGCACTTCGGCGGCCAGCAAGTGGTCGGCGGTCATGCCGTAACGGATGGAATGCGCGCCGGTGGCGTTGTTGCCGACCACGCCGCCCACAGTGGCGCGGTCAGCCGAGGCCGGGTCGGGGCCGAATTGCAGGCCGTAGCGGGCGGCCTCACGGTTGAGCGCCCCCAGGACGACGCCGGGCTGCGCCACGGCCTCGCGGCTTTCGGGGTCAATGGCGAAAGCGGTCAGGTAGCGGGAAAGGTCGAGAATCAGGGCTGCGCCCACGGCCTGCCCGGCCAGGCTGGAGCCTGCGCCGCGCGGCAGGATGGGGACGCGGTACTGCGCGGCCAGTTCCACGACGGCGGAGAGTTCCACGTCGCTGCGGGGAAAGGCCACCCCAAGGGGTGCTATCTGGTAGATGGAAGCATCCGTGCTGTAGAGGGTGCGCGTCACCGGGTCGGTGCGCGTCTCTACGCCAGCACGTTGCAGGGCCTGGAGGAAATCAGGAGGCAGGCTCATGGGTCACATACGAAAAACGCCAAAGCCGCCCGGCTGACGAGGAGCGTTCATCACCACGGAAAGCGCCAGCCCCAAAACGGTACGCGTCTCTGCAGGGTCTATGATGCCGTCATCCCACAGGCGGGCAGTCGAGTAATACGGGCTGCCTTCGCGCTCATATTTCTCCAGGATGGGGCGCTTGAAGGCTTCCAATTCTTCAGGGGTCATGAGCGGTTTTCCACGGCGCGCCAGTTGCCCCTGTTTGACAGTTGCCAGCACATTGGCAGCCTGCTCACCGCCCATCACACTGATGCGGGCGTTTGGCCACATCCACAGGAAACGCGGTTCGTAGGCGCGTCCGCACATACCGTAATTCCCCGCGCCAAATGAGCCACCGATGATGACGGTCAGCCGGGGGACGCTGGTATTGGCAACCGCGTGCACCATTTTCGCGCCATCCTTGGCAATACCGCCGGCTTCGTAATCTCGTCCGACCATAAAACCGGTGATATTCTGCAAGAAGAGCAGGGGAATACCGCGCTGTTCGCATAATTCGATGAAGTGGGTACCTTTGAGGGCGCTCTCGCTAAAGAGTACGCCGTTGTTTCCAAGGATGCCCACGGGGTAACCGTGGATACGTGCAAAGCCTGTCACCAGGGTGGTGCCGTAACGTGCCTTGAACTCACGGAATTTGCTGCCATCCACCAGGCGGGCAATGATTTCCCGCACGTCATAGGTTTCCCGGAAGGTACGCGGCAGGATGCCATAGATTTCTTCGGGGGGATAGAGCGGGTCTTCGGGAGGTGCGACATCCACGGGAGGGCGGCGACCTCCCATACGGGCGGGCAGCGTCTCCACAATGCCGCGGCAAATCTCCAGAGCGTGGTCGTCATCTTCGGCAAAGTGGTCTGCCACCCCAGAAAGCCGGGTATGCACGTCTGCCCCCCCAAGTTCTTCGGCGGTGACATCTTCCCCCGTGGCTGCTTTGACCAGCGGAGGCCCCCCCAGGAAAATAGTGCCCGTTCCCTTGACGATAACGGTTTCATCGCTCATGGCAGGGACGTACGCCCCACCGGCGGTACAACTCCCCATCACCACTGCAATTTGCGGAATGCCGCGGGCGCTCATACGTGCCTGGTTGTAGAAAATGCGTCCGAAGTGTTCCCGGTCAGGGAAGACTTCATCCTGCATGGGCAAAAACGCACCGCCGGAATCTACCAGGTAGATACATGGCAGACCATTTTGTTCGGCGATGTACTGTGCGCGCAGGTGTTTTTTGACTGTCAAAGGGTAGTACGAGCCGCCTTTGACGGTGGCATCATTGGCGACAATCATGACCTGCTGCCCGGCAACGCGGCCAATGCCGGTGACGATACCCGCTCCGGGGGCCTTGCCATCGTACAACCCCCAGGCCGCCAGAGGCGAGAGTTCCAGGAAGGGGGAACCAGGGTCCAACAGACGGTTGATGCGCTCGCGCACGAAGAGTTTACCCTGTTCCTCGTGACGTTGGCGATAGCGCTCTCCCCCGCCCTGACGCACCTGTGCCAGGCGCTGACGCAACTCTTCGGCCAGCGCGCGGTGGTGGGCGGCGTTTTGCTTGAAGGTTTCTGCGTTTGGGTTGATGTGCGATACAAGCGTTTCCATTGAGCATCCCTTTCGCTGAACAGGTGAGGATGCCCACAATTGTAGCACGATACCCACAGGCACTCCCCCCAGCAATTTCGAATTTGCTCGCATGGTATCCGCAGATTGTGCGAATTTTTTCTGTTCTACCGGTGTAATCTGCGACATCTGCAGATGAATTGACCCACATTTGGAATTGCTGTCCCCAGCACAGCCCGCAGGGCTTTTCCGCCCTGAGGCAGGGCTTTAGCCCGCCGGTACCCTCACCCCCAACCCCTCTCCCAAGGGGAGAGGGGAGAGAGGTCGGAAAAAGGGGAGAGGGGAGAGGGGATGGAAAAGGGAGAGGGGAGAGATGCCGGAAAGCACAGCCCGCAGGGCTTTTCCGCCCTGAGGCAGGGCTTTAGCCCGCCG
>DAOTWV010000126.1:0-3954 GCA_034435695.1 Anaerolineales bacterium | reverse complement strand
TTTCAATCCCGGGGCGTACACACACACTTCGATTGCGCTGCGGGACGCGGTGGCCGCCATCGGCCTGCCGGTAGTGGAGGTGCACCTGTCCAATGTGCAGGGGCGCGAGGAGTTTCGCCGCCATTCATGGATTGCGCCCGTTTGCCTGGGAAGCATCAGCGGTTTCGGCTGGCGCTCGTACCTGCTGGGGCTGGAAGGGCTGGCCGCGTACCTGGAGGCGGAGGGTGAACGGTAGACGGTGGACGGTGGACGGTGGACGACAGACGACAGACGACAGACGACAGACGACGGACGACGGACGACGGCCTCGATACGCTGCGCTACTCGGCCAGCGGCATCCGCACGTCGGACATCGCACCTGACACCTGGCACCTGGCACCCTCCCTCACCCCGGCCCTCTCCCTAAGGGAAAGGGGTGCGGCGCACTTCATCCCCCACCCCCAACCCTCGCGAAGCATACCCGCAGGGTGCTCTCCCCAAGGGGGAGGGGGCACTTCGCACTTCATCCCCCACCCCCCTCCCCTCCCCCTAAGGGGGAGGGGAGGGGAGTGCATTGCACCCCGCACGTCGCACCTGACACGTGACACCTGGCACCTGATGCCTGACCGTGGACGACGGACGACAGACGACGGTCTCGCACCTCGCACTTCGCACACCCTCCCCCACCCCAACCCTCGCGAGGCATACCCGCAGGGTGCTATCCCTAAGGGGGAGGGGAGTGCATTGCACGCCGCACTCTGCACTTGATACGTGGTACGTGATACATGACGCCCTTCCGCCAACGCATTCGAGAAGCCCTTGCCAACCCGGCACTGCAAAGCGCGCTGGATAAAAACGCCGAGCGCCGCAAGACGGTGCGCGCCCGCGCTTTCGCCTCCCTGCCGGAGGAGGGCCGCCCGCTCAAGGCACGCGCCCACCAAATCCGCCAGGATGTGATTGGCAACCTGGATGCCTTGCTGGAGACCTTCGTCCACAACGCGCAGGCCAATGGGTTGCGCGTCCACCGGGCGGCGAATGCCGCCGAGGCGCGCCGCATCGTGCTGGACATCGTCCAGCAGCACAATGCCCGGCTGGTTGCCAAATCCAAGAGTATGGTGAGCGAGGAAATCGGGTTGAACGCGGCGCTGGAGGCCGCCGGGGTGCGCGTGGTGGAAACCGACCTGGGGGAGTTCATCGTGCAGTTGCGCGGCGAGAAGCCGGCGCACATCATCACCCCTGCGGTGCACCTGCGCCGCGAAGACGTGGGACGCACTTTCGCCGAAAAACTGGGTATCCCCTATACCACCGACGTGGCCGAGATGAACGCCGCTGCCCGCCGCACCTTGCGGGAGGTCTTTTTGCGCGCCGACGTGGGCATTTCGGGCGTCAATTTCGGAGTGGCCGAGAGCGGGACGCTGTGCATCGTCACCAACGAGGGCAACGGGCGCATGGTGACCACGCTCCCCAAAGTCCACATCGCCCTGATGGGGATGGAGCGTCTCGTGCCGCGGCTGGATGACCTTGCCGTGATGCTCGATTTGCTGCCGCGCTCCGCCACAGGGCAAAAACTGACCACTTACGTGTCGCTGCTCAACCGTCCCCGCCAGCCAGATGACCCCGATGGCCCGCAGGAGCGGCATGTCATCATTCTGGACAACGGGCGCGGCGCGCTGCGAATGGGGCGGCTGCGCGAGGCGCTGCTGTGCATCCGCTGCGGGGCGTGCCTGAACGCCTGCCCCACTTTCCGCGAGATGGGCGGTCACGCGTATGTGGGGCGCGCCGGCCAGCCCACGCCTTACCCCGGCCCGATTGGCTCCGTGGTCTCCCCCGGCCTGTTTGGGATGGCTGATTTCGGACACCTGGCGAAGGCCTGTTCGCTGTGCGGGGCGTGCGCCGAGGCCTGCCCGGTGGGAGTCCCGCTGCCGGATTTGCTGCTGGAAGTGCGCCGCGAGTGGGTGGAGACCCGTCCGCCGGAGACGCGCGTGCCCCGTTGGGGGATGCGCGCCTACGCCTGGGTGATGACGCACCCCAGGGTGTACCGTCTCGTCCGCAAGGCCGCCGCGCTGGGGATGCGCCTGCTGCCCCGCAAGGACGGCTGGGTAACCTGGCTGCCCGCTCCGCTGGACGGCTGGACGAGGACAAGGCATTTTCCGGTGGTGGACAACGGAGGGCGGACGACGGACAACGGACGGTGGACGGTGGACGACGACGGACGACGGACGACGGACGGTGGACGACAGACGATGGACGATGGACGACGGACGACGGATGACGGGCAACGGACGACGGGCAACGGACGACAGACGATGGACGACGGACGACGGACGTCGCACCCCGCACCCTCCCACGCCGCACCCCCGCACCCCATGCCGCTGTTTTCCGCGGAGGTGACGGCGCTGGGTGGGGAAGTCATCCGCTGCACGCCAGATACGCTGGGGGGCGTGCTCGCAGATTGGCTACGCGCAAAGGGGGCGCAGACGGTGCTCGTTCCGCCGGAGGAGGGGCTGCCCGCCGGGGTGCGCGCCGCGCTGCGGGAGGCCGGGCTGCATCTGGTGGAGGCCACACTGCCCGCAGCCGACCCCGCCCGTCAGGCGCGACTGGAGGCGCTGGCCGGGGCGGATGCCGGTGTCGCAATGGCGGCTGCCGGGCTGGCGGCCACGGGGACGGTGGTCATCCCAGGGGAACGGGAGCACCCGCAAGGGAGTTCGCTCCTGCCCCCCGTGAGCGCGGTCATTTTGCGGGAACGGGATATCCGTGGGGATTTGTGCGCTTTTTTGGAAACGGACGGGGCACAATTCATCCATCAAAAATCCAGCGTCACGCTGGTGAGCGGGCCTTCGCGCACGGCCGATATCGAGATGACTCTCACCATCGGGGTACACGGGCCAGGTGTGGTGGGTGTTTTCGTTGTGTGATATACTTCGGCGGCGCATGAAGGTCATCATTCAAATCCCCTGTTATAACGAAGCCGAGACGCTGCCGGCCACGGTGGCGGATTTGCCGCGCCAGTTGCCCGGCGTGGATGAAATCGAGTATCTGGTGATTGACGACGGCAGTACGGACGGCACGGCGGAGGCGGCGCGTGCCTGCGGGGTGCATCACGTGGTGCGCCTGCCGTATCACATGGGGCTGGCACGCGGTTTTGCTGCCGGGCTGGAGGCCTGCCTGCAGCGCGGGGCGGATGTGATTGTCAATACGGATGCCGATAATCAGTATGTGGCTGCCGATATTCCCAGGTTGCTGGAACCCATCTTTGCCGGTTGGGCGCAAATTGTGATTGGCGACCGGGGGGTGGCAACGCACCAGGGGTTTTCTCCGCTCAAACGCCTGCTGCAACGTCTGGGCAGTTGGGTGGTTTCGCAGGCGGCCGGGATGCCCGTGCCGGACGCGACCAGCGGGTTCCGCGCCCTGACGCGCGAGGCGGCCCGCCGCACGCTGGTGCTGAGCAATTATTCCTACACGCTGGAGACGCTCATCCAGGCCGGCGCGCACCACATTCCGGTCATGTATGTGCCGGTGCGCACCAATCCGCAGACGCGCCCCTCGCGCCTGATGCGCAGTACGGTGCACTATCTGCGGCAGTCCATCCCAACGATTATCCGCGCCTACACGCTCTATCAGCCGCTGAAGGCTTTCACGTTGCTCAGTCTGGTGTTGATTGGGGCCGGGCTGGTGCCGGCGGTGCGTTATTTGTATTTTTATCTGGCGCTGCACAGCAGTGGGCACATCCAATCGCTCATCCTGGCGGCTATCCTGATTATCGTCGGTGTGCAGACGTTTTTGATTGGGCTGGCGGCGGATTTGCTGGCGTTCAACAGGAAGATATTGGAGGAGTTGCGCTACCGCTCCACGAACAAGTCCACGAATAACACGAATAGCACGAATGGAACCACAGATGAAAGGGATGAACACAGATGAAAGGGATGAACACAGAGGAACACGCCCGCATCCTTTTCATCCCTTTCATCCGTGACA
>DAOTWV010000125.1:0-14212 GCA_034435695.1 Anaerolineales bacterium | reverse complement strand
CCGGTTTCATCCATGAACTTGCGAAAGTCTCGCATCGAACGCTGCATGAAGACCTCAGCCCAGCGATGGATGACCTGTACGAATTGTTCGGGAGGGGACATAATCAATGCTCCTAAATTGTTAAGTTCGCTTTATTATATGCCTTGCGAAAATATTGTCAAGAGGAAAACAAAAAAGAGCGCGTCACTTTTCGACGCGCTCCGGGGAAGTTGACTATGCGAAATTCATTGCACCCAACGGGGCAGACGCGCCCACCGGGGGGGCGCGTACATCCGCAGAGTTACCACCCCCAGGGCCAGGGTAGCCGTTCCCGCGGCCACCCCCAGGGCGATTCCCGCCCCAATGGGGCCAGTCAATGGAATCAAGAGGTGCATCCCTGCCCATTCCATGCCCAATGCCACCAATAACGTCAGGGCAGGCAGGCGCACTTCGCCAAATGCCTGCAACGCCGCCACCAGCAAGAAAAGCACATCCAATGGCATGGTACACAACGCCAAAATGCGCAGCATGCCCCCCGCGGGGGCGAATTCCGGTGGATAGAGCAGGCCAATGAGTTGCGGAGCCAACAAAGCCAGCCCCAGGTGAAGCGGCAACAACCCCAGCAGTGACCACTGCAATACCTTTGCCAGTGTGCGGCGCGCCTCGATGGGATTATGTGCGACACGCGCCAGATGGGGGAATACTGCATTGGCAATCGCAAGTGCGATGAAAGCCGGCGGCCTGGCGAGCGTTACCGCCACCTGAAAGAAACCGGCCTGCCTATCGGCATCCGCCAGGGTAAAGAATTTCACCCCCAGCACATCAAGGTGCATCAGGTACGTGATGCTGGCTGTGCCCAGGAAAAAGAACACCCCGGCAGTATAGGTTTCCACGGAAGCCCAGCCGCGCGCCTCCCAGAAGCGAAAGCGGCGCAACAAAAAAGCGGTAAAGCACAACGTCACCAGAATGCTGCCCGTCTGTCCAAAGACTGCACCAACCGCGCCAAAACCGAGCAGTGCGCCAATCGCGCCAATCGCCAGCCCGCTGGAGGCTTCCAAGACCTGTGCAGCGCCAAACGCATCCAGACGAAAGAAGCCGCGCAGCGCATTGCGCCATACCGCCTGCGGCCCCATGAGCATCAGTCCCATGGCTACCACGGCAATCAGTGCAGCGTATTCTCTGCCCAGCGGCAGCCATCCTGCCAGACAGGCAATCTGCAATAAGGCAGCCAGCACAAGGCCAAAGATAGTGTTGCCTATCAGTGCGCTCTTGAAAATCCGTTTTTTCTCCCTGTCTGCCTGGACGCGTGCCAGTTCACGCGCCACGACCCAGGGAAAGCCCGAAACCAACAGAGTAGCCCCAAGCATGTACAGCGTAAGGGCCACACTCAGACGACCAAAGGCCTCTGGTTCGAGCAGCCAGCCCATCACAACGCTAAAACCGTAATTGAAAAGCGCCGTGAAAAAGTAGGCGGCAATCGTAATCAGGCTATCCCTGGCAATGGATTTCATCGCTCACCCGCTTCATCCCAGATAGCCCAGGTTGCGCAAGCGCTCTTCAACCAGGGCTTCTTCTTCGCTGGAAAGGACATGCGTTTTGGCGGTGAATTCTTCCGATTCAACGTATTGCGGCGGCGCGTCCTGCAACATTTGCGGCTCGAAAATCTCCTGCAACACACGTCCATCCATGTCTTTTGGAACAGGCAGCCCCATGGTGTACAAAGCGGTGGGAGCCATATCCAGGAGGTGGGCGTTGTCCAGCCGTAAGCCGGCGCGGATGCCCGGCCCCATGCCCAGGAACATGCCGTGCAGGCGGTGTGTCCCCGTATCACCGTAGACGGAATCGGCGAAAACACTTTGCTCTTCCCATCCCATCTGGTCGGAGGAGGTCACATAACGCATGCCGCCCATCATCAACAGCAGGTCTGGGGTTTCTTCGAAGTGCGGCCCATGATACAGTTCTTCACGGCAATAGACACGGTCTACAATGCGCTCTCCGGTCTCCGGGTCGCTAAGGGACTGCAAAGCCGAGATGATTTTTTCTCGCACGGCCTCATACTCGTCGCCTGGCTCCACGCACCCCTGCGGCTCCCGTCCCTTCAGGTTGATGAAAATCTGCCCAAAATGTCCGACGGAATAGGCAACGGTGTGCTCCCAATCGATATCCTCAAACGAGAAGAAAGCGTTGATGACGCGTAACCGCAGCGAACGCGGGAAGAGGCGACTGATGCCGCCCAGCCCCATGCGTTTGAGCAGGTCGTAGGTTTTGAGGATGGGGTTGTACCGCGCAAACCACTGTTTGAAGCCCGCCGCGGCCTGCGGCTTGAGTTTCAGGAAGCCGTTCTCAATCAACCAGCGGTTGAGAAGCACAATTTTGCGCAGCGAACCGCCGCCGTGGTCGGAGACAACGAACAGGGTGGTATCCGAATCCAGGGTATCGAGTACGTGCCCCAATGCCCTGTCCGCGTGCTGGTAGGTCTCCCGAATGGCATGCCGGTATGGGCTGGAAGGGTCTTCGTGGTGTCCCCAAAATTTGTGCTGCATGACATCCGTCTCGAAGAAGACGAAAGTCATCAGGTCGAAGGGTTCACTGGCCAGCAGGTAATCGAGCAGGCGGGTGCGCTGGTCGAGCACGGCGTGGACATCGGCGATGAAATCTGGCTCTTTTCCCGGCGAGATGACGCCTCCCGTCACACTCAGACGATACCCGCCGAGGATGTGCTGCAGCGTTTCGGCAAATTCCGGCGGGTGGGTGTAGGGCACGTCCGTGCTTGGCGTAAGCATGCCGGAAACCAAGATACCGTTTACGGGGCGAGGGGGATACGTCCCCGGCACATTGATAACGCACACGCGCCCTCCCTGGGCGCTGACCACCTCCCACAGCGTGGCAGAATCAACGTCACTGCTGTTCATCACCCGCCGCTCATAGGAATTGGGGCGGCGTTTGAGAAAATCGTAAATACCGTTCTTGCCAGGGTTCTTCCCCGTCATGAAAGCGCTCCAGGCAGGCCCACTGACGGGCAGAATAACCGATTCCAGCGGAGAAACCACGCCGTGCTGACGCACATGCGCCAGATTAGGCAAATAGCCGGCATCCATCCAGGGGTCGGCGACATCCAGTGTCGCCCCATCCCAGCCAATGATGATTAATTTTCGCATCTCACGCCTCCAGAGAAAGATAGACCTGCATGGTTTTCCGGGCTGCGTTTTCCCAGGAAAGGGCACGCGCCCGTTCCAGGCCGCGCCGGGCCACATCGGCACGATAAGCGGCATCCAACAGCAATTTTCGCAAGGCAGTGGTCAAATCATCCTCGCTCAAGGGGTCTACACAGGGCACCGCCCCACCACTCACTTCCTGCAATGCCGGGATGCAGGAAACCAGGACTGCCGTGCCGGAGGCCATTGCCTCCAGGGGCGGCAGGCCAAACCCTTCGGCCAGCGAGGGGAATGCGAAGACATCCGCCAGGTTGTACAACAGAGGCAGGTCTTCTTCGGATATGAAACCGGGAAAGTGGACACGTTCCTGCAAGCCGCACTCCTGCACGGCCTGCATGGCCTCATCCTCGAAATGCGGGTCGGCAGGCCCGGCGAGCACCAGGTGGTGCGGTGTCTGATGGGCAAGACGAGCAAAAGCGCGTACCAGCCGTCCGAGGTTTTTGGAGGGACGCCGCGCCCCCACGGAGAGGATAAAACGCTCCGGCAGGTGATAACGCGCCCGTAAAGCACCTGCCTGCTCCGAGGAGAGGGTACGCGGCCGAAAGCGGGGTGCAGCCCCCTCCGGGATAACCGCCACCCGCGAGGCTGCCCGTGGAAACAGGCTGGCAATTTCCTCAGCCGTAGCCTGCGAAACGGCAATCAGGCGCGCAGAGCGCCACACACTCAAACGCGCCGAACCGGTGTAGTACCACAAAAAGCCGCGCCGGGATACGAATTCCGGGTGATAGAAGAAAATCAGGTCATGGATGGTGCTCACCACGGGGCAGGGCGCAGCGAGCGGCACAGAAAGGAAGGGAGTATGCCACACATCTGCCTGCAAGCGCCACATCAACCACGGTAAGGCGACCTGTTCAGGCGGCAAATACAACGGTGCACGCGTGGATTGCAAAGCGACATTGGCTCGCTGTGCCAGTTCATCCAGAGGAAAACGCGTGTTGCGTAATGCAGGGTTGTACACCAGCGTAAACCGCTGCTGCGGGAAAAGGCGCGTCATGGCCTCCAGCAAGTGGTAGGCATAGCGTCCAATGCCGTGGTAATCATCGTTGATGAAGCGGGCATCGAAGGCAATGTGCATCAACGCGTCTCCTCTGGCGGCAGGTTTGAGGTGCGCATTTTCCGTCGTTCACGCGCCCGCCCCAGGCGTTCCCCGACGAAAAGCAGGGCGAAGATGACCACCAGTACTATTGCCAGTCCCAGGAAGAACCATTTGAGCGGTGCGCTCGTCGGCACGGTGCTCTCATCCATGGGGGTAGCGTTGACGATTGGCGTAGGGGTAGGCAGGGTGGTAAAGACCGTTATCAGGCCGCCTTCGAGCGGGCCTTCGGTAAGGGTCACCACATCGCCGCGCAATTCGTCGCTGGTTTCGCCGAAGGAGAGGGCATCCCCGGCCAGAGCAAGCGCCTGCCGGGTGTTTCCAGTCACCACCAGCAGGGCGCGCGTCTCATCCCAGGGGGAGACCAATTCCTGGATGACACCCACCGGGGCGCTGTCACGTTCCAGGGCCGCGGTTTCTCCCGTCGGCGCCATCAACTCTTTGAGGGTTTGTCCACTCACCTTCAAACGCGGCTGGATTTCATTCCACATTGGGATGCGCATCCCCTCGCCAATGACAATCCAGTGCCAGGGGGCGCGTCCCTCCACCGGGGGAATCTGCGAGGCCGTCACCATGTGAGGGCGCAGGGCCTTGCCACGCGCCGACTTCCCCAGACGAGCACTGATTTTGAGCGCGACTGTCAATTCATCGGGCGTAAATCCATCTGGAACCGCCAGGGTGACATCATCCAGTCCGGGCTGGCCGTAGAAGGGGTAGGGATACGTTTCCAGGTCGGGGAAAATGGCCTGACGCGCAATCTGGTGCGGCAAAAAGAGCATGGAATCCGAGAAAACGGTCGCCCAGGCCTCCTCGCCAAACTCATGCACACAAGGCTCCAACTGCAACCGAAGGGTGAAACGCGTGCTGATGTAATTGTGTCCTGGACGCAGTAATTTCGCTGGCAGTCCCACTCGAAGCGTGTTGGGCAGGGCGTTTTCAGGCGTAAGCAATTCCACGTGCAACAGACGGCCATTCAGATAGACCTCCAGCATAGAGCGCTCGGACCACACAGTGGGAGCGTGCGCCCAATGCAGGTCAACGTAACCGCTGTTCTGCATGGTCCACTCGTTGGGGAGGAAGAAGTTGAAAGACAGGCTTTGGATGACAATGCCTCGTACTTCCCAATCTTCCTGGTGGCCGGTGAGTTCGGCGAGGGTGATGTTCTCGCGTGGTTCTCCGGGCATGGGGTACAGGGTTTGGTTGGCTGGCGGCACATCGGGAATGACAGCATACGCGCCTTTGAACAGGTCTATGGTGGCCTGTGAGGCCAGCGCCTCTCCAGCGCGTTGCAAGCCAATTGGGGAGCCGCCGGATACGACCAGCAGGGCTGTTTCCGTATTCCAGGGATTGGGGATGATTTGTATCACCCCCCAATCCGGGGGAATGGGTTCGCCGTTGGGGTAGACGAAACCCTGCCCATCGGGAGAGAGGGAAAGAGGGAGATAATCTGCAATGGAATGCAACACGCCCTGTGTGGAGGGCTGCCCGATGACCACCAGACTGCTGCCAGGGGGCGCATCTTCCGGAGTCCCGGATGAGAAGGACAACAAATTCGATGCTGCCAGTTGTCCCATCTTGGCGCTCACCTGAGCGGCTGCACTCAGGTCTATATCGGTTGGGTTGGCAGGGAGGACAAAGTGAACGGATTCCGGTACCACCGCGGGGGAGGGGAACAGGGGGTAGGGATACAGGGCCAGGTCAAAGCGTTCTTCCCCTTCAGGGTAGCGAAATTCGATGGAGGAAGTTTCATGAACGATAGACCATAAGGCAGGGCTTTGCAGGTCGAGGCATTGTTCGCGGTTGACACGCATGTAAAAGACCACGCTCAATTTGTACGTACGCGGGCGCGGGTCGCTGCCCAGAGGCAATTCAACCTGAATGGCGGCGTGGTCCTGATTGGTATCATCCAGGGGAAAACTGGCAACGGGCAGGTCGTTGAACACTACCGTGGCCACAGAGCGTTCTGCCAGCAGCAGATTGGAGTGGCTGATGACCAGGTTGAGATACAGTTTGCCTGGACGCTGCCATACGGAGGGGATGGTCAGGTTATACGTCAAGCCGCTGAGGGCGCCAATGGCCTTGTCATCAGCGTAGCCCATGTCTTTGAAGGTGACGACGGCGCTGCGGGTATCCTGCGGCAGGGGTGCAGGCCGGGATGGCGCGGCCACTACCCCCCTGACCGGCAGGCATACCCAAACGCTAAAGAGGAGGAGAAACACGCGACGCAACATGTCAATAGTTCAGGTAGTACACGGTGAGCCGCCAGGCTGTAGGCCCATACACGGAAAAAAGCGGTTTACCGTAGTCTTCTATCCACTGGTAGTAGGAAGGTTCAAAATCCCCAAAGCGATAGGCCAGCCATTTGCTGCCCGTAACCACGTAGCGAATGCCCATCTGGCGCGTTTGCCGCTCGTTGATGACCGTCACCACCCGATTGTGGGGAAACATAGCCTGCACGTAAGCGGTGACTCGAATGCCCACACCAATGGTCTCTCCAGGAGGAATGTTGTCGTTGACCCATTGGGTGAGTTGCCAGCGGGCGTTATCGACTCCCACACCATACACATGCACCCAGTCATAGGCATTGTAGGCAAAAAAGGAGGCACATAGCACGCTGACCACAATGGTCACTGGCCAACGCCAGCGGCGGGACATACGCTTCTGCTGGCGCATGAAGCGCTCCAGGGCATACGTCACAACCAGCAAAGAGGGGATGATGAGCAGGTAAAAATACTGGTCGTTATTCTGCCCGGCCACGATAACGAAAGCAAAGGTGGCATACAGCGAGGCTGCCCAGGCCAGCAAAAAACGGGTGGCTGTATCACGGTTGGCAAAGAACAACCACAGGGTAATCAGCCCCCCTACCCCCAGCAAAATGTAGGAGGTCGCATATTGGCGCAGGTTATTCAGCAGTGGGTCCAGAAAAGAGACGCCCGGACGGTTCCATCCGGTGGTCTGCACTTTGCCGCTCCACCGCAGGAGGAGAGAAAACTTCGTTTCCAGGAAACGCTGGCCATTGCCTACGCTGAACGCCCAAATGGGGAAAGCCGTCCACATCAACAAGCCAACGAGAAAAGAGAGGGTCAACCCCTTGAGCAGCGCAAATTTTTCTGAAAAAATGCCCTTGAAGTCGTGCCAATACACGAAAATCCAACGCCACAGGGGATGCCGCAAGGCCTGACGCGCTGGCAAAGGGTTCACCGGCAACAATGCGATAAAAGGGTAGAGCGCGACCAGAGAAACGATGGCCAGTTCCTTGGTGAGCAGCGACAGCCCCATCACCACGCCCAGGGCAATTTGCCGCCGAAAGGTAAAATGCGTGTGCCACAGGTAAAAGAGCAGGAAAGCAATCACCACCCACAATTCTGTCAGCGTTTCGAGCATCCCGCGGCGATTGGTGCGCAGGATGAACGGGTCCAGCATGTACACGCCCATCGCCAGGAAGGCCATGCGTTTGCCTCCCAATTTACGCGCCAAAAGGTAAACCAGCAGGGCGGTAATGGTGGCAAAAATAGCATTCAGAATGCGTGCGGTGTATACCCCCTGGTACATCCCTTCGACATCCGTACGCACGAGGGAAAAGAGCAAGGCCTCACACAGGAAGTAGATGGGCGGGTGCACCGTGATGGGGCCGCTTTCCGGCCAGGCATTGCTGCCAAAACGCCAGATGTTGTATCCGGCACGGTAATAGTTGTATTCATCGGTATGCACATCCGGGGTCAAGTGACGGCGGAAGAGATACATCCACAAGGTAAGCGCGGTCAACCCGGCTACGGTCAGCGGTTCCCAGTAGCGGTAAAGCCAGGCGAGGGTGACACGCCAAAGCCGGGGACGTTCGGGGGAAGCGTAATACCATGTAGATGCCATAGTTGCACCGGATTTCGCTCCACCCCGCGGGTAGGGCGCTTCAGCGCCGGGCTGTAAACGCCAGATGGTGCGTGATTTTGAGGGGCTTGTGTACCCAACTCACACTCCATGCCAGCAAGCGCAAGTACCAGCGCGGGGCGGTGATGCTTTCAAAGTTCACGTATTCCACCTGCACCTGCTCAAAGTAACGGCGATATTCTGGAAGCCAGCCTTCCGCAGTGCGGATGTTGATGTGCGAAGCATCTCTATCGGGGCCATACAAGGGACGCACCCACACATCAGATTTCTTGTTGGGTGTCACCACGTAGAGCACCCCGCCAGGGCGAAGCGTGCGAGCACATTCTGCCAGCATCACCTCCGGCCTGGGCAGGTGCTCAATGGTATCCAGGGAGTAGATGAAATCGAAGTGCGCATCCGGGAAAGGATACGGTTCGTCCGCCGACTGGCATACCAGGTGTTCAGCGCGCTGGGGCAAAAATTCTTCCCGTGCGCGCTGAATTGCGTAGGAGGAAATATCCAGGCCAAAAACTTCGTTGCCGGCTTCATGGAGTGCCTTGAGGTAGTACCCATAGGCACACCCGATTTCCAGAATGCGAGCGCCGCGGATTTGCTGAGGAAAACGCTTCTGGAAAAAAGCCATCAACAATTCCACACGCCGTTGCGCCATGTGGCGACTATAGCCGCCGTAATGCGAGACATTGCCTTCGAAATAGGCCTGGTCGAAATAGTCTGCATCAGGGGGATGAGAACCCATGCCGTACTCCTTTGGAAATGCACTACCAGTGTAAAAGGTTTCTACGCGTTGCGCGTTGAAGGAGTGTTGCAATTACGAATGCGGATTGCTTTCACAATCACGCTGTGCGCGCCAACGCCTTTCCAATTCAGTCCTGCACATCCGCTACCGGAACGGGGTGTGCCACAGATTGTTCGTGGGCTGCCTCAAGTGGAATGGGACGGTTGGCAACAATCCACTCGGCAGCCTCTTGCAAATCGCGAGCCACAAAATCGGGGGAGAAACCATGTTCATCCAGCGATGCCCGCGTTTGCTCTCCGTAGCCGGTCAGCACCAGCACAGTCCGGCATCCTACTTGATGACCGGCCAGCAGGTCGGATAATTTATCGCCCACGATAAACGAGCGTGTCAGGTCCAGATTGAAATCGCGCTGCGCTTGTAGCAACATACCGGGGCTGGGCTTGCGGTTGGGACAATCCTTTTTGTAATGCCCACGCCCGGCGGTCGGATGATGCGGGCAATAGTACACTTCGTCCACCTCTGCCCCATGAGCGGAGAGTTTTTCCCTGAGGGCGGCATGCACCCGATGGACATCCCGTTCCGAATAATACCCGCGTGCCACACCGGCCTGATTCGTGACCACTACCAGGCGGGCACCTGCCTCCCGAAGTGCCTGCAACCCCTCCGGGACACCGGGCAACAATTCCAGTTGCTCTGGGTCTCCCAGGTAGTTTACTTCCCGATTGAGCGTGCCATCCCGGTCGAGGAAGACCGCCCAATTGCGGTAACGGAAGAACTCGGCCTCAACCAATTCGCACACGATATGCCACACTGTGATGTGCGCCTCCTGAATGCGGGGCGTATGGTTGCTGGGAGCCTGAAAACAGACATCCACCAGGTCTTTGATGAGTCCACCATTTGAGCCGGTCAACCCGATGGCATGTGCCCCCTTACGACGGGCAGCACGCAGCCCATTGAGCACATTTTCCGAGTTGCCACTGGTGCTTATGCCCACTACCACATCCCCAGGTTCCACCAGGGCGTTGACCTGCCGTGCAAAGACGTCATCAAAACTGTAATCATTCCCCGTAGCGGTGAGAATAGACGTATCCGTAGTCAATGCAATCGCCGGCAAGGCGCTGCGTTCCAGCAAAAAGCGATTCACGAATTCTGCCGCAACGTGCTGGGCATCGGCCGCGCTGCCGCCATTTCCAAACAACACCACCTTTTTGCTATTGCGAAACGCCTCCAGCAACATCTCCACCATCGCCATGATGGTGTCGGTGTGTTGGGCAGCGATTTGCAATTTGACATGCACGCTTTCCTGTATGGCGTTCATCATCCGCTGATATCGTTCAAGACTGGTATCCATCAGGGACCTCCATGCAAATTTCTGAATACAACGAGAGTCAGGCTGTATGCCACGCAATCTGTCCTTGCGGCTCCAGTGCCAGCCGCACGACCTTGCCTCCGGCAGCCTCCAACGCCCCGGCCACGCGATGGCGGGTATTGCGAGGGCAGTAAAACAAAAGATAGCCGCCACCGCCAGCCCCCAGCAATTTTCCCCCCAGGGCACCTTGACGGCGCGCTTCGGCATACAATTCATCTACCATTGGATTGGTAATTTTGCTGGCTGTTCGCTTCTTGTGTTCCCAGGCTTCGTGCAACAGACTGCCAAAATCATTGAGCCGCCCGCGCAGCAAAGCCTGCTTCATGGCATGCGTCAGGTCTTTCAACTGCGCCAGTGCATCCAGTGCATCTTCCTCTTTGCGCTGGTAATTGTCCACCAGGTTTTCAATGATGCGGTCTGAGCGGCGTGTATTTCCCGTGTAGCACAATAGCAGTGCATACTCCAGTTCTTGCACAACATCGGCTGGCAACCGCAAGGGAGTCACCACAACATCCTGCTGCCCAAAAAATTCGATGAAGTTGAACCCCCCGAAAGCCGCGGCATACTGGTCTTGCAGCCCCCCTTTGCTGCCCATATCCACTCGCTCGGCATGAAAAGCCATGTGTGCCAGGTCATACCGCGACCAGGGAAGGTGCAACCAGTGTCGAAACGCGCCCAGCATAGCGACCATCAATGCGGAGGAAGCCCCCAAACCAGAGCCAGGCTCCGTATCGCTATGCAGGTACATCTCCAGAGCGTACTCCTGGGGAAAATGCGAATGGACGGCACGCAATGCCGCAGTGACAAGCGGGAGACGGTCATCGAATGCCAGAGGGGCGTGCAAGGGCCAATGAACATCCACGCCCATATCCAGGGAATGTGCCAGCACGCCATCCTGGTTTGCGTCTACATCCAGAGAAACCCAGGCATAACGGTTGATGGTGGTGCTGAGAACGCAGCCCCCATGTTCATCCACATACGGAGGCACGTCCGTGCCCCCACCGGCGAAACTGATACGTAAAGGGGCACGACTGCGGATATTCATGCATACACCTCCCAGGGAGAAAGGTAAAACTGAGGATTGGCAATGTTGTTCGCCATCCAGTCCTTGAAGGCTTCGTATCCTTCCGGCGTACCAATATCCATGAAGTACCCGTTGACCGGATAGCCAAAGAGCAAATCGCCGCTTTCCAGCAGGGCAGGGAAGGTTTCCTTTTCGATGGATGTTTTCTGGTCTACGGGGATACGTTCCAGGATTTCAGGCTCCAACAGATACACACCACCGTTAATCCAGGCGGGCGATGCTTCTCCCGTTTTCTCGCGAAAGGCCAGGATACGCCCGCTGCCATTCAATTGCACCGTACCAAAGCGGCTGGCATTCTCCACCCGGCGTAACACCAGTGTTCCCAGCGTAGCAGGGAAGTGTTTTTTGCGTTTGGCGTGGAAAAGAAGCAGCGCGGTATAGTCCACTTCCAGAAAGGAATCGCCGTTGAGCGCCAAAAACGGCCCATCAATAAAGGATTGTGCATTTCGCAATGCGCCGGCAGTGCCCAGCAGGGATTCCTCCACGGCATACTGGATACGGATTCCCCAGCGCGAACCATCTTCGAAGTACGCCATGATATGCTCGTGCAGGTATCCCACGCACAAGACAAAATCATGGATTCCCTGATGGCGCAGGTAAGCAATTTGATAGGCAAGGAACGGATGCCCGTGAATGGAAGCCAGGGGTTTGGGCACATCGCTTACCACGGAGCGCAGGCGAGTCCCCAACCCCCCAGCGAGAATAACGGCTTGCATTGGTACTACTCCTTTCACAAAACAGAATTCCCGGCGGATAGAGGGGAATATGCCGCACGTAACTTCCACACAGTGGTAAATGCCTCCCAAAAGATGCCGCGAGAGAGTTTGGAATGTCCGGCCCGACGCTCGTAGAAGGTAATGGGCGTTTCCACAATGCGATAACCGGCATGCCAGGCCCAGCAGATGGTCTCAATTTGAAATGCGAAACCGCGCACCGAGAGATTTTGCTGCAACAGGTCGCGCACCATCGAAGCCCGGTAGCACTTGTACCCGCCGGTGATATCTGCAATGGGCAGCCCCAAGACAAAGCGAGCGTACTCATTGCCCGCCCGGCTCAACAGCCAGCGCCAGCGGCTCCACCCTTCCGTGCCGCCGCCGGCGGTATAGCGTGAACCCAGCACCAGGTCATACTCCTGCACCAGGCGAGCAAAATCGGGCAAGTAGCGAGGATGGTGTGAAAAATCGGCATCCATCTGCACTACGGCATCAGCACCATTTTCCAGCGCTTTCTGAAAACCAACCAGGTAGGCCGAGGTCACTCCTTGCTTCCCAGGGCGATGAATGACATCAATCCACTCGTTTTCCTGGCTCAGGCGCTCAGCAATTTCGCCCGTCCCATCGGGAGAATTGTCATCCACAATGATGAGATTCCCCTGGATATTTGCCTGGAGCAAAGTCTGTTGAATCTGATGCACCAGTAAAGGCAGGTTTTCACGCTCGTTATAGGTGGGAATAACAATACTCAACATAACCAAACCTCCATCGCTCAGGATACGCTTTCCGGGAGCACGCGCGGGGCCGGGAAGCGAGAAAGGTCGTTGGCCACCACTTCTCCAGCAAGCAAGCGCTGATAAAGCGCCTCATACAGCGCCACGGTATTCTTCCAGGTAAATCGCTGTGCCCATTGGGGACCGCGAGCGGCTCTGCGGGCGCGTTCTTCGGGGTGGTCTCGCAGGTAAAGTAGTAATTTTTTCAGGGCAGCATGGTCTCCCGGGGGGAAGGTATAGCCCACATCTCCGGCCACATCGCGCACACCGGGTAAATCGGAAGCAATGCTGACACAACCGGCAGCCATGGCCTCCAGTTGCACCACCCCAAAGGCCTCCCCAGGGGTGATGGCAGGTAACACAAAGACGTGCGCCTGGCGATACAATGCCGCCAATTTTTCATCCGAAACCCGGCCATGGAAAGTGATATTCCGCAAACCCAGGTCTTGCGCAAGTTTGCGGTATCTCGGCTCCGCATCGCTACTGCCCACCACATCCAGATGCGCCCCTTCAATGCCCTGATACGCCCGTAACAGTACCTGCAGCCCCTTGGTAGCACGCATCTGCCCCACAAACAGGATGCGATACCCCTCAGGCTTGGCATCCTTACTGGCAAAGCGGGCATAATCTGCACCTGAGGGAACCACACTCACCCGTTGGGGCGGGAGATAGCGAGTCAACACCTGGGCGTAAGAGGGCGAGGTAGCAGTTACGTGGTCGGCCAGGCGGGCAAATTGGAAATTCAACCAGTTGTAAATGCGGCTGGGCACCATGAAGCCAGGCAAAGCAATGGGAAAATGGAAGGTGTACACCAGCCTGGGGTGACGGGGATGCGCTCCCAAACCCAACAGCAGCACATCGCTAAACGTCGGGGCAGGCCCATGAATATGTACGATGTCGTAGGACTGCATTCGCTGCCACAAAGTCGGCAGGTATGCAAAAGCGTTGCTCAGGCGCAGTTCACGGTACTGCCATGTGCCGACATCTTGATAGGAAAAAACGTCCACTTCGTGCCCATAGGCAGGGAATTCTGCCAGCATGTGTTCAGCCACACGGGCAATACCACTCTTCACAGGAGGCGCTTCGGAAATAATGAGCAGTACTCGCATAAGGGTATCCTCGACAACCGTAACAACTCAGCCATCCACGCCCAAAGCCGGCTCAATCCGGCTAGCGCCAGGCAGTCGGGTTTACCCGACTTTGGTGTCCTCAGCCGGGGGATTGATTCCCCGGCGGGTGGGCTGAGCAGTTACCGACAACCAATGTTTCGACGCCTTCAGCATACAACAAAAAACCGCCGCCTGCTATGGGGAAAACCCTGAGGCGGCGGGGGGAAAAACCCTGATTTCTGTGAAAATCAAGGCA
>DAOTWV010000124.1:0-2803 GCA_034435695.1 Anaerolineales bacterium | reverse complement strand
AACCCGACTGCCTGGCGCTAGCCGGATTGATCCGGCTTTGGCCAATCAGCCCGACGATTTATCGTCGGGCGTGGGTGGCTGAGTTGTTACGAATCCGTGTTTTTCCGCATTCATCCGCACCCAATCAAAACCGTCGAGGAACCAGATTTTCCCACGCCCCCTTCTCACCCTGTGGCTGAGGGGGGCAAGCAAACGTCGTAGAAGCCCCCCTCCCACAAGTGGGCCGGACATTCCTGTCCGGCGCAAAACCGCCAGACTCCGGCCACAGGTAGCGCAAGGCTCCGCCTTGCGCGGACAGGCCTTCGGCCTGTCCTACGCGCCGCCCCTGGACAAATCCCCCGCCAGCGGGTATACTCCCCGCAATTCGAGGAACCCCGTATGCAGACCACGACCTTCGCCTTCCGCAACGCAATGCCCGCCAGCATGATGATGCTGGATTTGCGCGTTTCGGCAGGCTGAGTCGGCTGCACCCTCTCCGCACATCAGGCTGCCACACCGGCAGCCTTTTTTTATCCCTATGAACCGCCTGACTGCCCCCTTCGCGTGTGTTGCCGTCCGCATGATGATGTCCGTCATGATGATGTCCTTGCCGCGCGCCCCGCAGGCAGTCTGGTAACACGTGTTTTTCCCCCTCCACCCCAAACGAGACTGCCCCGGCGGTCTCGTTTTTTTGTTCTCACCCCTATTCCCCCAAAGGAGTACACCCCATGCTGGCACAAAAGATTTCTTCCCCGCAAGACACCCACCAGAGCGGCATCTCCACCCGCGCCGTACACGGCGGACGTGCGGAGAACCCCTACCACGCCATCGCCACCCCCATCGTCCAGACCGCCACCTACCGTTTCCGCGACACCGCTGACCTGTGCGACCTGATGGAAGCCAAACTGTGGGGACAGGCCGCAGGCCGCACAGAGTACGGACGCTACGGCAACCCGACCATCTCCGCCGTGGAGCAGCGGCTGGCCGCGCTCGAAGGGGCCGATGACGCCATCCTGTTCTCCTCCGGCATGGCCGCCATCACCACCGTGCTGCTTGCCATGCTCTCCAGCGGCACGCACGTGGTCATCACCAACGACGCCTACCGCCGCACCCGTCAGTTTTGCACCACCTTCCTCAAGCGCCTGGGCGTGGCGTGTACGGTAGTGCCCATGGGCGATTACGAAGCCCTGGAGGCCGCCATCCAGCCCAACACGCGCCTGCTGATTTCCGAATCGCCCACCAACCCCTACCTGCGGGTGCTCGACCTGGAGCGTTTCGCCGAGGTCGCCCGGCGGCACCGCGTCAAAAGCCTGGTGGATGCCACCTTTGCCACCCCCTTCAACGTCCAGCCGCTGGCCTACGGGGTGGATTTGGTGGTGCACTCGGCTACCAAGTACCTTGCGGGGCACAATGACCTGTTGAGCGGCGTGGTGGCCGGGGAGGCGGGCATCCTCCAGGGGTTACGCGGCGCGCTGGGGGTGTTGGGGGCAGTAGCCTCCCCACAGGAGGCCTTCCTGCTGGAGCGCGGCATCAAAACCCTGGGGCTGCGCGTCCAGCGGCAAAACCAAAACGGGGAGGCCGTCGCCCGGTTTCTCGAATCCCACCCCAGGGTGGCGCGGGTCTGGTATCCGGGGCTGGAATCGCACCCGGATTACGGCGTCGCCCGTCGGCAGATGCGCGGCTGCGGGGGCGTGGTCTCCTTCACCCTGCACGGCGACCTGGAAAGCACCTCCCGCTTCGTGGACGCGGTCACCATCCCCCTGATTGCCGCCTCGCTGGGCGGGGTGGAATCGCTCATCGAGCAACCCGCGTTGATGTCGTTCTACGAACTTTCCAGCGAGGAGCGGCTGGCGCTGGGCATTCCCGATACGCTGGTGCGCCTGTCGCTGGGCATCGAAGACACAGCCGACCTGATTGCCGACCTGGCGCAGGCGCTGGAACGCATTTGAGAGGCCGCCATGCGTCCGATTGTGATGAAGTTCGGCGGTACTTCGCTGGGCGACCCGGCCGCGCTGGGCAACGTGACGTGCATCGTACAGCAGGCCGTGCGGGAGGGCGCGCCGCTGGTGCTGGTGGTCTCCGCCGCGGCCGGGGTAACGGACTCGCTGCAGGCCGCCTTGCAGCCACCG
Source organism: Anaerolineales bacterium (assembly GCA_034435695.1). Classification (GTDB taxonomy): domain Bacteria; phylum Chloroflexota; class Anaerolineae; order Anaerolineales; family DRKV01; genus DRKV01. The sequence continues at coordinate 695 of DAOTWV010000124.1, read as the reverse complement.
CAGCGCGGGCGGGACACGTTACAGGCAATTGGCGCGCGTCTGGCGCAGTTGGCCTCCGGGGTGCTGCCCGCTCCCGCCGCGCGGCAGCGCTTCGAGGCCATCTTGCAGGCGCACATCGCGGAGGGGGAGAGACTGTGCGCGCAGGCGCAAGGCGCAGGTGCCGACTTGCCGCGCCTGACCGCCCGGATGCTCTCGCTGGGGGAACGCGTGCAGGTGCATCTGGTGGGTGCGCTGCTGCGACAGACCGGCCTTCCGGCTGTGGCCTGCAACGCGGCCGAGGGGCTGGTGGTGGCACAGGAAAGTTTTCCCGCCGCGGAGGTGTTGTGGCCGTCCACTGCCGAAGGAGTGCGCACCCATCTGGGAGCGAGGCTGGCGGCCGGGCAAATCCCGGTGGTGACGGGCTTCGTGGCGGCCACGCCGCGGGGGGAAATCACCACCCTGGGGCGCAACGGCAGCGATTACAGCGCGGCGCTGGTTGGCGCAGCGCTGCATGCCGCCGAGGTGCAGGTGTGGACGGACGTGGACGGGTTGTATTCCGCCGACCCGCGCCGCTGCCCGGATGCCCGTCTGCTGGCTCAGGTTTCGTACCGCCAGGCGTATGCGATGGCGCTGGCCGGGGCGCGCGTGCTGCATCCCAAGACGTTGCTGCCGCTGGCCGAGGCCGGTATCCCGCTGCGGGTGCGCAATACCTGGAA
>DAOTWV010000123.1:0-9283 GCA_034435695.1 Anaerolineales bacterium | reverse complement strand
GCGTTTTCATCCAATCGAAGCCTGCCGGGGAATGACTTCCCCGGCTTAAGGAGACCGAAGTCGGCTAAAGTTGACTGTTCGGCGACAGCCGGATTGCTCCGGCTTCAGGTGTGACTTTGCGGCGGAATTCCTGGGCACGGTTTGCCATGGACTGAATAGTCACCAATCGAACAGCAAAAAGGAGCGCCTCATGCAAAAGACCTTTTTCCTCTTCGTTCTCCTGGCATGGGTACTGGCGTGCAGCATGGTCTCCGCGCCAACGACCACGACCCAGGCAACCGCGTCGCGGGGTCTCATCCCATCGCAACGGCCGGCCTCCCCACAGGTGACTGTTCAGCCGCCGTCCAGTCCACAGCAAGATAAGTGGGCTTTATGGAGCAACGGCACCCAACTGCGGGGAGCAAATGTCTACCAGCGCGTGGTGTACCCTGCCCTCGACCAGGGTTTTCTGGGTTCAGGGGCGGTGGGGCCGCCTTTCTCTCAGGCCGATTTCGACCATCTGGCCGCGCTGGGCGCCAATTACGTCAACCTCTCCCACCCCGGCCTGTTCACTGAAACCCCGCCATACCAGGTAGACCCGGCTATTCAGGCCAACCTGGATGCGCTCATCCAGATGGCCGCCAACGCCCACCTGTACGTGGTCATCACCGCCCGCACCGGGCCGGGACGCAGTGAGTTTTGGGCTTTCTGGGGAGAAGATACCGTCAGCGACCCGGAGACCGGCTGGTTCGCCCCCTCGTACTACAACAACCGCGTGTGGGGAGACCAGGCCGCGCAGGATGCCTGGGTAGCCATGTGGCAGTACACCGCCCAGCGGTACAAAGACAACCCGGTGGTCATCGGCTACGACCTGATGTGTGAACCCAATTCCAATGAGGTGGGCAATTACCCGGCCGGCATCGCGCTGGACGATTGGGACCCGGCGCACTTCTACGCCACCTACGGCGGCACGCTGTACGACTGGAATCAACTCTACCCGCGCATCGTCAGCGCCATTCGGCAGGTGGATACGCAAACACCGATTCTGATTGGCGGCAACGGCTACAGCGCGGCCGACTGGCTGCCGTACATGCAGGTCGTCAGCGATACGCGCATTGTGTACACCATCCACCAGTACGAGCCGTTTACCTACACGCATAGCCTTTCCACCACCACCGGAATCACGTATCCCGGCGTTTTCGATGCCGATTGGGACGGCGTGCCCGATATGGTGGACAAAAACTGGCTGACCACCCTGCTCAGCGACACGGTGGATACCTTCCAGGCAGCGCATCCGGGGGTGCGCGTGGCCGCCAACGAGTACGGCACGCACCGCTGGTCACCCGGCGCGGATGCTTTTATGAACGATATGATGTCGCTTTTCGAGCAGCGCGGCATGAATTACGCCCTGTGGGAATGGAGCACATCCTGGGAACCGTTTGCCTCTGGGGTACACGCCTTCAACTTCCGTTTCGGGGCCAATCCTGACAATCGCCAGGATACACCAAATGCGTTGCAAGATGTCATTGTCACATTCTGGCAAAAAAACACGGCGCGCCCAGGGACGAGTATGCAAAGCCATCGCATTTTCTTGCCCGTTGCGCTGCGGTAGTCCCAAAGGCCGGCAGGCGCGTGCTGTGCACTGTGCAAACAGGCGTCAAACGTTAATGCCGCAAATGGGGCTACACAAATTTCGCACCATACCCACTGCAATCGTGCCAGAAAGTCCGGCACACTCGACATTTTTCATTGCATTGCAAAAGTGAAAGGACAAAGCCTGCTGAAAAAGCGGGCTTTTTGCTATACTCATGTTGTGAAAACGCAGCCACACACCAAAAAGTTTTGCAATGGATTCCCGCAAAGGAAAATCAGGAGCAGGGACCCAACGTAGTGTGTCCCCTTGCCTGCCATCTCAAGAGCAGGCAAAGGGGAAGTGCGCACGGGAAAGACAATCCCCCGTCCTCGAACCTTGTACATACACGGATATTTCTTCTTCAGGATAACTGCTCAGCCCACCCTGCCGGGGAATCAATTCCCCGGCTGAGGACACCAAAGTCGGGGAAACCCGACTGCATGGCGCCAGCCGGATTGATCCGGCTTTGGCCGCTCAGCCCGACGATTTATCGTTGGGCGTGGGTGGCTGAGTTGTTACGAAAAATGCATGCTTCGGCGTCTGCCCGAATCCCGCCCATTTTTGGGACTTTTTCATCTGTTTCTTAACCTGGATTCAGATTAGATTCATGAACCTGCTTATAATGATAAGTGCATTCTCCTCAAAACGAAACCGCCCCGTGGAGTTTGGCCGGACTCCATGGGGCGGTTTCGTTTTATTTTGGGTCATTTGGGGGCACGGGTGCTTCCCAAATGGCATACACAGGGTAGCGGGGGCTATTTTTCGGGCGCCTTTTTCAAATCGGCAGGCAGACGCGCCACCGAGGCCACCGTATCACCCTCCTGCATGTTCATCAGGATAACACCGCGGGTAGCGCGCTTATAGCGGCGTATCTGCCGTACCTTGGTGCGCAACACCACCCCATTGGTGGATATGATGGTCAGGTCGTCTTCCGGTTGGACAACGCGTGCCCCAACCACCAATCCAACGTCCTGCAGCGCCTTATGGTCGATGGTCAACACGCCCTGGGTGCCGCGCCCTTTGTGGGGATATTCGTCCAACGCGGTGCGTTTGCCGTATCCGTTTTGGGTCACAATCAACAAGTCGCCCTTGGGTTCTACGATGTCCATACTGGTTACGCGGTCTCCAGCCCGCAGGCGGATGCCGGTTACCCCTGCGGCAGGGCGCCCCATTGGTCGCACGGCGCTCTCGTGGAAGCGCAGCGCACGCCCTTGTTCGGTGACCAACAAGATATCATCGTCTCCCCTGGTCAGGCGCGCCCATCCCAGTTCATCGTCGCCTTGTAATCCCATGGCAATCAGGCCTGAGGGCCGTACAGCCGCGAATTCCGTCAGGCGTACGCGTTTGATTTTGCCTTTACGTGTCGCAAGCGTGCAATAATCGGCGGCGTCGAAGTCTGGGACGGCAATCGCAGCGGTGACGGTTTCATTCGGGGCCATGTTCAGGATGTTGATGATGGCAATGCCGCGTGCTGTGCGGCCCGCGTCTGGTATCTGGTAGGCCTTTTCGGAGTACACCTTACCCTTGTTGGTGAAGAACAAAATTGTATCGTGTGTACGGGCGGCGAAGAGCATCACCACTTCGTCTTCGTCTTTGGTCGTGTGGCCGCGTATACCTCGGCCACCTCGCCCTTGCGCCCGGAAAGTTCGAGTGGGCTGGCGTTTGATGTATCCGCGTTGCGTGATGCTGATGAGCACGGCCTCGTTGGGCACCAGGTCTTCTTCGCTGAAGTCCTCGCTCATATCGAGGGCAATGATGGTGCGGCGCTCATCACCGTATTTGTCGGCAACTTCCAGCAAATCTTCGCGGATAAGCCCCAGCACTTTGTGCGGGTCGGCAAGCAGGGACCGCAGATAATCGATGCGGGACATCAATTCTTTTTGTTCGGCCTCGATTTTCTGGCGTTCCAATGCGGCCAGCCGGCGCAACTGCATATCCAGAATAGCGCGAGCCTGTTTTTCGCTCAGGGAGAAACGTCCCATCAAGCGTTGCATGGCAACATCGGCATCGGGAGAATTGCGGATAGTGGCGATGACTTCATCCAGGTTTGCCAGCGCAATGAGCAGTCCTTCAAGAATGTGGGCGCGTGCCAACGCTTTATCCAATTGGAACTGCGTGCGGCGGGTAATGACCTCCAGGCGGTGTTCGATGTAAATCAACAGCGCGCGCTTGAGAGAAAGCAGGCGCGGCTCACCGTGTACCAGCGCCAGCATCTGCACGCCAAACGTGGATTGCAGAGGGGTGTACTTGTACAACTGGTTGAGCACCTTTTGCGGATACGCCCCGCGTTTCAACTCGATGATGATGCTCATGCCGCGACGGTCGGATTCATCACGCAAATCCGAAATGGAATCGATTTTTCCACTGCGTGCCAGGTGCGCGATGCGCTCAATCAGCCCGGTCTTGTTTACCTGATAGGGTATCTCGGTGATTACGATGCGGTGTCTTCCACCGCGCATCTCCTCGATGTGTGCCTTGCCGCGCAGCACAATGCGCCCTTTGCCCGTGCCGTAGGCCTGGCGAATGCCCTCCGAGCCAACGATGACCCCGCCCGTGGGAAAATCCGGCCCTGGAAGGTGTTCCATCAAGGCCTCTACTGTGATGTCGTCCTGCGAATCGTAATGGTCGATGACGTATACCAGTGCCTGGGCGACCTCGTGCAGGTTATGCGGCGGAATGTTCGTCGCCATCCCTACCGCAATGCCGGAGGAACCGTTCAGCAGTAAATTGGGCAGGCGGGCGGGGAGCACCACCGGCTCTTGCAGCGAGCCATCGAAATTATCGCTGAAATCTACGGTATCCTGTTCGATATCGGCCAGCATCTCCTCAGCCATGCGTCCCATGCGGGCTTCTGTGTACCGCATGGCGGCCGGGGAATCGCCGTCAATCGAACCAAAGTTGCCCTGTCCATCCACCAGAGGGTACCGCATGGAGAAATCCTGCGCCATGCGCGCCATAGCATCGTATACGGCTGCGTCACCATGTGGATGATACTTCCCCAGCACTTCCCCTACAATGCGTGCCGACTTTTTATACGCGCTGTTTGCGCGTATGCCCATGTCGTGCATGGCGTACAAAATGCGCCGATGTACGGGTTTCAACCCGTCACGGGCATCTGGCAGGGCACGCGCCACGATGACGCTCATGGCATAATCCAGATACGCGGAACGCATCTGTTCATCGATATCTACATGTTGAACGGTTCCAATTTCCATAAGTGCGTTGCTTCTTCCTGATTTTTGGTGGAATTTCTCCGGGCGTCAAAGTATTTCCGCGCCTCGAAAAATATCGGTCGCAAAAACGCCCTGGTACCGCTCGCGTGCCAGGACGCTAACACCTAATTATACCCCACGCGTGTGGTATAATCTCGCCTCCAAAATGAAAATGATTTTCAATTTCCGCTTGCCGTCCGTGTTGCCTTCGTGATATCGATATGCGTATAGCCAGATTGTTTGCCCTGTTCACCTTTCTCCTGAGCGCATGCTCTGCAGCCTCCCCAGGCGCAGATGCGCCCCTGCACGTTCTTGCCACTACGGACATCATTGCAGATGTCGTGCAGCAAGTTGGCGGAGAACAAATTGCGCTTGAGACTCTCATTCCCTCTGGGAGTGACCCCCATGCCTTTTCTCCGGCTCCGCGGGATGCCGTCCGGATATCGCAAGCCGATATCCTTTTTCTGAATGGTTTGGGGTTAGAGGCTTCCTTACAACCTGTTCTGGAGAACCTGCCGCCGGATGCCCTGAGGGTGGAACTTGCCCAGGGCATAGCCCCCCTCCAGATGGATGCTGACCCCCACGCGGATGCGCACGATTCCCCTGAGGGGGCAGCGGACCCCCACATCTGGACTGACCCCAACAATGTACGCGCCTGGCTGCCTCTTATCGTCGAAGCCCTTTCTCAGCGAGACCCTGCACACGCAGCACTGTACCGTCAGCGTGCAGACGCGTATGCCGCCCAACTGGACGCCCTGGATGCCTGGATTAGGGAGCAGGTGGCCTCCATCCCCCAGGAACGCCGCATTTTGGTCAGCGACCATCTGGTATGGGGATATTTTGGAAAACGATATGGATTCAGTCAACAAGCAGCACTGATTCCAGGCTTCAGCACCCTGACACAGCCCTCAGCACGCGACCTGGCCGCGCTGGAAGACAACCTGCGAAAAACGGGAGTTCCTGTTATCTTCGTGGGCAACACGGTCAACCCTGCGCTTGCCGAGCGGGTCGCTGCCGATACTGGCGTGCAATTGGTCACGCTGTACACCGGCTCGCTTGGCCCTGCAGAAGACGGCGCCGACACATACCTGGGGTGGATGCGCTACAATGTACGCGCCATCGTACATGCCTTGCGATAGGAGAAGACACCATGCTGGAAGAACTGCACCGCACTGGTAAACTGGCGCGCCGTGCCTATGCCGCACATCCAGAGGGGACGCCCATCCTGCGCCTGGAAGGCGTCACCCTGCGTTATGAGAGTGGCGCAGCCCTGGAAGACATCTCTCTGGAAGTGCATCAAGGAGAACGACTGGCTATCATTGGCCCCAATGGCGCCGGAAAAAGCACGCTCTTCAAAATCATTGCTGGTGTGCTGCAACCCACTTCCGGCAACGTGCAGGTCTTTGGCAGTCAACCAGAAGGGCATGTATGCATTGCTTACCTGCCGCAGCGCGCACACGTGGACTGGAATTACCCCGTCACCGTAGCCGATGTGGTCATGATGGGACGCGTTGGCCAGATTGGCCTGTTTCGCCGTCCCCGGAAGCGAGACTGGGAAAAAGTATACGCCGCGTTGGAGATGGTCAACCTGCGGCACCTGGCAAAACGCCAAATCCGGCAACTTTCCGGGGGGCAGCAGCAGCGCATGTTCATTGCACGAGCACTGGCACAGGAAGCCGAGTTGCTGCTGATGGATGAACCCCTGGGGGGCCTGGACATCGCCTCGCAGGAGGAAGTCTTTACCATTTTGGATACCCTGCAAGCGCAAAAAGTCACCGTGCTGGTGGCGCTGCACGACCTGAAGATGGCCGCGGAACGATTTGACCGTGTTGCCTTGTTGAACCGCCGCCTGGTACACCTGGGGGACGCGCAGGCCGTGTTCACCGCTGAACACCTGATGGCGGCATACGGTGGGCACGTCCACCTGCTGGAAGCACCGGAGCGCACGCTGGCTGTTAGTGATACCTGCTGCGATGATGAGGAGGAACCGGTATGAGTGCCTTTTTCCTGGAACCGCTGCAGTACGCTTTCATGTGGCGCGGCCTGCTGGCTGTGCTCATCGTAGGCGTGGTGTGCGCAGTGGTAGGGGCTTATGTGGTTTTGCGAGGCATGGCGTTTTTTGGTGATGCCCTGGCACACAGCATTTTGCCAGGGGTAGCGATAGGATACCTGCTGGGAGGCAGTGGAGGGCTTTTCTGGTGGGCGTTAGGCACCGCGGTGCTGGTCTCTCTGGGAATCGGTAGCCTCACCCGGAGAACGCGGGTACGGGAAGACACGGCCATCGGCATCATCTTCGCCGGCATGTTTGCTCTCGGCATTGCACTAATCTCCATGCGGCGTACCTACAGCGTAGACCTGACACACTTTTTGTTTGGTGATGTGCTCGGTGTGCAGCCCTCCGACTTGTGGCTGAGCCTGATATTCGGTACACTGGTCATTGGTGCCGTGGTGTTGCTCTACAAAGAATTCTTGTTGCTCTCTTTCGACCCCACGCTGGCGCTCACCTTACGCCTGCCAGTACGTTTGCTGGAGAACCTGTTGCTGGTTTTGATTGCCATTGCCATTGTGGTAGCCTTACAAACGGTAGGGGTAGCCCTCATGCTTGCCATGTTGGTCACCCCAGCGGCCACGGCATACCTGCTCACTCGTCGTCTCTCGGTCATGATGGTGGTAGGCGCTTTGGTGGCCAGTCTCTCTGGTGTGATTGGGCTTTACCTGTCCTACTACCTGGGTGTGCCTTCTGGTGCGGCCATCGTGCTCACCACTACATTCTTTTTCTTGCTCGTGTGGCGTGTTCGCGGTCAAGGCTTGGTATAATCAGGCCAGGTGTTCATGTTTGGGGACGGCCAAATAGCGCACCGTTCCCTGGCAACATTCGGTTGGAGGCAAAGGGCGCATGAGTGAACAGTACTTCTACCCAAACCGCTGGGGACGCGTGGTGCTGACCTCAGCCGAGGAAATCTTGGGCGAAAAGGGGGTTGCAGCCCTGCTGAACCTTGCAGGGTTACCCCATCTGATTGGCAATTACCCCCCGGATAACATGGAAAAAGCCTTTCCCTTTGAATACGTCTCCAAAATTCAACAGGCTTTTTGGGAGATGTACGGAGGACGGGGCGCACAGGTCTTTGCCACGCGCGCCGGTGAACAATCCTTTGCCGATGGTCTCTCGCAATTTGGCAAGGTGGCGCAAGCCGCACAAATGGCCATGCGTGTGGGGTCATTGGAACGCCGCATCAAAATTGGCCTGGAATTTTTCGCAAAGTTCTTCAATGCCGTCAGCGACCAGAAAGTGCGCGTGGAAGAAGACGAAACGCACTGGAAGTGGGTGATTGAACGCTGCCCAATGTGCTGGGGGCGCACTGCGGATGAACCGGTGTGCCACCTGGGGGTTGGCGTACTCAAGGCGGCCACGGCATGGGCCAGCGAGGGGCAGCGTTTCCGCATCAAACCCGTGCAGTGCAAGGCCATGGGCGCAGAAGAAGGCGTCATCTTGATTGACAAGCCATAATCCTGGAGGCAAAACCATGCACCTGGAAACTGTTCGTATCGAAAAACCGGAAGAAATCAACTTCGTTTTGGGACAATCGCACTTCATCAAAACCGTGGAAGACATACACGAAGCGCTGGTCAACACCGTCCCGGGCATTCGCTTTGGGTTGGCGTTTTGCGAAGCCTCCGGGAAACGCCTGGTACGCTGGAGCGGCACGGATGAAGCCATGATTGCCCTGGCACAAAAAAATGCCCAGGCCATTGGTGCCGGGCACAGTTTCATCCTCTTCCTGGGAGAAGGGTTCTACCCCATCAACGTGCTGAACGCTATCAAAGCCGTGCCGGAGGTGGCGCGTATCTTTTGTGCAACGGCTAACCCCACCGAAGTCGTCATTGCCGAAACCGACCAGGGGCGCGGCATTTTGGGCGTGATTGACGGCGGCTCCCCCCTGGGCATCGAGGACGAAGAAGACATCGCCTGGCGCAAGGGCTTCTTGCGTCAGATTGGGTACAAGATGGGGTGAGATGTGACCATTGTCCCTGCCGAAGCCAACACGGTCACCTTGTGGTTGGAGCGCCTGCAACAAGCCGGTTATCGTTTGACCGCCCCCCGCCGGGCTGTAGTGGAAACCATTGCCAGCAGTGAATGTGTACTCGAACCTGCTGCCGTCTTCGCGCGTGCCCGCGAGCGTTACCCCCGCCTTGGGCTGGTGACGGTATACCGCACCCTGGAAAAACTCGAATCGCTGGGGCTGGTGCAACGTATTCACCGCCCGGATGGATGTCAGGCATTCATCGCAGCCGTGGATGGACACCAGCACCCCCTGATTTGTCGTTCCTGTGGACGGGTGGAGTACTTCTCTGGGGATGCCGAACTCATCACCCGCCTCTCCCGGCTGGTTGCCGATGATAGCGGCTACGACGTTCAGGAGCACTGGCTGCAATTCTTTGGCCTGTGCGCCAGGTGCCG
>DAOTWV010000122.1:0-2088 GCA_034435695.1 Anaerolineales bacterium | reverse complement strand
TGTTCGCCGGGAGGCTCAGTCCGCAGAAGAACGTCCCTGGGCTGGTGCGCATTCTGGGGCGGGTACGTGACCTGCCCTGGACGGCCACGGTGGTGGGCGATGGCCCGCAGCGAGCAGAGGTCGAAGCCGAAATCGCGCGCCTGGGACTGGAAGAACGCGTTGCCATGCCAGGCTGGGTCTCACCCGATGCCGTGGTGGAACACATGCGGCAGGCCGATATCCTGCTGATGCCCTCGCTTTCGGAGGGCATGCCGGTCGTGGGCGTGCAGGCGCTGGCGACGGGGCTGGCGCTGGTGGTCTCGGATATCGGCGGCTTTGCCGACCTGGTGCGGAATGGAGAAAACGGATTTTTGTGCCCCGTCCAGGATGAGGCCATCTTTGCTGAGAGGCTTCGTTCCTTGCTATGTTCCCCTGACCGCTTGCAGGCTTTCCGGGTGGCCAGCCGCGAACATGCCCGCCATTTTGACCTGGAGCATATTGCTGCTGCGTACGATGCCGTATTGCAGGGAATGCAGCCTGTTTCCACATTCTCCGAGGAGCCATTGACATGACGCTTGTTGCCAGTTTTCATGACGTAGTGGGGGTGCGGGTGGAAAGCAATTCGTCTGACGTGCAGCGTTTTTTCACGGCTGAGTATGCCCGGCATGTGGATGACGTCCTGCCAGAGGCTCTTCCGCAGGTAAGGCTGCGCTTCACCCTCGCGGCTGCTTTTTCTGTGCCCGCGGGGTACACGTTGCACGTTCACAAAGGGCTGGCGCGTTGGGGGTATCGCATACAGATGGATGAGCGCATGGTCACCATAGATGTGCATGGTAATCGCATGGCTATCCCGATGGTGCACCACATGCTGGTACACCCATCGTTGCGTTACCTGGCTGCACGGCAGGGAGTGCTCATGTTGCATGCTGGCGCAGTCACCCACGATGGGCGCAGCCTGATTTTGACGGGGCATGGTGGTGCAGGGAAAACTACCACCACCTCGCTCCTGCTGGACGAAGGCGGCCCGAGGTGGGGATTGCACGCCGATGATTACGTTTTCTTGCGCCCGGAAGGGGAAAGCCTGGCCTACCTGACCCGCGCCCATCTGTACCGCTCCCTGCTACGCTGGGTTCCACAGATAAAGGCAACTTTGTCTCCCTGGGAGCGGGTGCGTCTGGAATGCTTTGGGCGTATACGCGCCTGGAGCAAAGAAAACATCAAATGGCCGGTGCGTCTGGATTTGGGGCGTCTGTGGCCGGGACATCCAGTGGACATGCAGGCGCAAGTCGGTGCGCTGGTGGTGCTGGAGCGCGCCGCCATCTCCACCCCACAGGTGTTGCCCATTTCGCCGGGGGATTTTCCCCTCGATGCGTTGCTGCAGATGAATTTTTACGAGGCGCGGCACTTTCTCACCCTGATGCGCAAAGGGAATGTACTCCCGGATGTGGATTCCTGGCTTGACGCCTGGCGGGCGCGTGAACGGGCATTGTTGTACCGCATCAGTCAGCGTGTGCCGGTATACCGTCTACGCCTGCCAAAGCGAGAAGTATCCCCAGCCCTGGCACGACAGCATGTGGCCACGGCTGTAATGCGTATCCTGCAACATGCTGGAGATTCACGATGAGCAAGAAACGCACCCTTCAGTGGCTGGGAACACTGCTTTCACTGATACTCTTCGGCTTTCTCCTGGCGCGGCAGGATTGGGGGGCAGCCTGGGAGAGTGTGCGCCGCGTGCCCCTGTGGGTCCCCGTGCTGGCTTTTGGGTGTTACCTGGGGGCGCAATTGGGCAATGCCTGGCGCTGGTGGATGGTGCTGCGCCTGGGAGAAATTCCCCTGCCATACTGGACGGCGGCCAAAATCGTCTTTCTGGGGGCGTTTGCTTCCAACTTCCTGCCCTCCACGGTAGGCGGTGATACGGTGCGCTATCTCAGTTTGCTGCGCTTCACGGAGAAAAAAGGTTTGGGGCTGCTGTCTCTGCTGGTAGACCGCCTCTTGAAAATGGCCGCAATGTTTCTGCTCTCCCCCATTGCCGTGGTGCTCTTCGGCCCGCTCTTGATGGATATCCTGCGGGGGGAGGCCGCTCCCCTGGGGGCTGTCGCCCTGCCCCCG
>DAOTWV010000121.1:0-1960 GCA_034435695.1 Anaerolineales bacterium | reverse complement strand
TTTGAACATTACATACCTCCAGAGAAAAAAAGAATAGACCGTATGCAGCCGCCATACAAGCGAAATATCAGGTGAGTCTTGTGGGATTTTCAGGGCTGCACTTCTATAGTCGCAGTGATGCCGCAAAAGGTTCAAAATTGGCAGCGGCAAAATCTGCCCCCGGATATCAGCAATGCCCAATATGGGCCAATTCATCCACAGATGTCGCAGATTACGCCGATAGAACAGAAAAAAATCTACGGATACCATACGGGCAAATTTGGCTGGCATTGCTGCCCGGCTAGGGGAGCACTCAAGATGTGTTGGTGATAGCGCAAAGCCCGTCTGTGTTTTCTTGATGTGTGGCAATGATTTCTCTGTGCGCCCTGTGGCTCCGTGTGCCGTAAGGATACTCTCGCTTGCGGAAGATGGGAACAAAATCACCAACAACCTTTTCGTGCTCCCCCGGCTATGCGGGAAGACTACCCCGGCACATTCTGCGGTACAATACCCGGCATCCCGACATCATTCACAAAACAGGAGTACCCCCATGCAATCCTTCCGCATTCAGGGCGGATATGCCCTGCACGGCGAGATGACCCCCTCAGGCAACAAGAATGCCGCCCTGCCCCTGCTGGCGGCCTGCCTGCTGACCGATGAACCCGTCATCCTGCACAACGTCCCCCACATCGGCGACGTGCGCACCATGCGCGCCTTGCTCGAGAGTTTGGGCGTGGAAATCGCCACCCTGAACGAGAACACCTGGCGGGTGCAGGCGCGTCACATCCAGCCCGCCGACCTGGACCCCGACATCACCCGCCGCATCCGCGCCAGCATCCTGCTGGCCGGCCCGATGTCCGCCCGCTTTGGCGAATTGACTCTGCCGCCCCCCGGCGGGGACGTGATTGGCCGCCGCCGCGTGGACACCCACATCCTGGCGCTGCGCGCCCTGGGCGCACAGGCCGAGTACAACCGCGCCGAAAAAGCCTTCCGTTTCCGCGCCGACGGCCTGCGCGGCGCCGATATTCTGCTGGACGAAGCCAGCGTCACCGCCACCGAAAACGCCATCATGGCTGCCGTCCTGGCACGCGGCGAAACCATCATCCGCAACGCGGCCTCCGAACCGCACATCCAGGAGTTGTGCCACTTCCTCAACGGGCTGGGCGCGCACATCGAAAACATCGGCTCCAACACGCTGCACATCACGGGCGTAGAGCGGCTGCACGGCGGCGAATTCACCATCGGACCGGATTACCTGGAAGTGGTCAGTTTCATCGGGGCAGCGGTAGTCACCCGCGGCAGCATCCGCATCCGCAACGCCGGGCCGGAATACCTGCACATGATTCGGCTGGTCTTCGGGCGGCTGGGCGTCCACTGGGAAGTAGAAGGTGACGACATCCTCGTCCCCGCCGAACAAAAACTGGAAATCCAGCCCGACCTGGGGAACGCCATCCCCGAAATCAGCGTGATGCCCTGGCCGGCCTTCCCCACCGACCTGATGAGCATCGCCATTGTGGTGGCAACCCAGGCCAAAGGCAGCATCCTGTTCCACGACTGGATGTACCCCAGCCGCATGTACTTCACCGACAAACTGGTGGGCATGGGCGCCCAAATCGTGTTGTGCGACCCGCACCGCGCCATCGTCCAGGGACCATCCCGCCTGTACGGGGAGAACCTGGAAAGCCCGGATATCCGTGCCGGCATGGCGCTGGTGCTGGCAGCCCTGGCCGCCAAAGGCGAATCCCTCATCCGCAACGTGGGGCAGATTGACCGCGGCTACGAGCGCGTAGACGAAAAACTCCGCGCCCTGGGCGCGCACATCGAACGCGTCCACGAATAAGTCCACGAATAAACACGAATGGACACAAATTCCCCTCCCCCCTCGGGGGAGCACCCTGCGGGTATGCTTCGCGAGGGTCAGGGGTGGGGGTGGGGCAACATTCCGCTTTCACTCCCCTCCCCCCTCAGGGCACATTTGTCC
>DAOTWV010000120.1:0-2072 GCA_034435695.1 Anaerolineales bacterium | reverse complement strand
CGCGGTCAGAGGCTGGCGGCAACGAAAGGCCCGTGGGTGCGCGTCCTGGCTGCTTCGGATGCCGACCTGAGCGCCTTCTTCGAGGGACAGGCTTACCACCGTCAGTTTGGCGCGTTCACCCTGTGGGCCGGCTTCGCCGCCGACCCGCAGGGGGTGCAGAGCGCTCCGGGGGTGCTGCACGTTGCCCTGGGCGCGCCCTCTCTGGAAATCCCCCAGCCCGACCCTGCCCATACCATTACTGCTACGCTCGACCTGTCTCTGCGCGGCCGGGAGCGCATCGCCGCTATTCAGGCGCAGGCCGCCCAACTGACGCACCGCTCCCGCACCGCCCCGCAAGCCCCCGCCGACTGGTACGAGAACGACGTGCAGGGCGTCAAGGCCGCCTGGAACACCTACGGCGTGGACGGCTCTGGGGTGCGCATAGCCATTATCGATTCGGGCGTGGACTTCGGCAATCCCGCCCTGCAGGGACGCTACGCCGTGCAGCCCGCCACTTCCAGCGGTTCGCAGGCCTACGTCGGCTGGCCGATTGCCTTCGACGACCGCTCGCTGGGGGATTACCTGGCCGATTCCGGCCGCGCCTGGCCGGATAACTGGGGCTGGTTCGTCAACGCCTCCCACGCCGTCAGCGGCTCCGGCGTCTTCACCTTCACCGACCCGCTCAACGCCTCCAGCGTGTACACCGCGCCCGGCACCAGCCAGAGCGGAACCTACTACCTGGGCTATCACCCCGATGCCGCCCTGGGCGGCGCGCCCCTGCTGGTCTCCGATGACCACATCGCCGGCCAGTACGACAGCGTGTACCTGGACATAGACCTGGACGGCGTCTTCGAGACGCGCGTGGACAAATCCGCCCCCGTGGCCGCGTTGGACGTGACCGCCGACGGCGTGCCCGACCTCTCCGCCGGACTGCTGACCTGGATTGCGGATGGCGTCAACCCGCCGCCGGGCGCGCTGGCCGTGTACAGCGCTTCTGCGCCCGTGCCGCCCGCCGGGCAACTGGTCACCTTCATGCTGGATGACCTGTACCTTTCCGGCGGCGGGCACGGCTCGATGGTGGCCGGCACCGCCGTGGGGAACGACGGCGGCATCTTCGTGCCGGAGCCGCGCGTTGCTTCCTTCTACACCACCACCTACGGGCCGCTGGTGCAGGGGCCTGCACCGGGCGCGAAAATCATCCCGATTGGCAACGTGTATGCCGGCGGAGCGATTGAATCCGCATACCTGTTCACCATCGTCGGGCTGGACGGCGTGCCCGGCAGCGGCGACGAGCCGCACATCGTCAACATGAGTTACGGCGACGGCGCGGTGGTCAACACCGGCTGGGATTGGGAATCGCGCTTCCTGACCCAACTCAACCTGGACTACGGCGCGCAATCGCCGCTCTTCGTGCATGCCTCCGGCAACGGCGGTTCGGGGTACGGCACGCTCATCAGCCCCAGCCCGGCCACTGGCCTGAACGTGGGCGCGGCCTCACAGTTCGGCACGCTCAATTTCGTGGGCACCTACGAGACCGTCACGCTGCCCTCGCGCGTCAACTACGGGGACATCCTGAGTTTCTCCGGGCGCGGGCCGGATGCCGGCGGGGCGCGTCCGCTGGACCTGGTTTCCAACGGCATGACCGGTTCGGGGGCGTATGCCCTCAACGGCACGGTGAACGGCACGCTGGGCTACGTCCACTGGTACGGCACCAGCCGCAGCGCGCCGATGGTCAGCGGGATTGCCGCGCTGGCCTATCAGGCCTTCTACCAGGCGCACGGACGTTACCCCGACTGGCAGGAAGCCGCCGATTTGCTGCGTTCCACTGCCGATGACCTGCACAACGACCCGATGACGCAGGGCGCTGGCCTGCCGGATGCTTTTCGCGCCGTGCAGGTGGCCGCCGGGGATTACGGAGTGGACGTTTCCCCCGCCGCCCTGACGGGCGGCGAGTGGCGCGGCCAGACCTGTCCCGGATGCGGGCGCGGCGTCTCCCCTGGGGCGGTCTTCACCCTTCCGGTGACGGTCACCAACCGCGGGGGAGTCCCGCTCGACATCTCTCTGGGGGCGCAGATTCTCTCCGAGACGGCGCG